>JBLHNB010000068.1:0-30806 GCA_047621305.1 Alteromonadaceae bacterium | reverse complement strand
TACCCACATCAGCATTCGTTGGCGTACCACTTAATTGTCCGCTAGCTGTACTGAAACTCAACCAGCTTGGCTTATTAATTATAGTAAAGGTTAAGCTGTCACCATCAATATCATTAGCCACAGGCGTAAACGAATAAGTTCCCCCTTGTGCTATCGATGTTGCAGGAGTTCCTGAAATAGTTGGCGCATCATTTACGTTATTCACCGTTATTTGGCTTGAAGTATGTACCGTACTATTAACCGTACCGTCATTGGAGGTTATTGAAAATGCTGTTATTACGTTATTACCAACAGACACTTGGGCAAAAGTTGGTGTAAACAGCAGTGTTCTCAACCAATTTTGTACGTTTATCAAAGAATCTGAAGGAAAAGAATAATTACCTGCAGTCCCCATTATACCTGCACCAGTTAACGTACCATTCATAGGTGAGTAAGTGATAGTCAAAGAGACATTATCGGCATCTGCATCTGTAAGAGTTAAATTATTAAAAGGCACAACCGTTAGGTTATCGCTAATGGTTGTGACAATAGGAACACCTGTAATTTGAGGTGCTGAATTGGGTGTAACTAGTGTCACTCTCGGGGCTGGGTTTACTCCATCGATTTCATTACCGCCGCCATTTGCGGTGCGCATCCATCTAAACGTTTTTATACCGGCAGAGCTTGCATTGGTGATATTGTTATAAGTCACTACAACATTATCTCCTGATGCAACAGCACTGGTTATTTTGACATATTGTCCATTAAAGTTAGAGTCACAAGAGACCATATTTCCGTTAATAGTAACAACCACATTTCCACATCCCACAGGTGTTACAAAGCCAGTTGGAAACAAAGCATATGCAACCGCATCGCTTGTAGTTAAAGCGGTCACAGTGGTATAGGAAAAAGTATAAGTTGCTATGGCCCCCGGCGTTACATCACTCACCTGCATATTAAAATTAAGTAAGGGAGCAGCAGCTAGTTTTCCAAAAGACATCAAAAAAAATAAAGCTGTAACTAATTTAACTCTTCGGCTAAAAAAGTGAACATGACGGAAAAACAATATAACCTCCTTGTGTTTAAAAAACACACTACCTGTCTAAAACCTGTAATGCCTATTTGGTTTTACATTTGTTGATTTATACTCACCTCGAATAAACCTAGCTAATTCTTTCTACATTAATCCGTTCTCTATGCCTACTAATGTCTTCAAGTTGCGTAACAGCATAAAATTTCATAATAAATATCCGCTAATATTTTTCAAATGCCAGGTGTTCAATCCACAAAAATGCAGACGGTTTAGAGAAATAGCGATAAAAGATAAAAGGTTTATTATTAACTAGTGGTATTGCTAGGGTGATAAACCCCTGCACATCAGGCTCTTCATATTGGTAATGTTCAGCAGTAATATTTAATAAGGTTTGCCAGTTTTCTGCATCATTGCTAGCTTGTATTTCCACCTCATTACCAACGTTGCGTTGGTTAAGCGTTAAGCTCATTGAAGTAGCCATAAACGGCTGACTATATTCAAACATTAGCCATTCATCTTCACCGGTTGCCATATCACTGAGCCACCAACTACTTTTACCGATAACACCTTTCTTCATGATATTTTCAGGAGCTAATAAATTACTTGAACTTGCCGTGTTGGTGCTTATTACCTTAATTTTATTATCAGATGAGCAAGAGGGATTGTTGATAGAAAAATCAATATCGTCTGGAAAAAAACACAAATACTCTAGCCACAAACTGGTTGTTGGTGCAGATAATAACCGAAGATGACTATATGTATCGCCATCTGTGGCTAGCATATCAGAGTGATGAATAACATTTTTTAGATCAGGATCATTAAAGCTTTCATGATCAAACTCAAACAGGTTTACCCATTGCCGCTGTTCATTAAATCCCTGTATTCGTAAATTTTTTCCTTGGTAATTATTAGATAAACCAATAGCAAAAGCGCCGACTTTACTTGGTTGCATTAATTCCAACTCAAGCCATTCTGGTTTACCTCGATTACCACCACTAACCCACCACCAACTGTCTTTTTTACGGATACTTGCTCCCCAATAAGTACTCGATGCTGATATTTTTCTAATAAAGTTTTCGCCGTCATTACTGTTAAAATTATGAGCCGTTACCGCATCGTAAAAAGCAATAAAATCTATTGGTTTTGTTGCCGCAAGGTTAATACTTTGTATTACGTCAGCATTTGTAACATTAATATCATCTCTGGCAATAAGGTTTAGAACTTCTTCTAGCAGTGCCTTTTGAATTCTTTCAAGTTCTTCTTGTAACGCTAGATCACCATGATTTAAAATTAAACGCTGAGTTACATTCGCGAGCTTGTCTAAATCATTAAGGTTTTTAGCAAAACTAGCGTTTATCAAGCTAAATATTATTTCATAAGTTCCCGCATTGGATAAACTATCGGGTTGAGTAATATCAAGCATATTTAAACTTAACAAATTAATATTTTGCGCTGTTACGAATCCAAGTGACGCCGCGGTAATTTTACTGCCACTTTTGGCTAAGCGATTAAAGTTGGTTTCACTAAGATCATTTTCAATACCCGTAAACCGATCAAAAGTTAGCGATGTTAAAGCATTTAATTGCTTTACTTGATTTCCGTTGCCCAAATAAGCAAGGGTTTTAATTTCGATATCCAAAAGATCATTTGCTTGAATTTCCTCTCCGAAACTGAGATGTGTAGCTGAGCCATTAACAAAACACGCTGTAGCATCGCAGACCATTGTTGAGTCACTATTACCTCGAGATATAACCTTATGCACACCTTTGCTATTTTTTGGAATGGCGGCACTAAATTCACCAAGTTCATTGGTATATTCCTGCCAAAGTAACTGTTCAAACTGATTATAAATAAATAGATCTGCCGATTTGAATTTCCCCTTTAACACCGAACCATTGATTAACAATTTATTACTACCTTGATTTTCACCTTGGTCAAAACAGCTCAATAACAACAAGGTCATTATTAAAAACATGAATATTTTACAAGTATTATTTAGTGACATTGTTAACTCACATATTAATGAATATTAATTAAACGTTTATTTACTAGGTAGAAAGAATTGATTCGAAAAAGCGGTAAGGTGCACACTTATCAGCACTTTTAATACCGTACTAATATCTTCACAGAGCGTTACTTTGGCTAAGCTTTCTTGTGGTAATTGGCAATTTGTACCGCGGTTAGCGTTAACTTGCTGCCAAAAATCATCGTCAAAACGATTCAATATACCCTGAGCCTGAAACCAAGCTTTTTTATTCGTGGCCGCGGTAAAATAGTTTAATTCAAACTCTTGCTTAAAAGGCTCGGCAAAGTCTGAAAAGGTGGCTCTTAAGATATAACGATCAGCACCAAAATTTTCAATAGTGCGAAAATCGCTATACTCCTGAAAATCGCCTTCGTCATTAAGATCTTGCCAATGTTGGTTGGCTATATCGTGTAAAAATTCATAAGGACTTTCTTTAATCAATAACGCCGTTTTATCATTAAGTACACGCGCATGATATTGAATTTCATAATCACAGGTTCGGCAAAACATCTCGCCTTGCGCTAATAAATAACCATCATCAACCATTAGGTCAACGCCATAAGGCACAAGAATGTTTAAACCTGTTTTGTCGTCTTCATAGACATCATATAAAAAAGACTGGTAATCCACTTGGTAACCTTTAAAAACCATATTAAACAATGTGAACACCTGCTCCATATTGGCTGGTGTGCCCGATGAAAGTAACATTTGTTGATAACTACGAGTTTTAACGTTAACAAAAGTAAATTGTTGGTATTTCACTACTTTATAATTAACATCACTACTGCTAAATGTACTATCCCCAGATGCAACTATTGATAATGCTGGTTCTGCATATGCTCGCCGTATAAGGCTTTGGCTTAACCTTTGCAACCAGGAAAGCTCATGCATTAGTGACTTATCTAAGGGTTGTTGCCAATGTTGCACGATAGTTTTGGTGCGCTGGTCAACTTTATCTAAAGTAAATATTTTAGACGTTTGATCCAAGTTAACTGGTAAATGATGTTTACTGGAATTTTGCAAAGCAACTAAATGTTGCGCAGGGATCACCCAGCTGACGTTCGCGGCTCCATTTTCAAGACCACCATTACCAATACCAATCAGCTTGCCTTCGGCATTAACAATAGGCGCTCCAGAATAGCCGGGTAACAAGCTGCCATCTAAATAATATATCGGTAGTTGAATATCAGGCATTTTACTCTTGCTTAGTGCAGAAACAGCACTTTCCGGTAAAAACTGCTGTAGTACTTCAGGTTTTGCGTAACCTTTGATCAACTCACGGGTACTCATACCTAACGAACCGCGATTAAAGCCCAACGCTGATACACGTGCTTTATATTTGGGTTTAATGGGATCAAAACTTAACAAGGGTAGCCATTCTTTAATGGGTTTAGAAACCGTTAGCAGCACTAAATCTGCATAAGGTAAAACCGCTTTAACTTTCGCTAGTCGTCGTTTTTTACCAAATTCAATAATTATTTTTGCATTCTTATCATTGGCCATCACATGTAACGACGTTACTATTTGATCTGGCTGCTGCCATATAAACCCACTTGCTGCACCAATCACCCCTTGTTTATTCTTGATTAATATACGAACAGTTGACTGGCTCAATAGCTCAGGATCAAAATCAGCTTTACTCATCATGGGTAGCAAGCACAATGTCGTAAAAAGTAATTTAATCAGCCAGTGAAGGTGTAGCAAAAATGACCAAGCTATTGTCTGATTAAAATTAGCTGTAAGGGTATTTTTCATGAAGCACCACAAACAATATTCTTGGCTTCAGTAAGTATCGACAATTTCATTGCCGGAGGTAAACTAACCTGCTCAATATCACTCGCAACGTCACTCCATTGTTGACCAACTTGTTTAACTGACGCTACAACATCATTAAAGTTTTCTTTATCAATAGCTAATGCCAAATCAGCACAATGACTCTTAGTTACTACGTCTACTTTACAAGCCGTATCCCTAACAAGTAACAGCAGTGATTTTTGTTCTTGCTCACTGGTATCGCGGTAACGATTTTGCACCCTAGTACTGAGCTCTTCCCACACACCACCAGTTAATTCAAAATTATTGAGTATCTCATCTAGCGGTAACGTATTATCGGTATAGGCAAGTTCATCACAACCACTTATCTCAACAGGGGCACTAAATAGAACACTGCTATGTTGTTTATTGGCATGAGAACTTAACATGGATATTTCAACGCCGCTTACTATAGGTTCAGCATCATTTTCAACCCCACTACTTGTTATATCATCCTCCGCTACCGCGCTTTTTTCACTAACATTGGTCATCCTTGTCTTTGATGTTGTTAAAGCAATACCAAACTCTTTATAAGCAATAAAATTCAAGGCTTGTTGCTCAGAAAATCCAGCCGCAATATAAGACGCTTTCATGGAGATAATTGACGGTGAAAAAACATTATTGGCCCGTACAAACAAACCCAAATAAGCACCAAGCACACAGGCAAAACCAAAACCACCAATTCTAACCGCTTTCGTATTATTAAAATGCTGGTCATTTAAGCCCAAAATACCGGCTAACAAGGTGGTTAAGGCACCTAAAATAGTCGCCACAGTGGGGGTAACACTGGTACCCATAATAACGCCAAATAACAAACCAATGCCGGCACCACCAAATAAAGCAAGTTTCAAATTAACGGGTATTTCGCTATTGTTAGACATAATAATTAACTCTGATCTAGGTTATTTAATCAATAACTGCGGAATTTTATGGCGACGTTTACGTCGTTTAGATTTATTAGCGCCAAAATGATGTTCAAAAGTAAGTGACAAAATATTGAGATGATCACTGCCACCTAAACTCATGCGCTCAGCTTTAAAAACCAGCTCATTACTGTCCCAAAGGCGATAAATCAATGCCGCGCCAAGCGCATAAACAACATCGTTATCCCAATAACTTAACGGATCAAACTGCGGGTAATACGAAAGTCGAGCATTAAAATCCATTGAAAAGTCATAATTCCATTGGTAAGAATAGGTTAACATTGCATTATGAAAAGTACGTTTGAGGGTTTCTTGCCCACTTACGCCAGGCTTTACTTGCCGATGACTAAGAATATAATCGAGACGGTATTGCGACGATTTAAAGGTAAATTGACGAGAAAGCAATAAACCTGCACCAAACTCTTCATCCAAAAAAGAACCTTCTTGCCCTGCGTTACGATAAGCATCACCACTATAATAAGCATCAAAACCAACAGAAATACCTCGGCTCAGCTCATGCTCAACAAACAATTCTGTTAGGGTTTTATTACGTTGATATTCAACAGGCTCAACAGTATTAATACCGTCGTTGAAACTTGTCTGGATATTTCCTTTTAAATTAAAGCGATTAAGGGTAAGTGCTAGGTGTAACGAGGTCTTATTAAACAAATTTCCACCTGCCGTGAATGACAATAGCGACGAATTATAATCAGCATTTAAGCCATCATGATCAATGGCTAGGTTAAGTGGTTGTCGGCTGACCGTTATATCGCGTTTTTCTTGACCCAGTAAAATGAAGTAATTAATTTTTTGATACCAAGGTCGGACCACTGCACGGGACAAAACCGGATAATTATCTATTGCAACTTGGCGCTTAGCTTCATCAACCAAAGGAATAGCCGCTAAGCTGCTAGCGGTTTCAGTAGCCCCAGCTGACATACTAATAAATAACGCAATACCAAGTAACCTCTTAGAGAATACAATCATTTTTCAATCTTCCTTGGTTTATCTATAACCTAAATCACCCTAAAAAAAACAGCTACCACAGGCGAAATTTCATTGCATGCAATGAAATTTAATTTTTATCCTCGCAGATAAACAGCCTACGTTATCGGTAGTTACAGGTGATCTTGGGCTAATATTGACGGCTGACATTTTTTTAATATGTGCTTTTAATAAAAAATGTGCTTTAAAAAATAGCCGATGAATGCTTATTACAAGATCATATATAATTTTTACTTATTGCATTAAAAACCAAGTCATCTATTTTTTTATTGAGTAAGTTGACAGGAATGAAGGCTGGTTTCTTATCGCACACTATGGTGAGGTTTTTGGTATTAGCGCAATAATCCCAACGAAAGCAAAAACCACTATGAGCTTGCTCTCCTTGATAAATTTCACTATCAACAACAGTTTGACTATCGCCACTAATATTAAGAAGACTTTTGATTTTTTTGATAATCCCCGTCATATCTGCGATGGAAATATCTGCATAATTGAAGGCATAATTAAATGTATTGTCTCTGTTCATCTTGGAGCCTCTATCTGAAGTTATTATGACGCCCGATACATGCACAACACTCAAGCTACTCACGGTAGAATAATGTCTATATGTTCAGCGGCAATTAAAACTAATAGATTGTAAATTTCAAAAAAATTCAGTGAGATAATTAACTGCCAACTAAATTTGTCACTACGAAGGGAAGAAAATGCGGGTGAAAAGCTGTTGTTTATTACGCTATAGATATAACGCTAAACAGCATAAGAATAACTCAACAAACCTTAACCAATAAGACGCCATGCACTGGTTAATTTAGATGACAATGCCAGTAAATTATCAGCCAATGGTTCTTGGTAAACTTCTGTCTCTGACGCAGGTTTGTTTGGCCATAGGCCTTGCCAAAATTGCTGTTTAAAACGCTGGGCAAACGCTTTATTATGAATAATGACGCCAAACTCTGCATGATTATCGTAATACAAATTCTGCGAACCAAGATAAACCATTTGTTCATCCACAATAATCGCTTTTGCGTGTAATCGCGTTTTTCCTGCGGAGCTACCTTGTCGGTCAAAGCGATTTTTTGCGGCCCTAATCGTTAGCAGGTCCAACTGCACGTCAGTAAGCTCACCCACATTTTTAATATACTGGGTTAATGCAGGTTGAGAAATATGATTAATAAAGTCCCCCATATTTTCTCGACCAGATAAGATAATATTCACTCGCACACCTCGTTTTAGCGCTTGGGCAATCATTCGGCAAAATTCATCGCCTGTATCGGTGAACTTCCCTTGGTGCTTACCCGGAATAAAACCAATTGATTGTTGAGCGACATCTATCTGCTGTTGCGCATTCGCCAACATAGCAAACATCGCCTGTTTGCCGATGTTTTCATTGCCAGTACCTCCTTGCAACTTTCCTACGCCAAGCATATAACCTTCTTCATCGAGCGGGTTTGCGGTTAGTGTAGTATTAAGTGTATTCTCAAGGGTGAAAGCGGCTTGAAATAGATGAGAAAATTCAGCAGATAAATAATCTTGTGCTTCACCACCACTGAAAATCTGGCCATATTTAGGTTTACCACTTTCCACCAGGCGACTTAAATAGTTATGGCCCATATAAGCCACCTGCGGCCGTGTTATTTTTACCGCAACATCATGCACAGGCTCCTCAAGTGATTGATAATCATGATGGACAAAATTAATACCGCCAACCAAAAGTTTATCATCATCAACCGCGACAATTTTGGCGTGATTAAAGGCATGACCATCGGTCAAAAAACTAAAACGATAAAAAGCAAGATGAAAATGAGGGTTAAGTGTTAACCCATCAATAAAATAGTTTTCAGGCGATGCCATTGAAAAAATCGCTTGCTTTTGTTTCGATATAGAATAAAGAATACGCACATGTATCGGCTGAGCAGCACTGGCCCGCGCATTTAATGTTTTAATAGCGGCTTTTAATAGCTGCTCTTGTGGGCCATCGCGATATAGCCATAACGTTGTAATAGATAATAATTTTTGGGTCGAAAAAATTAACTTTTTAAAACTGGCTATATATTCTTTAACCGGCTGCGCCTTTTTTCTCGGTACGACCAATAAATCAATATCGTCGTTTGCGACGGCAAGTTTACTTAGCAAACTATGCGCTTGTGCAACATTACTGACAGGTTCAAGCGCAGTAATGAGTTTATCATTACTGTTTATTGTGGTGGTATTCACGATTGTTTCCTTTATCTTAGGTTTAGAAGTAATGTTAAACGAATAATACTGGCGCCATTAATTCAGCTAAACCGCTTTTATACCGCTAAACGACACTTAGACAGTGAAAAAGCATAATCGCTGGACTTAAGATCATAATTGGCGAGTAGTGTTTTAAACGACAACCTAGCCAATAGCGTTGGAAAGTCATCTTCGTCCATGCCAAACTCGCTGGCCAAGTCTTGCAACATGCTGCCCACTTTTATTTGCTGACCATTATCGTTTGAAGCACTCAACAGCCACTGTTGGCCATTCACGCTGGTTACTTGCATTTGTAGCGGGTTGTTGGCAAATTGACCTATACCGTTAACACTCACCGTTGCTGCTTTACTGGCACTTTTGTCATAACGAACCGTTAAATCAACCTCTACCGCCAGCTGCTCGGTTAAGCGCAGGTCAATAGCCGTACGCGCGGTAACGTCAATGGTACTGGTTTTGGGTTGCAATAACAGTCGGGCATCACTTAGCGTATAATCGGGCAGCTCAGCGGGTAGCCCTATTGTATCTAAAAAGGTTGCTAACAAAGAAAATAGCCGTACTTCCTGATCTGGCTGGGTGTCTAATTGAATGGTCCAACCTTTCTTTATCTCATGCGTGATAAGCACATCGAACTTTAAACCGTCAAGATTGGCGAACCCTTTAATCAAAGCCCCGGTGAGTTTTTTATTGCTAAATTGAAGGTTTAAATCAATCTGTTCAACCGTAATAATTGTTCCTTCAAATTCAAGCGGCCAATTACTCTGCACCTTGGTGCTTAAACTGCCGGTAACCGTTTGTGGGTTTAGGCTCAAAAATGGCTCAAACAAACGAAAGTCCGGTAAATCAATGGGCAGGCCAACCTCGGCAAAAAAATCATTTGCCATCGATGTCAAACTAACGGATCCACCTTGCTGGCAATAAATATCGAGTTGCCATTTATTTTGCTGACTATAGCCAGCACTAACAGTAAGCGGACTTTGGTCAAATTGGCCGACCCCGTTCAGCGTGATATTGGTGCCTGCACTAGGAGAGCGTTCAAGATTGATCAATGTATTCAGCTCAATTGTCGTTATACCTGGCAAGTCTAAAGTAAAGGTCGACAGCGCTTTTAGCGCCAATCTAGCTATTTTGGGCTGCAAATTAACGCGAAAATCGCTCAAGGCTAAGGTGGGCAACTCCATTGGCAAGTCAATATCCTCAACAAACCCCGTTAGCAGCGTTGACAGTGCTAATGGCTGGCTTAACTGGCTTTGCTGATCTGATTGTACTGTCTGCTCAGGCATATAATCTAGTTGAATATCCCAACCTGCTTGCCTATCGTAACTAGCCAACACGTTGGCCTTAACATCAAAAAATATGCTTTGGCCAGCGAGTGACAGTCCCGATAACTGCTTATCATTGAACTGCACTGCCAGCTGAATATCATCAACGGCAAAGGTTTTATCGACAAAGTCAAACTGCCAGTTTGATGTCACTCGGGTTTGTAACTGCGCCGCCCCCTGATTGGGGGTTAACAGCAAAGCAATATCCGCCAGTTCAAAATCACCGAGCGCAAAATCACTGAACTCGCTGGGTACTTGTATCAGCTGAACAAAGTCTTGCAACAACTGACTGAGTGACAAGGTTTCCCCTGTCAGAGTTTTCAGTTGGTACTGCCAGCCCTCTGTTTTGTTATAAAGGGCGACCAGTTGCACCGCTATGTTAAATAACCGCAGTTCGCCAGTAAAAGCAATGTCGGTTAATTGACTTTTGCTTTGGACGTTCTGTTGAGCTGTACCTTGGCTGTCTTCTAGACTATTGTCTAGATTATTGTCTAGACTATTACCTAAACTATTACCTAAACTAATGCTGTCATAGTTAAGCACCAGCAGCATGCGCTGAGTTTGCAGGTCATTATCTAAAAATTGCAAGTGCCAACTTTTGCTGTCGGCAGATTTTTGATAACTGACATTAACCGCAGCAAAGCTCGCCGAGGCTAACTGACCTATGCTCAGCCCCTGCTCATTGAAAGCCACCGACGCTAGTGCGTCGGCAATCGCTTGTGGTAACTGCGCAGTAATATCGCTCAGAAAAGTCTGTTCGCCAAGCAGTTCCACTAGATCTAATAGGTCGACCTGCAATTGCTCTGGCTGGATCAGACATGTGTAATTAGTACTGTCTCCCTCTGCGTTGTATGACAGGCCGAAGCCGAGCGCGGGTGTTGACAGTGCTAGGGTTTTTGAATTGAGTTGATTTAAAAGCATAACATACCTTTAATTAATAAAAATTGAAGAAAAACACCTTATAATTAATTCCTCGCCACGAATGACGAGGCAGAAATAGTTAATTTAAGTTTATGCCGTCCCATAGCGATTTGGCGTCATTAATGTTATCTCTAATTAACAATATTTTACCTACATTAATAATTGCAACATCTATTAAATCCAAATGTAAGCTTAATATTTTTTTATACAAATCAGGGCTAAAGTCTTCAATGACCACATTTTCTATAGATGTAAGCAGATATGGCAGGGTTAATTTTAATTCTGCTTTTTTACCATTTTGGTCTAACGTCCAAAAATCGGAAAAACCCTTCAAACTAATGTGCACAGAAAATAGTTCTAAAATTCGTTTTCTTGCTATTATATCAATTTCCTTGATGTCGTTTGAATCTAAATCGTGTAGCAGACGTAGAATATTGAGCTTACGGGTAACAGCTATATCACCAGCAACTACACTAAGATTGACAAAGGTATTGATTTCAACTTTAGTAGGAAATATGCATAACATAGAAAGGATATTTTTCTTAGACCCTCTTGGTAGATTCTTAATTTTATCTTCAGGAACCCCATGTAGACAACTGAGGATGTTTTCCTTCCATTGCTTCTGGTTTACTGCACTACCTAAACCATCAATAAATGCCTGAGGGATCGCCGTATTACCAAAACCGCTGAGCAAACTTAGAATATTTTCCTTCCATTGCTTCTGGTTTACTGCACTACCTAAACCATCAATAAATGCCTGAGGGATCGCCGTATTACCAAAACCGCTGAGCAAACGTAGAACATTTTTCTTAGCTACGTTTGACAGTACTTGGATAAATTGAGTATTGAGTTGTCCAAATAAGCCACGTAAATCTTTCTTCTGATCCAAAGTAAGGCCATCTTGAAAAGCTGCATCCCTTAAAATATGTAAAAATTTAATCTCAATTTCTTCAGTCTTTTCATCTGCATTGATACCGTATATTTTTAAAAGCTTAATTCTACTTTCTTTAGTTAAAGCATTAAATTCTACACCAGTAATGAATTGGTAGTTAGCCAAAACCTTTATTTTTTGAGTATTATTTAATGCTAATAAATCTTCGATTTTTGCTTTCTTGATATGTGCCAGTATGTTAACCCAACAATCTCTATCAGCATTGTTTTTAAGGAGGCCTATAAACGCTGCTTGACCTTTATGAGTATCATAAACATTATCTGGAAGAATCGTTTTATCTTGCTTTATAGCTAATTTTTGTTCTAGTTTATAGATTTCTTTAATCGTATTCGAACTCATACCCGTATCATCGATCTTGCCATTTTCATTTAAATTATGCTTAAGCTTTAACGTTGCATAGCGTTTTCGACTAATCCAATGACTGCCTTTTTCGAATGTATCCCCAAGAAATTTTTCAATGAAGTTTGGATCTTTTTCATATGAACCATATAAATCAATCTTAATCGCTAGGCCTTGCTTTTCTAGTTCATCAAACAGACCATTTTCGTTGTTCTTAATATCGTCAATAGTAAACTCTTTTTTCTCATACTTATTCTCGCCCTCAATCTTTGAATATTGAGGAACAGCTCCTTCCCCTCTTTTATGGATATAGAGGATTTGTTCATCATCTTTATCCGTTTCAATAATCTGCACGGTATAACCAGTATGATGTAGCACTTGGACAAAGTTTTTAACCGAGCCTACATAACCATCGTCATCAGCATGAATGACATTATGGGTACTCCAAAAAGACATCAACTTATCGATAACAAATTGTGCGGTTGAGATACCTGTTTTCGCATCTTCTAGATGTTGCTGTACCGATTTACTCCCAGTAGTATAGTCGACCTCTGACAAATCAGGATCGTATTCCAAATCAGGATCGTATTCCAAAGCACTCTCCAGCTTAGTCATACCGTCTGACGCAAGTTCTTCTTTAATTGTTTTAATCTTTTTATCTACTATCTCAATGGCGTCTTCTTGATCATCTATTTTCGTTTCAATCTTGTCTCTAGTTTGCCAACTAACACCATTTACTGTATCTGCAACTTCGTCAATAAGGCTCGGTAACAGTTCCAATCTTTTAGTCTCGTCATCAGTTTTGGATTGTTTTTTATCTAATTCTTTTTCTTCTTCTTTAAGTGCATCGAGAGTCTTTGTCAAAGCAGATTGGACGCTTGGATCTCCCACTTCCAGATCGAACAACACTAATTTACGATTTAAAATGGCTAACTCGCCAGTCAAAGCGTCACTTTCATTATTTAAAGATGCTAATTTACTAGTTAAAATTGTTTCTTTAGCATCTTCTTCACTTTTTTCTATTTTAATACCAATATCAAGCCCCAGATTTATGATATCAGTAATACCGTTCATAACGTCCTTGCCAAAATCAATTTTGGCCGCTCTGTGTTGATGGCGCCAAGAATAAATATCTTGCTCTAACAGGGTATCTTCCAGTGAATTATATTTAAATTCAGGGTTCACTAACCCTTGTTTGTCTAATGCTTTAAAAACTGACATAAGTGCTCTCTTTTTCTGAGTATAAGTAATAAAATTTGCTTGCCGTATTACTGCCGACAAGTAAATATTAAGCGGTTAATGCTTAAGCCTTGACCTTAGCCTCGGCTTGCTCTTTTAGTTGTGCTGTGCTGTATATTTGCGGGTGCTAATACTGAAGTGGTAATGAAGTGATCGTGATTTTTCTCTTAGTGTTAATGACTGCTGTTTGGAAAAATAAACTTTCCCTGTCAAACCTTAGCCTTTGCAATAGCATGTAAAGGTGAAATTAAATTAAAAAGTGGCTTTACGCTGCCTTGGCCGAATCAATCCACAGGTTAATGTCGGCTAAAGAGGCGCTAAAAAACGTTTTTATCATACCGACCGGTATTTCCAAATAATCAAGCAAGGCGGTCAAGATCATCATCAGCTGATACAAGATATCAATCGTTCCTAAAAACAATGCTTTTACTGTGGTTAAAAAGCTGGTGACTATATCCTTAAAGCCATCAAACATAAGATCAAATAACGCCGCTAAAGTCGGTTCTCCCTGTTCAAATAGTTGTTTCAAGACCAAAGATCTTTGTTGCATACGTTCGATAAAGGCCGAAACCAAGCTTTGTTCTAAAAACTCTGCCTTTAACTCGGCCTTTAACTCGGTAATGAGTTTTTCTTGCAAGGTACCTGCAATAAGGTGCTCGGCATAACTTCTTTGCTCAGAACTAAGTTTGGCAAGCAGGCCCGAGTCGGTTAATAACGTTGTTAACATCTGCGGCAAGGCGCTATTACCTTCGGAGCCATTACTGCTAGAGCTGTCAGAGCTGTTAGCTATTGCAACATCAGCTTGTACACTGTTGCTGCCTGCATCAATAGCCATCGTGTTGCTATCAGTATTGTCACTAACCTGTTCGTTTGCCGCTGTTGCCGGTAGTTCAGCTACCGTTGGGTTATTCGCTGTGCTTGGCTCTGAGCTTGTTTCTGAACTTATTGCCGGGCTAGCCACGGCACTCACCGTTATACTTGTGTCCGCGTTACTGACTTGTTTTAATGCTGCATTACTCTCTGCATTAGCCGCTGCTTGAGCCGATGCCAACAGTGCCGCTTGTTTGTCAACAAACACCTGATAAGGATCGCTGGCAGGCTCAAGGCTAGGCTGAGCTAAAGTAAGCTGCCCTACTGGGCTGATAGGCAACCTTGTATTTTCTGCCGTTGGTGGTGCTTGCTGATGCAGAGTAATTTTATCAATCAGCGCAATATCCAGCCCTTCAACGCGAATAAATTTATACAGCGCCTGTAACTTTTGTACTTGCTCCAGCCATTTATTCGGCGTATCCACCGTGGGGACATTCGCTTGGTAGTAGCCCATAAATTTATCAAACAAGGCTGAAGCAACATCCAACAAACTGTCAATACTGGCATCTGCCGGTAAGGTTAATAACTTGTCAGCGAATGTCGTTATCTCTGCGAGCACGGCGGCTGAATCTAGCCCTTTAATGGAGACTTTGGCAATAACCTTTAACACTTGCCTTAGTTTGCTGTTTATCAGTGCGCTTAGCTGTTGAATATCACTAAAGTCGATATCTTCATCTACCGCTAAGTATGATTTAAGCTCATCAATCAGCTGTTCAGGTTGATTGCCGTTAAAGTCAATAACACTTGTTAAATCGAGCTGATCCAGTGCGCCGTTAAAAACACCCGCCAGAGCGGGATGCTGTAAAACATCAACGCCGTGATTTAATAAGCCTTTTAATTGAGCGATATAGGCTGCTACCTCACTATGTTCGCCGTCACTTGCGGTTAACAGCTGTTCAACTAAAGGTCTTTTTGCTTCAAGTAAGGTGAGTAAGTCAGCGGTATTGTCACTGATAATATTTACATCTATGCCCGGTAATTCAATATCACTTAAGGTCGCCGCCAGCTGTGGTAGTTTTTGTTTAAAGATAGCCAATAACGCCGGAGGCTCTACAGAGTCTAAATTAGCATTAGCATCAGAGTTAGAGTCTGGGTCAGCTGCTTGCGCTTGTTCTAAACTTAACGAAGGCTCTGATACCGTTACTACGGGATCGTTAACAATAACGTCAACAAGTTCAGTTATCGTTTCTATCCCCGTTTCCATCTGGCTGGCAAATTCACTGTCATCACGCTTTAACACGATTTGTAGCAGTTCATTAATAACCGGTTTGGCTTTTCCCAAGCTATTGGTTTTTAATTCACTAATGGCTTGCTGGTTGCTAAAGTCAATATCGTCTGGTATGTCTAAAACAATTTTTATCAGTTGTTGTAACGATAAAAAAAGTCGTTCGTTATCCAAATCTAAGCCTAAATCAGGCAATTGCTGGCGCAATAGTTGAATTTTGTCTGCTACCAAGGTTTGAATGTGTTCCATGTTATCTGGATCAAAACCATCTGGCAGGGTAAACAGCTCAGGAAAGTCAATAAATACATTGGCAAATTTTTGATAGAAAGCCGTTGCGACAACCTTGTTTTTCAATACTGGATAGTCGAAATGCAATTGTTCAAATACATGTTCAACGCCGGCATGAAGCGCCGCCCTTTTTTCGCCTAAATAACCTTTGTCTTCATTGAGTTTTTGCTGATATATCAGCGATTGCTGTTTGATTTCTTCCCAATTATCAGGGATCAGTCTGAGAATTTTTATGAGGGTATTAATGGCCATGAGTTAAAATCCTTTGGGTAACGATGGGAGAGACGAGTTCATTTAAATCTTTAATTAGGAAACATTTCCTCAACGAATTAATTATGCGTGAAAATTTAAAACGTTTCGAAATGAAAACTTAATTGTAACGGCGGATATTACCCCGCCTCTAAAAGAGCTTATCTGTATTTTTTACAATGCCTACTAATTGATAGCAGTATTTAATAACTTGTCTTAATTACATAAGGTATGCGACAAAGGAAAAACGCCCGTCTTCTTTATTACCATCCTGATCATGAATAGTCACCCTTAAATATTTGTTACCATTATGAGGGTAAATTGATATCGTATTATCATCATTCTTGTCGCAACTTGTTGCCAAACAGACGGGGGTCTTAGAAGTGTGATCAGACATTTTGATTTCATAACAACCTGTAGACAGTTTGCTAACAGAATATCTATCCCCAGAACGTCGACTGCCGTCGCTATTAACATGTCCCATAACTTGGCCATAAATTGTTTGCCCCTCGCCTATTTTTACCGTTTGCCCCTCCCCGCCGATTGCAACAGAATCACCAACCGCCATTAAGGCAATATTGTTTTTATGTTTTATGTAAATACCGTGCGAGTGAGTAGTGCTTATGTCACTACAGCTTATTTTACTGCTGCTTATAGAACTGCTGATTATAGAACTGCATGAAATTCCGTTTAGCTTCGAAGTCTCATGTGGATCCAAACAGTATTTGGTATTATTACTGTCGTAGTATTTAGATGCATACATGTTGGTTGCACGTATGTCATTTGCACGTATGTCATTTGCACGTATGTCATTTGCACGTATGTTGGTTGCACGTATGTTGGTTGCACGTATGTCATTTGCACGTATGTCATTTGCACGTATGTCATCTACTCTAATATCGCCATTGATTTTAAGACGATAGTCCTGATCCGGCGTAATGCCGATACCGACATTTTTTTTACCGTTAATTTCTTTATGGACAATAGGTGACTTTTCGACTTGAATAATAAATTGACCATCGGCGTAACCAGGTAAATCTTCATACTGCAAATAAATATTAGAAAACCCTGATGGAGCATTGGTATAAATATTGGTTATCTCCAGTTCAATATGCTCTCCTGGCTTTAAGCTATTTCTATTACATGCAATTTCAAAGAGTTTAATTTGCCCCTGCATTTGTGGGAGTGTGGTTAAGCTCGTCGGGGTTAGTTCATTGCTCGTTACGTTATCATCCGCCAAAAAATGATGAGCTGAAGTCACCGCTATCGCGTTGAGCTGATCCTTAGCCGCCAAATCCCATTTATCGCCAACGGGATCATCAAAGCGCAGAGTAAACTTGGTATCCAGTTCGGTATTGACATTGTTGATATTAAAGCCAATATCCCCCTCTTTAAGAGTATTGGCGATACGAATTTTAAGGCTATTAACCGTACCACTTTGAGGTGTTCCTGCATCCGCATCATTTAAGATGGTATTTGAGCCAATGATCGCCACATGTAAAGGCACATTTTTTTTACCGCGCATGTTAACAATATCAATATGCTTTAAACGTGTACCTGAAATCGTCGCCGTATCATTTTGATAATGAACATTTTGATAAGTTAATTCAACCTGAGAACCTCGTGAACCTCCTGTACCATCAGCACTAGTGTATGTAAACTCAAACGGGATACTACTCCTAGGTGGTATTGAAAATATTTCATTGTCAACGTAAAGCAAATATACAGACAGTCGGCCATCTGGGTGTAATGTTGAAACACATTTCCATTCTTCCGCTAGATTTAACGCAAGAATACAATTTTCAGGAGGTTCGCTTGTATTAGCTAAAAAGGTTTTTGCTTTAAATTTCAACTGTAAATGATGGTTTTCTGGCGATACCTCAGCACCTGTTAGCGAGCTAAATTTAATCATTTTGTCAGCGCTATTTTCTAATCCAAAAGTAAACTGGTTTTTTACCCCTTCATTAGAAATATAGAGTACGTTTTGCTCTTCACCATCGGTTAAGCTAAAGTCGAGCGGAAATTCTGTTTTAAACGTTGCTTGCGCCGTTTTACTTTGCTCTATGAGCAGTTTAATTTCAGCCTCGCTAAGTATCTGGTCATAATGTGTTACATGAGCCAATAATCCGTTAAAAAATGAAGACGCTTTATTATGATCAGCACCAATAACCAGATTAGCATCGGCTTGTGATGACAAATTGCCTGATACTTTAGCGGTACCCGTAACTACCTCGCCATTAATATAAAGACAATTTGTCTCTTGCAAATGGTCACGAACTAAGGTCACATGCGACCACTTTCCTTTATCAACTGGTTGTTTTCCAACAAGCTTCCATTCATTTTTAACATATATACTGCAGCTAATAATCTGTTGACTGTAGCTAAAGCGGACTTCACCATTATCGAGTAAGGTACCGTCTTGCTCTGGTCGGAACCAAAGTGCCCAAGCCCCTGATTTATCACCAAGTAAAAACTGCTCTGCCATTTCAATGCAAGAGGCGCCAGTATCTAAACTAAGACAACTACCAAAGAGGTAATCCGGAACGATGTCCACCTCGCCAACGATGATCGACGTATAAGCATTGGTCGACTGGTCTGTTACTTTTTCATTGGTTATTTCATCTAAGGGTAGTTTTAATACTACCCCTGCATTTATTTGTGTAATCATTTTTTATCCTTTAAGCCATGGCAGCAGCATCGATCAATGCCGGCAGACTGGCCAATGTGTAGTTGGTTATAATTTTTGGTGTCGAGTTCTATACCGCTGATAAAAAAGTTTATGCAGTGGTGAATTGTAGAGAATAGATCTAGAGGTTAATCGTTAAATATTGACGATTTTTGGAGCTCTTAAAAAGGCATTGTCGGTGTTTTTTTCTAGTTGCTGACAATCAAACCAGTCAGGGTCTAGCCCCATTTCAGTGAACAAATTAGTTCGATGTTCATTCACATCATTTATCCCCTGAATAAGGCCACGTCTTTGCTGAACGCTGTATGCTTGATCAATAAAAGCTAAAGAGGGTTTCCAGATAAATGACTTATCTTTTAATTCAATATCATAAGAAAAATCAGTAACAAATTTTTCTTCTGTCTCTAGTGGTTTTTTCTTAGGTTTGGGTGTTATTTCAATCCCCATGAGCATATTTCTGATCAGGTTGTCTTTACCTGGTTTTGCTTTAAATGAGTCGCCCCACAAAGATTTTGGCGCATTTTTAAGAAGTGGTTTAATAATAAACTGCTCACTAACATCCATATTATTATTATCTAAATCAAGTACGCGTATAAACTGATAAGACTCTGATACCGACTGAACATCCATGGCAGCAATACCAAAAGTATCTCTTGCCCCTGGCGTTGGACGCTGGTTTAAATTACCCGCAAGAGCGTCCTTAATGCTGGTTATTTCAGTACGGGAGACCACAATTGCCTGCGTTAACTGGTTAATCGAAGTATTGTGTTTTTTAATGTCGCTGTTATAAGTTGCAACTTGCTGCTTTAACTCCTGCAACTGTGAATTTGGCAAACTAAAGAACCAAAACTTGGATAAGCTTATCAACTGCTCTACTTGTGTTCGTTTGGCTACTTTTTTCTCCTTACTATTGTTATGACTGGCAATTTTACCCTGATTGGTTTTTATACTGGCTTCACATGCCCTGATTTTATTTTCGTAACTTGTGTAAGTACTATGCGCCGAATTAAATATCTTATTCGCGGGTATAATCGAGTTAACACTAATAGCCAAGTTTGCTGGGTTAATAACAGACATGCCAGAGTTTAAAGTTTTTAATAAACCATCATTGATAGCAACAGAGAGTATTTCATTTGCCGGAGGTAAAAATGCCTCTTTAAAGCCATTCCAGGAAAGTGGTTCTGGTGCAGATTTTGACTGATTGCCGAATTTTATATCAAACGAAACAATTTTCCAGTCAACGTGCGCGATACCTGCAAATTCAGGCCCCCATATGCGTACCCCGGTCGAAATATTTAAATTAAAGCTTTTACTGACACTTTTACGAACAGTTTTAAACGCTAGGTTTACATAGGCAGACCCTTTAAATTTAACTTTAATGCCAATGCCAACCTTTAGAGCCGCTTCATAAGCATATGGCATCCAGGCAATAATAAAATCTGCAGCGACGACAAATGACGCCCTAACCTCACCGCTAAGACTTACACCAGCAACCTTTACCCCTAAGAGTTTAAAATCAAATTTTGTTGATTTTTTAAAGCTAAACAAAGCTTCTAAACGGCCACCCGCCATCATCCCTGACGGGACCATGGCATAATACATGCTCCCAGTTACATTAAGATATTGATTTATCTTCCAATGAAGCGCTAAACGGGGAACACTGGGATAATGCGCGGGCTTTTTAAACGAAGGATGATACCCCCCCATACTTAGCACAAAATCTCCCGCATGAGGTCCTGCTGCCCAAGTATAAAACGCGAAACCACCACTGAGTTTACATTTTTTATCTATGATGTATGACGATGGTGTTAAGGCGCCATCCACCTTTAAAACATTTTCATAGAAATCGTACGTCGCTTTATAAGCCATGGCGATTTCAGCTAATGGCTTCCCTTTTGAAGGAAGCCTTAATTTACTGATGCCGATCACGTCTAATTTAACTTTCCCAGTTAAATTTAAAATCATTAATGCAAAAGAGTTAATTTGTTTAAAGGTGGTAAATTTTATCCCAAAGGCTAAGCACATATCACCAACAGAAGTAGGAATATGAGACTGCATAGATCGTAATGCCGTTAACGGGTCGTCACTATACGATTTTTCGCCCGTCGCGACAGCGACCAAAGGAAACTTTTCAATATCTTTTACATCAGGCACCTTTATTGAACGGTTATAACCAAAGCCAGCTGCCATGCCTGTAACATGAAACCAAGGAGGTCCAACACCTACGGCTCTACTGACAACACCATAGACAAAAACAGACGGTACACCATTAATATTTTTATAAGCTCCTAAAGCAGAAATGGTCATACTTGCTGTTTTTATCAGAGCCATGCCTTGATAGGAATCATCAATCGCATTTCTTAACAGTGCGCCACTCACCTGAGTGAGGCCTTTTTTATAGGATAAACCAATGCCATCTAAATTAAATTCTGGTTTAAAAGGCCTAATTTTACTGCCCGCAGACACCCCATCTAACGTTAGTGTCATCGCTCCCATTTTAAGCTTAGTATCAAGCATTAAATGAAATTTTTTATTATAGTATCGTGCCCCAACACGCTTAATGGTGAGCGCTCCAAGATTTTTATTTACCGAGATCCATTTGGTCATGCCAAGCTGCGTTATTTCTCTTTCCTGCACGCTTGGTGTTGCTGATACCAATTCAGTAGAACCGGAAATTACTTGCTCAGGCGAATTATATTTTTCTTCTGTTGCTGCTAAGCACAGTTGCTCTTTCATACCACTTATTTGAACATCGGCAGAAAAGTTCATCCCCGCTGAAAGCACTTGCGGCAAAGTCATGGTGTCTTCGGCTAACATTTGATTTATTGCTTGAACTTCCCATTCAGCACAGTCTGCAGAGCTGACAATAAACTGAAAACCATCGACTCCCATCATCTGGTCTTTAGGGAATTTATCACCAATAAAGGGGAGTTTAGCCAAACTTAATTCTTTGCCAAATGACATGGCAAAAATAAGTTTACTGGTTCCTCGGTTTTTACTGGTAGCAAAAACAACATCTTTTACCTCTATTTCAAGTCCCTCAGGTAAAAATTCTGCCGTATTAGTACTGATGGCCTGAACAAAGGTTTTGTTAAATAGAATAGGCTCACCATCTTTTCTGTGCAATGTGCAGACAAAAAGTTTACTTGTTCCTTGTTTGGCCAAACTCACATCAAGCTCATGTTTGTCGGCAAAATCAACAAGGTAATCTATATTATTTATAATTTCGGTCATGATATCTCCATGGTAAAAAGACTCTTTTTCTTACGTATCAGCCTTGTCAGGTTTTCTTAATTTTAACCAACCTTCTTTTAGCTCCTGCTCTCCTGTAAAAATGGCCTCGGTAGAAACAGGATCTAACCCGCTTGAATGTTTATCCAATACACTTTCAATCAGTTGTTCTTTTTCTAGGAATAAACCATCAAAAACTACTTTTTTACGATCATCTATAGGCAATATTTTGGCTATTTCACTATTAACAACATTGTTTTCATCAATAATATTCCTCAGCCAATTAACTTCATTATGATGAAGATATGCCCAGAGTTGTTCACCCGTTGTGGTCTGTGAAAGTGCGTCCCACTGGTCTACAAAGATATTTTTGTCAATTCTATTTTCGGGGAACAGCTCATGCCAACCACCGGCATTATTTTGTTCAACCCATGACCATAGATAATCGTTAACCTTACGTAACGGCATATCAATTTTCCCTTGACGGGTCAATAAAGGTGCATGTAAAAAAGTGACTTCTATATTTTGCAAGGCTTGTGTATATTGATCTTGAGGTATGGATATTTCTTTATTGGGTAAGATGCCTACTGTTGCATGAATAACTCCCTGAGCATTCATTAACATGGTAACCGTCTGAGATTTATCGTCTATCGATTGATAAAAGTTTATCGCGCCATCACTCAAATATTCAAATCGTGATTCTATTGTTTTAGCATCAATATAGTCGCTTTGCGGTGAGTAAAATTTATTCCCCTTTTCAAATACAATAGTACCGGTGGAGTCTAATGCTTCCGTAGCAAAATGGATTTGTCCCTGGAGATCTTGTTTTTCAAGCCAGTAACCAATCAAGCCATCATTTAATTGTCCGTATTCCCCCAAGCGAACCGGAAATTGTACTTTAGTAAATTCATCCGTCGAACGCTGATTTTTTGCCATGTCTTTTCTGAAAGCATTCCAATCTTGATTTACCGCCGGCGTCCCTGAAAGCTCAAGATTTAAGCTTGCACGCACAACGGCGACAGGCTTACCTATTAATAAGGCCGCCCCTTTGCAGGTATTATTTTCTGGTTGGATATTGGCCATTGCATCATCAAGTGTCCCGATAAAGTGCTCAATGAAATTATCATCTAAGTCAATACTGTCTTTAATATAATTGGCTACACGTTTTAAGTGAGGATTGGCTATTTCAGCTAAACTTATTGCTGCATCACTATCAATGGCTTCACGCCATAAATCAGCTTTAAAATAGCCGAGCGCTTTACCATCTGCATCATAAAACATTACACTTTGATCAAAACTATTGGTTAACAACCAACCACAGATAGGTGTACTTGCCTTTTCAAAGTCACTTTCAACGAGGTTATCTTTTGCATTCAACCATCTAAAATTAAGACGGGCGGGTTGCATCAAACGGGGCGCCAATTTTATCAGGTATTTACTCTTCGGGGTCGTCATTTTGTAGGTAGTATCGATTTTATCGATATCGATATCTTTTGTCTGACCAAAGGTGTCAACTAAGCGTAAACGTAATACTTTTAAGCAACCACTGCGAATAGGATTAAAGGAATTTAGCGGGCTAGGAGCAATCTTAACATCGCCGTCCATAGCTTCATCAACCGTTTCTGAACTGAACTGTGCATAGTTTTCAAAGCCTAAGGGATCATCTATAGATAGCTCCATCGTTTGCTTATGCATTAACAGCGCTTCATTAAAGCCATTTAAACTTTGTGATAAGACATTTAAATTCAACAATTTTTCGTAGGCTAAAATTAATGTGTACACTGGGTTATCCAGACTTTTACTTCCGGTATAATTGCTTAAACGGATCTGCTGTGCATTCTCAAATAACTCTAAATTATTAATCAATCTATTTTCAATGTTATATTTTAAAATATCGTTCGCTTGCGGACTAAGAATGCTATGACCACTATAAATATTCCCCTTGTTAACAATCTTTCCTTTGCCTTTCTTTAAAACTAAGTCAGGATTTAAGATCGGTGCCTCAAAATTATCGGTGATAAACGTTTGAGTGTAGGCTCCATGCTCTAGAGAATGATTACTGCCACTTTCATTGGCAAATAATTGGGTTTGCCATTCCAATAAAAATGGATTCCAAGGTTGATTATCCCAAGTGTTTAACCCTTGTTTATCCAAAGATAATTTTGCATGGACAAGCTCGGTTATACGGGTAAAATTGTTCTTTCCTTCAAAAATATTATGGTTAAAGACTGAGCATTCTAAAGTACTATCCTTACCGTGTCTTTGTGTTGAGGTTGCGATATCTCCCTCAATCAATACTACCGGGTCGTTAGGCTCCCAAAATCTTGGCTCTGGTATTTGCTCAATAAAGTAATTATAAGAAACACTATTGCCATCATTAACCGTGGCGTTTATCTGCGCTTCTTCTTGTTCAATATTCAGGATTAAATTATTGAGTTTTTCAGCTAATCGTTTAGCAATAGATAAAGCGCCACTTTCATCACTTTCCTTAATTTCAGTAATGTTTCCGTTTTCATCTTTTTTAAATGTAACTAGTTCACCTACACGGTAGATTTCGTTTTTTAACGGCAAAATGACTTTTCTTTCTATAAAGTGTTTGACTAAGTCAGCTGAAGGGTAGTCTTGTATTGACTCAGGCGGATACATACAAATCATGTATTTATACCAATCTGCAAACAGCTGTTTTTTTAATGACTCAATGTTGTGCCACGCATGATGATATTCTTGTTGCAGCGTGTTTATTTCATTTAAACAAATCAATATTTCATCAGACAGATCAGGTACATTACTTTTATTTTTACCTGACGTTTCTGATTGTGATTCGCTTCTGATTATCCAGCGATGCCCACTGCTAACGGGGGTAAAACTGTTCTCATGACGTAATTCTTTAAATCGTGCAATACTATCAAGTTTTTTCTCATCTAAACGAAAAGCAAGCTGCATGGCTTCAAGCTGATCTTCGACAGATTTAAGATACTTTTGATCACCCTCAGCCAACTGCTCGGCTAAACAAGCAGAAAGCGCTTCTGTAGAGGTATTAGCAAAAGTGACTGAGGTATTCCCATCTTTATTTATTACCGTATTTTGAGAACTAGACGAAAAATTCAAACCGGCATAACACAATAGACCTTCTGGCGCATGCTGCTCTGAAACAGAAATTTTCCAATTATATTTTTCCTGAATTGCTGCCCGAATATCATTTTCCGTGTCTGATGCAAGGTTATTATTCGTCTGATTTATTAGCGACTCATCCATGTCATCAATTAAATCTGGATCTAACGCTTCCTCAAGTGATAATTGATCGGTTAGTTGAGGGTTTTCTTTAATTAAAGATGAAATTACATCTTTAGATTCATCACCATACCAACCAACAACCTCATACTGCAGCGTTGTTAAGTCATCACCGGGATTTGAGTCATGAAAACCAAAAACACTAAAGCTGTTTGGATAAAAGGCCGCAAAGGTAGGTTCTCCATAACCTATTGTCGTTAATGAAGGGTAATACTCTTCTTGAAAGATCTGCTGCCAAGCCGACAGTGGCATCTTTCTTCCCATATAACGATAAGGTTGATTAGCTCTCTCATCCATAGGTGTTTGTTGATCATCGGGCTTATACTCGTACTCTTTAGTTTGGCTGTTATAGCACCAGGCATTACTGACATAGGGAATACTTACCGCACTGCCTTTTTTATTAATGTTCGGTGGAAAAAGATAGTTACTTTCAACGATCCATTGTTTTTCCACCATGAACTCACCAGCATCATTTTTCCTTCTCCGCGTCACTAGCCATCGGTCTGGTACTTCAGGGAAGTTGAGATTTTCATCTCCCCTAGTCAACGCATCAGGCAGAGACCAATGCAAATGTATGCCATGCCCTAATCGCAAATTTTTATTTTGAAAAGGCTGGGAAACAATGGACTCACTAATATTAGCGGTATCGCCATTAAATTCTTCTTTAAATGTTCTCTCTATGTAGGGTAAAACTGGATAATTGGCCACTTGTTCAACAACCGACAATTCGTCGCCTTCTACATAAAGTGCATCTAGTTGTATCGGAACCATTAAATATCTATTCATTATTTATTCGTTCTCCTGGCTTGATTTTACAAATCGGCCTTTATTCGACCCTTCGATCATGTGCATGCCAAATTGAGCTGAGTTTATTGCTGTTGTATTTAATTGCGTTTGAATTTTATTCGCCAAAGTACCAATTTTTAGCACTCTTTTATCTGTAAGGATCTGACCAAGTTCTATTGTGACTTTCTTATAACGTCCATCGGTTGATTGAATATCTAGGTCTTTCTCATACTTCATACCATTTCCATCATCAGCCTGCTCTTCATCTAGCCCAAAATACAAACCTTCGGGCTTTAAGTAGAGCTCGGCCATTGCCATATCCCCTTCAACCAGATAAAACAAAATATCGTTAGCCAGGCGTTCCATCCTTACATTAGTGAGTTTACTTGCTTTAATATCTTCTAATTGCTGTATCGACTGAGCATTATTTTGTTGTTTCGAATAAGTATCTACCTGTAAATCTGGATAATCTAAAACCAGCTCTGAACGAACAAAAAAGCCACTTCGCTGTTTTGCATACACTGCTTGGGTTAATTTTTTAAAAGATTCAAGAAGTGTATTGCCACCATCAGTTCTAAGATTACCGCCAATGGTAAATGCACCATATAAAAGGCATTCAAGCCAATGTTGGTCAATGTTAAAGAAACGAATAGATTCTTGAGGCAACATTTTTTCATCGGGTATTAGGTAATTAAAGGGAATAGCGCTAAGCTCTGCCAACTCTTTAAACCAAGCGATAATTTTACGTTCAAGCCCGTCTTCATCATCTTCGGTGACTACTTTTTGTGTTAAAAGATATTTCGTTGTTTGATATTGCAGTTTTAATGCAACCTTCTCGTTTTCATTTTGTTTCCACAAATACAAGGCTTCAGAAAAAAGATTATCTTCAACAGCTAAAACCCGGCCTAATTCGTAAGCAGCGGCATAAGTCGTATCAAACATCCCTATATCTTGATGATAAACAATAAGCGCATCTGCAAACTCAGGTAAATCGTCATCATTTTTAAAAACAGAGGTTATTTTTTGTGGGCTAAGCGGGCTTCGATACCAGGAATAATTTTTATCACCTTGTCTTAACGTATGCCTAAATGGGACATATCCACGTTGAAAATAATTTTCTGACTCATTATTTTCTTGACTGACAGGTAAAGACAATGCACCTGTGCTGATATCTTCAACAAGCTCTTCAAATGTTTTCCCTTCATCCGCCATACTGGAGAAAGACCAATATTTAAAACATATTAATCGAATATAGTCTTCTTCATTTGCGTTCTGGTAATCAAATGTTCTTGAACTGGTATACCTTTCTTCCAGAGAGACTAAGTAAACAAAACTCCCCGTACCTTTTTTGGGCAAACGAGAGCCCATGACAACAGCAAGTTCTTGCAGCGGATCTTCTTCGTCAGCTTGCATTCGTTCTCGTACATGTGACAATAATTTAAGATCATCACCCGCAGGAAGAATTTTGTCTAATAGTCTCTTTTTAACATCAATGACAATGACTTGGTCAGAATCTTGTTGCCCCGTTTCTAATGTAAGCTGAGGAAATATCGCTTCACCGTTATTTAACTCACCTAGAGTTGTTGTCCTTTTGATAATATCCCCGGCATTAACTTCCGTTTCATCAAAGAGTAATATTGTTAACCAGGGCTCAAAGTCTTCATTACCATAAGCGGATCGCTCCCAAGGAAATGTACTTCGCTTAATCGAAATATGCGGTACACAATCATTGTACCTGCCGAAACTTCCCGGTGGTGGAAACATGACATGGATATCAGATGGATCTAGAGAAAATCGTTCGCCGCTAACAGTAAAATTAGTTTTATCTGCCGCATATGTATTGCGTCCTTTTCCTGTATTTATTGTTTGAATGACCTCAATTTGATAATCACCCGCCTCTAACGCTGGTTTTTGATATTCTAAAAATTTTATTTTTTCTTTATTTGGCATGTGATAAAATTACTCCTTATAGATAAACGCTGTATGCAAAGGTGATAAAAGACTGTTTGAGTATGTTTGTGAATTGAGTCTAGCTTTGGCTTGCTGAATAAACCCAGCAATATTTTTCTCACCACAATTTCTGTTGTTTAGATCAATAAAACAGGTATTCAACTTCAGCTATGGCCTGATCTGCCAGTAGTTTTATATAGCTATTACATCAGTCGTGGGCACTTTAATCAGTAAACTATTCCCTAGGTGTCTTATAGCCAACGCTATTTTTTTACCTTCTGCGTCTTGCGTTAAAATACCTTCTCTACCCGCTAATACGCCTTTAATAATTTTGATCTTATCGCCCTTGACTAAATGGCTAAGCATGGTTTTGACGTTATTGAAATTAGCCTCTACTTTTTCCATCAATGCCATTTGACTTTCCGGAATAATACTCGGGTACATACTAAATTTAACATAACCTTTAACACCTGGCTGATAGCGCATTTTATGAAAACCATCGTCGTTGTGTTTCACAAAAATATACCCTTTAAATAACGGGCTAATTTTATTTTTAATGGTGGTTATAGGTAAGTAAGCCTCGATATCGACCAAGTTGTTATTTTCATTGTTTTGTATTAACTGGAGTACTTTTTGTTCCGCTTTTACTTTGGTTTCTATGGCATACCATTTTTTATCGGTTGCTATTGTTTTATTTAAACCTTGTGCACGCTCCGCCATATCAGTCCCTTTATGGTTGAAGTAATAAATCACTATTATTGTTAGTTAATGTACCTTTATGCACGCTCCGCCACTTTCGTCATCTCATGGTTGAAGTGATAAACTATTTACGCGTGCTCTACTCGTTTAATGTCAACTGAACGTTACTATTGGTTATTAAATATAACGTTCAGTATTTTCGGCTACGGAATATAATTTATGGCTTTTCCTTGCACAATACTTCTGAGTTCGGCACTAATACTTTTGAATTCATCACAAGCTGCCGATCTTGTCGAGGTGATAATGCAAATACCTGTCGATAAGCACTAGAAAAGTTACCCGCGTTGTCGTAACCCACTTGATAGGCCACTTCTTGAATAGGTATGTTGGTGTGATGTAATAGTTCACGCGCTTTATTCATACGTTGCTCGCGCAACCATTTGATCACACTCGTACCCAGGTAGACGTTAAACGCTTTTGACAACTTATTACGATTAGTTGCCATTTTAGCGGCCAACTCATTAAGCTGGATATTACTGGCTAAGTGCTTGTTGAGGTATTGTGTTGTTTTCTGTGCAAGTTGATAGTAATAATCAAGATCATTGTTTAATTCAAAATTATTAACAAATGTCGCTGTAGCATTGAGCCCTTGTAAGGACTCTATTTCTGTTGTTTGATCGAATACTTTTTTTTTTGACAAAAACAGTGCCGGTAGCGTATCGCCTGCCTAACCCGATGGTTAACCTCCTGCTCTATAAATGGATAACTAATATAGTCTTGAGCACCACATAAATAGATTTGTTGTTTTTCTCTACTGTTACTTGCCAATATCGTCAATATCTCAGGCATTAATTGTTCTTTATTAAGCGTAAATTGTTGCAAGTACGCTCTCATTGAGCTCAATATACTTATTGGTTGCTGATAAAGGTCAAGTAAAATAATATCTACTGGCGTAGTAGCTATTTTTTTTTGAATTGCGTGATTGTTAGATGGTTAAAATGTTTGTTGGATCTTGTTAGTAATTTTTCTAGCTTTGTTCTAATCGTTAAATTATCTGTAAGTAACAATATGTTTTTACTTTTTTCTGTCATTTTACTGCCTATTATATCCATATAAGGGAGTATATGAGCATAAGGGAAAATCTAAGCCGAAAACACACTTTTAACAAGCTTTTAACAAGCTTTTAACAAGCTTTTACAGTAGCTTATAAAAGATACTTATGAAAACACCCTCAATTAATAAAAAATGACTTTTTCCTTCACATATGGCACACCTAAGCTGGGATTAATTATTAGCTCATAGTCATCTCCATTTATTAACTATCTGATATATAGTGCTTCGGAAGTACTATTTTTTTGATTCATTCATTATTACCTAATTAAAATAAAACACGCTAAGTAACATGCCTTTTTCTTCAAAGGTAAAACGACTAAAAATGAGTATAACGAGTGCTATCAAAGTGCGTATTAAAATTTAGCGCGCAAAGCGACTCATTCCTTTTGTGGTATAGGCTACAGAAACGTAGTAACTTTTTTAGAAAGCCCCTAGGGCGCGCAGTAACCTAGAAAACTCCCGCCTAATGTATTGCCATGCGGTAAGTAAAGGGGTACTTTTCAATTAACTACCTGATTACCCATAAAGCTCAGCCATACTCAATAGCTTGTTCGACATAGGCGGTGTTCGCAAAGCAATATAAGCAAATCGTGGTAACATATCCTCTAACTGAAAACGTCGATTGAAGCGGTAAC
>JBLHNB010000067.1:0-31113 GCA_047621305.1 Alteromonadaceae bacterium | reverse complement strand
TGAACCTGATTTTTACTCATGATTGAACACCTCAATGAACGCTTATATTAAATATAGACTACTTATCGGAAAGCGTAGCTGTTTATTGTGGGTAATCAGGTAGTCCTTAGGCTTTGAATGATATTGATGTCTACTTAATAAATATACATCGTCGCCAAAATGTACAGATAAGTGGGATGTAATACCCCGTTTACACCGATATCTCAGCTATTGGTGTTATGCATCTGCTTTTTACCTCTAAAAGCATTAAATAATTCAGTATGTGCTTTTTGAGAAAAATGGTCTTCTCTTTCTGGATATTGTGAAATCCATTGCAGAAGCATTTACAAATTTAAGTCTTGAACTTGCTGAGATTCATATTTATGGGGTTCCCAAGGGCGTTTTTTAGCATTTTTAATACAGGCATCTACAGGTAAGTTTAAAAATATAACTTGGTCGGCATGAACTATGATTTGTTTTAGTAGATCTGAGTAACAGCCTTCAACCACCCAATGATCATTGAGGTCGATGAAGCTTTTTATTTTAAGTTCGGATTCTACAAGAGGTGCTCTAGTCGGTGGAGATGTTGCTTGCCAAGCAATGGTATCGAGGTCTAAATGTGGCAAAGCATTCTCAGTGCTCATTTTTTTAGCTAATGTTGACTTTCCTGAACCAGAATTTCCAAATATGACTACTTTACTCAAAACTTAACTCCTGATAAAACCGTTAGTTTTTTTAAGGTTATTGAACTGTTCCAGCCATGCGGTAAAAGAAGCAGAAATTTGGCTAATAGTGCATAAATCATAGTTAAAAAACCATACCGGTGAATCGATTTTCTCATTTGCACAATCGGCAAGTTTGAAACAAAACATGTTTCCCTTACAGTCAGATGCAAATAAAATATGGCCCTTTGGCATACCACTCATTTCATATAATTTTGATAATGAATATACATCTTCTAGACTTAAAAAATCTTGAACGTCAGTAATATCGGAATCTAAATCACATATTGTAGTTAATACGTTTGGGCTATGAACCAAACCGTAAGTTGATAATAAATATTTATACGAGTCAGGTAAAAAAGCATTAAATTTTGCTTCAAGTTCTGCAATATCATCGCTATTTATCGGCACCATGGCGTGTTTGCTCCCCCAGTTTTTTACAAATAGATCTATACTCTTCACTTAGGAACACTCCAAAACAGATAAGGCCACGTTATGTGCCACAAAAGCCGCTGATTATAATGCTGAGCAAAACGAATACAAGCAACTTTTACTTAATATAGGCTATATATAGCCGCTTATTACGGTGCATACTTATAAAATATGCATTAATTTAATAAAGGATAACGATGAGAGGCTTACTTTGCACATTATTAGGCACGCTTGTTTTTACTTCAAGCATATTTGCTGAAACCATTCGTATAACTAACGGTGAATGGGAGCCATTTCTATCTAATCACATTTACCAATACGGTCTTGATTCCCATATAGTTACTGAAGCGTTTAAATTAGAAGGTGTAACCGTAGAGTGGGGCTTTTTCCCGTGGCAACGTGCTTATCAACATGCCATAGATGGAGAACATTGGGATGCCTCTTGTTGTTGGTGGCCTGACGATGATACCAAGAAAGAATTTTTAATGAGTGATGTCATTACTAAAACATCGTTCGTTTTTTTTCACTTAAAAAGTTATAACTTTCATTGGAACTCGTTACAAGATTTAAAAGGAGTGCAAATAGGAGGCACATCAAAATATGATTACGGTAAAGAGTTTATGCAGGCTATTACTGCAAAAACATTAGATGTTGATTTTACGTTAAAAGATGAGTTCAATTACAAAAAATTATTGGCAGGACAGATTCAAATATTCCCTAATGAACCCTCGGTGGGTAATGCTCAAATAAAAAACACTCTATCCCCCGCTGAAGCCGACCTTTTGACTTATAACCCGAAAAAATTCGGTATAAGCACTCTCCATTTGATTATCAGTAAAGATAATCAGCGTAATAAATATTTTATGGATAAATTTAATGCGGGTCTAAAGAAATTAAAAACAAGTGGTAGATATCAACAAATGTTGAATGATTTGGCTGCGGGAAAATATGACAAGAAAAAATAAATTTTTGAAAAAAATCATATTATTATCGTTCCAGCCTTACTTGACTAGGTCAAGTTAATAAATTGTGGTTCATATTTGTATCCGCTAGTTAAAGTTAATTAAGTTCGGATCGCATGAAGCAAATTATTTATTAATTGATATGTACCTCGTCCTAGGAGTAGAGATGTTCTGCTGGGAAAAGAGTTGGCCTCCTAGGAACCCGATAGATCTAAAAGTTATTTCAAAGCACATAAAACACCGATAAAAGCATATTAGTGTTGTTTTTATGTTTATCACATCCACATGAAACAATAACGTGTCGATGTTTTTCTATTATGTAAACATGTTTTCTTTACATGTTGATGGTATAAACATATGCTTAATACGTGTCGATAAAAATGAAAAATACAAACATGACTTGGCAAGCGGATCTACCATTTAACGAAATGCCCACACTACCACCGTGCGTAGATGTGACCGATAATATAGCTATTTTGAAAGCATGTATTCCTGCGCGTGCTGCGTTAGCTGAATTAAAACAAGCGGGTGATTTACTGCCTAACCAAGGCTTATTGATCAATTTATTACCATTGCTTGAAGCAAAAGATAGTTCTGAAATTGAAAATATCGTAACTACATCAGATAAGTTGTTTCAGTACGCTCAAGAAGATAGCAATGCGGATAATGCAACTAAAGAGGCTTTACGTTATAGAACTGCTTTGTATCAGGGTTATAAACAATTAAAACAACGGCCACTTTGCACAAATACCGCAGTTGAAATATGCAGCACGATTAAATCTGTAAATATGGATATTCGAAAAGTACCGGGTACTGCGCTAACAAATCAAGCAACAGGTGAAGTGATTTATACACCGCCTGTTGGCGAACAAGTGATCAGAGATTTACTCGTTAATTGGGAAATATTTATTCATGAAAAAGATGATATTGATCCACTGGTAAAAATGGCAATAAGCCATTATCAATTTGAAGCTATTCACCCTTTCATTGATGGTAATGGTCGAACTGGCCGAGTACTTAATATTCTTTATTTGATTGAGCAAAAACTATTAAGTTTACCCATATTGTATTTGAGTCATTACATTGTGCAAAACAAAGCAGATTATTATCTATTATTAGGCGGCGTTACTCAAAATGGTGATTGGCAACCATGGATTTTGTACATGCTTAAAGCCGTAGAACAAACAGCTAAGTGGACAACTGAAAAAATTGCAGCCGTTCGTAAGCTGATAGAAGAAACAACGGCTTATGTCAGTTGTACATTACCTAAAATATATACTTATGAGTTAGTTCAAGTTATTTTTGAACAGCCCTATTGTCGTATCGGTAATCTAGTTTATAACAAAATTGCTAAACGACAAACGGCCTCAGTCTACCTTAAGCAGCTTTGTGATATTGGTGTTTTAGAAGAAATACAAGAAGGTAAGGAGAAGCTTTTTGTACACCCTAAACTTGTGCAACTTATGACTCATGAAAGCAATGAATTTGTTGCTTATATTTAGGACTGAGTAAGTAAATTGCAGATTATTAGCGTCGCTCTATTTGCCAATTCATAAACGTTGGTTTTGGTGATGATTCCCGTTTTAGTTGAGAATTTAAATGATCTATTGGTACTTTTCACCGCTTATATTTAACTTTTTGCAGTATTTATAAGCTCTAAGTAGTGTGTATTAGAGATATTACATCCAGCTAAAATTCTAGATGATTTTATACCGTATGGCAGTCCAATGGTATTCGCTGGAAACTGTCCTAGTGTGGCGCGAACATATTTCCCGCTAATTTTTTTAGCTACAGTAAATGTTTTAGTATCGCTGGCAGTGACCCGTAAAGTTAACTCAGGAATCTTTAAATCTCGATATTCATCGCGTCCTGATATTAGTGGAATGATTTTATTTATAGCCGTAATGGTAAAATTGCATTTTTTACTCATAAATACCTCTTATTTACATAAGGAAAGTATCTGGAGGTGCCAGAAAGGTATATTTCGGTCTATTTTGGTTAATTTCGAGTAATGATGAAGTTCCATGTGATAGAGGCACAGCCCTTGTATATTAACGTCCGTTAATCTTGTCACATTATTACAGGCAATAAAAAGGCCTTACCAAGGGTAAGGCCGTAAATGCTCGCTGTATGGGCTTGTATATCAAGCTTCTTATTATTAATTTCTTTATTAATTATTGTTCTTCTCTAGCGCGGGGCAATTTATAGCAAAGCAATATCATTGATGCAACAACTTTAATAGAGCATATACACCACGACTTTCGTCGTACTTTTGTATGAAAATCAAACGTTAAAATAAAATAGAGAATAATTTCAATAAATACAATTAATTAATAAGAAAATTTTAAGCCAGGTTGATATGTCCTCTCGGAGAATTGATTTGGAACATAGAACAATTTTTTTTGTGATGATAGAATGCTGCCATATAAAAACGGAGACAATCATTGATGACTGAATTAAAAAACGATACCTATTTACGAGCATTGCTTCGTCAACCTGTAGATTATACTCCGGTATGGATGATGAGACAGGCAGGGCGCTATTTACCAGAATATAGAGCCGTACGTAAAGATGCAGGCGATTTTATGTCGGTATGTCGTAATGCTGAACTTGCCTGTGAAGTGACTATTCAACCATTACGTCGTTTTCCATTAGATGCAGCAATTCTTTTCAGTGACATTTTAACCATTCCTGATGCGATGGGTTTAGGGTTATATTTTGAGACAGGTGAAGGACCAAAATTTGAACGTCCGATTACGTGTAAAGCTGATATAGATAAAATTGGCATTCCTGATCCAGAAGATGAGTTAGGTTACGTGATGAATGCGGTACGTACTATTCGTCGTGAATTAAAGGGTGAAGTGCCTTTAATTGGCTTCTCGGGTAGTCCGTGGACGTTAGCGACTTATATGATCGAAGGTGGTAGTTCTAAAGCCTTTACGAAAATTAAAAAAATGATGTTTTCTGATCCACAAGCATTACATTTATTACTCGATAAATTAGCCGATTCGGTGATCAGCTATTTGAATGCACAAATCGCTGCGGGTGCACAGTCAGTGATGGTCTTTGATACTTGGGGCGGTGTATTATCTCCGCGTGATTACAAAGATTTTTCATTGCAATACATGGCGAAAATTGTTGATGGTTTAACACGTCATGCCGACGGCCGTGCAGTACCGGTAACACTGTTTACTAAAAATGGCGGCATGTGGCTTGAAGATATAGTGGCTACGGGTTGTGATGCAGTTGGTCTAGATTGGACAATCGATATTGAAGTCGCTAAAGCTCGAGTGGGCGATAAAGTGGCTTTACAAGGCAATATGGACCCTTCAATGCTTTATGCGCCAACTGAACGCATCGAACAAGAAGTAGCAAAAATTCTTCATGGTTTTGGTGAAGGTGGTACAGGGCATGTCTTTAATTTAGGCCATGGTATTCACCCTGATGTGAATCCTGACCATGCCGGTCATTTTATTGAGTCGGTACATAGATTAAGTAAACCATACCACGCAAAATAAAAGGTACGGCTGTACTTTACATAATGTAGAAAAAAGGAGCCTCGGCTCCTTTTTTATGTTTTAGACGAATGGTCAATTTTTAGTTCTGGATAAAGCCAAATACTTGCGTTCCTACAAGTAATATTACGACATATGGATATACTCGTGACGATTTTAAAAAAAAGCTATTGGCATTCTAATGGTTGCTTTAAGCGCGTTAGTATTCTTTCATTTGCCGTTATTTGTACTTGATAAAGTTCTTGAAACTCCAATTCAGTTAAACCTTTAACTGCTTGTTTGCTAAGTAGCTCAGTTAGTTGAGGTGTAGTATTACTATGACCAACAACGAGCGCATTTTTCTTTTCACTGATGAGTTGTGTCGCAATGGTAGTTAATTCTCGTGGGTCGTAGTTTTTTATGGTCAAGTGTTTTTGTTGAGCTGTTGGCTCCGCTGTCGCCATGGTGCGTTTATAGCTGGTACTATAAACATTCACTAAGTTAACGTTATCCAAAATACTGGCAAGTTGCTCTGCGCGTTTAATGCCACATTGAGTTAGTTCTGGATTTCTTTCACCAGCAATTATTTGTTTTTCGGCATGCCGAACTAAGTAAATAGTATACGAACTTTCTTCTAATTTATCGGCATTATCATACGCAAAAGTTGTTAAGCTTGTGGAAGCTATTACGCATGAAATAATGAGTTTTTTGATATTTTTCATCGTTTTCCTTAATAGCGCCAAACAATATTTTGGTTAGCGCTCAGTATTAATTTAATTAACCGTTATCTAAAATAAACGATTTAAGCCATTGAGCGCGGCAACTCGAAAAGCCTCAGCCATGGTTGGGTAATTAAAGGTCGTTTCCACAAAGTATTCAATGGTATTACCACCATTGGTTTGTTGCATGATCGCTTGGCCGATATGAATAATTTCCGCTGCATTCTCACCAAAACAATGAATGCCTAATATTTCTTTTGTTTCTCGATGAAAAAGTATTTTTAATGAACCCACTAAATTATTTGAAATTTGTGCTCGGGCTAAATGCTTAAATTGTGCGCGACCCACTTCATAAGGAATTTTTGCTTCGGTAAGTTCTTGCTCGGTTTTCCCCACAGAGCTAATTTCTGGAATAGTATAAATACCGGTTGGAATATCAACGATGAGTTTCGCTTTGCAGTCATCATTATTCATGCTGCTAGCAACAATGCGTCCTTGATCAAAGGCTGCACTGGCAAGGCTGGGATAACCAATAACATCGCCAACAGCAAAAATATTGTCAACCTCTGTTTGGTAACGATCATTAACTTTGATTTGGCCGCGACCATCAGCTTTTAAACCAGCCGCGGCAAGATTTAAATCAGCCGTATTACCCGTTCTTCCGTTAGCCCATAATAAACAGTCGGCTTTCATCTTTTTGCCCGACTCTAAATGCACTACGACAGCGTCATCAGTAGCATCAACTTGCTTAATTTGTTCACCGTGACGAATAACAACGCCGTTATTCCATAGGTGATAACTTAGTGAATCGGACATTTCAGTATCAAGAAATGACAGTAGACGGTCGCGGGTATTGATTAAATCAACTTTTACCCCTAAGCCTCTAAATATTGACGCGTATTCGCTACCAATTACTCCAGCACCATAAATAATGATATGTCGGGGAGAGTGGTTAAGCTCTAATATACTGTCTGAGTCATAAACCCGTGAGTGATTAAAATCAATGTCATCTGGATGATAGGGCTTAGAACCAGTTGCGATAATAATTTGCTTAGCGGTAATTTGTTCAACCGAGCCATCATCACGGAGAATTCGTATAGTATGAGCATCAATAAATGAAGCTTCACCTAAAAAATGTTCAACACGATTACGATTATAGAAACCACTACGTAAATTAACTTGTTTACGAATAACAGCAGAGGCATGACCCAAAATATCTTGAAAAGTTAGGTGCTTATTTTCTTGTCCGGCGTTAAATAAGGGATTGGAGTTATACTCAATTAAGCGGCTAACTGATTGACGTAATGCTTTAGAAGGTATAGTGCCCCAATGGGTGCATCCGCCACCAACATTATGATAACGTTCAATAATTGCAACTTTCTTTTGTTGCTTGGAAAGGTTCATTGCTGCCCCTTCACCACCGGGTCCGGTGCCGATAATGATCACATCAAAATCAAAGGACTTTTCGCTTGTTTTTTTAGGTGTTACTTCCGCTTTTTTAGTCAAGGATATTACCATTATTCCTGCTATCGTTTAAAAAATTTTAGCAGGAATTAATAATAAGGTAACTGTTTTTATATCAATTGTTTATCTATCGTGTGATTAAGCTAAATTTTCGACCAATAATTGCCAGCTTCTTTGCTGTTCTGCAAGTCTTTGCTTTAACTCTTTATAGCGTGCCATTAATTCACAGTTGCCAACGTCAACCATGAGTTTGTCGCGCTTAGCAGCGATCAGTTGTTTACGGGCATCATAAAATTCATTCACTTTTACGATCAAGGTATCATATTCTTGTTGAAGGCGAGCTCGCAGTTGTTCTGCTTCAGGATGAAATTTTAATTTCTGCTGACTACGCTGTAACACCATTGCAAGTCGTGCTTTTTCTACTTTATCTTCAGGGCTAGTGCGTAACTTTGAGGTTAACTTTAAAAACTGGCAACTTTTAATAAGCCATTTTGTCGGGTCAAATTGCCACCAGCGAATACCGTTGCGATAATCGTTTTCAAAAAGGTGATGAAAATTATGGTAACCCTCGCCAAAAGTTAAAAAAGCTAAAACACCATTGTCTCGCGCGGTATTTTTGTCAGTATACGTTTGTTTACCCCAGATATGAGCCAAGGAGTTAATAAAAAAAGTGGTGTGATGACTTAATACTAAACGTAAAAAGCCGAGTAATAATAAACTACTGATAATATCACCATGGATAAAGCCAAAAAGTAGCGGAATACCAAAATTTGTTGTTAATGTTAACAGCAAATAATGCTTATGCTGCCACATCACAATAAGGTCTTTTTGTAGATCACGGGCATTGGTATAATCAGAATAACTACTCGCTTTATAGTGTCTTAACATCCAGCCAATATGCGAATACCAAAAGCCCATTTTTGCGGAGTAGGGGTCTACATCGTTTTTATCAACATGTTTATGATGAATACGATGATCGGAACACCAATGCAACGCACTGTTTTGTAATGCAAAAGCGCCACCTAAAGCGAATATTATGCGCAGTGACCAATGAGCTTGATAGGTTTTGTGTGACCAAAGGCGATGATAACCGGCCGTAATCGACATACCGCAATAAATGAAGCAAATGAGCGCAGCGGTTATTTCAGTTGCGTCAAAACCGTGGGTAATGGCCCTATATGGCACTGCTATCGCGGCAAATAGAAACGTAATTAGAAATACAATGACGTTTAGCCAAATAATAGGAGGTTTTTTCATGGATGTTCCAGATAGTCTAAAATAAATTCAGTGTACACGTGTACGCTAGTTTTGATCACCATTTGTCATTCGTCAAGTGATCCGACGAGTTTTTTTCATTTTAATCCCTATTATTCACTGATCTTAGGAAACGACTGGTAATGTTTAATCGTTTGAGTATTATGATTATATTAGCGAGATAACAGGTAGTCCATTCATGAGCGGCGTTCGTGCACAGCAAAAAGAAAAAACGCGACGACAATTAATCGATGCAGCATTAAGTCAATTGAGTAGTGAGCGTAGCTTTTCAAGTTTAAGCTTACGTGAAGTGGCTAAAGAAGCAGGCTTAGCACCTACCTCTTTTTATCGGCATTTTACTGATATGGATGAGTTAGGTTTAACCTTAGTGGATGAAGCCGGTTTAACGTTACGACAATTAATGCGTCAAGCCCGACAACGTATTGAAAAAGGTGGCTCGGTTATTCAAATATCTGTGGTCACGTTTATGGAATTTATTGAAAGTAACGGTAATATTTTTCGATTATTATTGCGTGAACGTTCTGGTACGTCTGCGGCATTTCGAGCCGCAGTCAATCGTGAAGTTCGTTATTTCACCATGGAATTATGTGACTATTTGCAAAAAGCCAATAAACTCGATACAAAAATTGCATACATTCAAGCAGATGCGGCGGTGACTATTGTGTTTAGTGCAGGTTCGGATGCTTTAGATGTTGAAACAAAAGACTTAGAAGAACTGGCACAACGCACAATTCAACAATTACGTTTTATTGCGCGCGGTGCAGCAGAATTTAATGGTCGTAAGTAGTTAATTTAATGAGCTCAGATTAACTACGCGGCCTTTAAATACGGGTTAAAATAACGCCTGTTTCAACATGATCAGTATATGGAAATTGATCAAATAAGGCGAAGTTCTCAATTTTATGGGTTTTAAGCAAATAGGTAAGATTATCGTGTAGGGTATGTGGATTACACGAAATATAAATGATTTTTTCAAAACGACTGACTAACTCAACACTATCAGGGTCCAGCCCTGCACGTGGTGGGTCAACTAAAACAGTATCATAGTTATAAGCGGTTAAATCAAAACCCTCTAATCGCCTGAAAATACGCTCACCATTCATTGCTTGGCTAAAGTCTTCACTCGACATTCTAACAATATCGATGTTTTCGATATGATTAGCCGCAATATTTACTTGCGCAGATTTTACTGACGTTTTTGAGATTTCAGTGCCCAATACGCGCTCAAAATTTTCTGCTAAAGCAATGCTGAAATTACCATTACCACAGTAGAGTTCAATTAAATCACCACTTGAATTTTTTGTCGCTTGCTGTGCCCATAACAACATTTTTTCGTTCACGCCAGTGTTAGGTTGCGTAAAACTATTCTCTACCTGCTGATAAATATAGGTATTATCGCCAACGTTGAGCGACTCCATTAAGTAATCTTTATCTATAATTACCTTTTGTTTGCGGGCGCGGCCAATAATGTCAACCGGAGCAATAACAGATAATTGTTGTTTTAAGCTTTTAACTGCGTCTAGCCATTCGTCATCTAACTGTTTGTGGTAAAGCATGCTAATCAATAACTCGCCACTTTTTGTTGATAAAAAGTCAACCTGAAATAAGCGTTGGCGTAACACTTCATTGTCCTTAATATGCGTTAATAGTGCGCTCATTGCTTGGTTGATTAAGGTACTGCCTACGGGGAAATAATCAACCCGGAATTTTTGTTTAGTTGCTGAATTGAACATGATGTAATAAAGGTCATCACCATCATGCCAGACGCGAAATTCAGCGCGAAAGCGATAATTAAGCGGTTCAGATGTAAATACTTCGAAATTTGGTAAGGCGAAAGTAGAAAATAACTGCTGAATACTATTTTTTTTATCTTCAAGTTGCTGGTCATAATTATCGGGATGAATGTGGCTAAACATAAAAGGCCTTTTTAAGTTGAAGATAATCGGTAACAAAATTTAGCGCAGAGTGTAACGTCAGTTGAGATTTTGTCTAGCATTAGTGCTAATTTGCGCTATATCAATGTAGTTTATAAAGTGATTATTGATGGTAAATTTAGCTAATTAATTGATGTCATTACTTTTAAAATAATTTCACATGAATAGGATGTTTTTTGTACTATAATTGACCTATAACTACTAAAGTATTGTGGATATATGCCGATATATGAAGCACCGCTTATTAACAAGCTACCATCATGAACAAAATTGATAACAACATAAACCTTGCTGCGTTACTTTATCCCCGTAATAAATCATCAAATAATCCGATGAAGTTTATGACACAGAACGATATTTTTTCGCCCAAAAGCGATGTTGCATTACATAGCAATGCAGCAGTGGGTACCAAAGTTATTTATCAATCTATATCAAAACAGTTTTCTTCATCACTTGCCGTAGCCTTTAAAGACAAAGCAGAGCCTCAAGAGGCTGTTGAAGACAGCAAAATTTTTGATTATGAAAAGGTGGCGAACAACGTCTTGTCATTTATTAGCAATCGCATCGAAGCAGCAAAAGCCGATGGTGTTGACCAAGAAGGTCTTGAAGAACTTCTACAACAAGCGCGTGCGGGTATTGAACAAGGTTTTGGTGAAGCGCTAAAAGAGTTAGAAGATTTATCTTTGCTTGATGAAGAGTTAGGGGTCGGAATTCAAAAGAGCCGTACTTTAATTGATGATGGCATCAACGAATTTCAACAAAACTTACAATCACCTGTCACTAGTGGTGGGCAACCGGTAACAAACTTGTTTGATTCATTAGGCCAGGAATTTGCGATTGATAAACAAGTTTCCCTTGAAAATGCAGCCTATGTGTCAAAATCAAGAGACAGCGATTTAAGTATAACTACTGCTGATGGCGATGTGGTTACTATTTCCTTTAGCGACTTTCATGAGCGGGCAGCGGTTGAGCGTTATAGTGCAACTACTGGTGAAGGGTTTTCCAGTGAAAGTTATCAAGCAAGTAGCTCGTCGTATAGTTCAATGAACTTTTCATATGCTGTTGAGGGAGAGTTAGATGACGGTGAAAAAGAAGCGATTGGCGCACTGATCAAAGATATTAATAAATTACAAAAAGAGTTCTTTAGTGGCGATATTAACCAAGCATTTGAAATGGCTTTAGATATTGGTTATGACAAGGAAGAATTATCAGGGTTTCGTTTAGACTTACAACAAACCCAAACAACTTACGTTAGCCAAAAATATGCTGAAGTGAATAATTTTGGTGACAACAATACACTAGCGCAAAATAAAGAGGTTAAACCTTTACTTGATTATATTGGTCAAGTTCAAACTTTAGCTGAAACTGCAAGAGAGTTGTTAGCCCCAGAAGAAGCGCAATATATCGATTTACTCGACTCCGTTTTCGAAGCCGAATTTGGTCGTAATGCTCAGCTTCTCGATCAATTTAAAAACTTTATGAATAGCATTAATGGCTATGAATTAGCCGATAAAGATGAAGAGATAAATCAAGATAAAGATAAAGATAAAGATAAAAAGAACAAAGACAAATCTAACTAATACCATTAATTGAATTAAAGTCATGATCTATTATAAGCGAGAGTAAATGTTCAAGAGCAAGGCGCTTGAGTGAGTAATAGCGTGCTATTGGGATTGAAAGTAACGCAGATATTGGATATTTAGACCGCCTTAAAATGATCGATTCATTATTTCAATTGGTATAAGACTTGCCTAACTAATTTAGGGTGTAGGAATATGGCTTAAAGCACTTCTGAGATCGTGACAAAGATCGTGTGGCGCTTCCAAACCAATATGCAACCTAACTAATCGACCATTATCAGGCATAACGTCTTTTGCTCGATCTTGATGAGCAATAGCTGGCATGACTAAACTTTCAAATCCTCCCCAACTGGTACCTAGACCAAACAAAACTAAACCATCGATAAATTTTTCAAAATTAGTTTCATTACAAACATGCAGTTCAAAGGTAAAAGGGCCAGCACAACCAGAAAACTGTTGTTGGTACAATTCAAGTGCTTTGCCCGTGAACAGCGGTGGGAAAATCACTTTTTTAACTTCATTTTGTTTTAACAGCCAGTTTGCGACAATGAACGCATTTTCTTGATGTTGTTGCATTCTAACCGACAACGTTCTTAAGCCCCTTAGTGTAAGCCAACACGCGTCAGGTGAAGCATGTGAGCCGAAACGATCACACCATTGACGTATTGGTGGCATATAAGCATTACTAGCAGTGATTAAACCTAGCATCACATCGGAATGACCGTTGATGTATTTTGTTGCAGCATGTATCGATATATCAATACCGAGTTGATGTGGTTTAAAAAAATGAGGTGTGCCCCACGTAGAATCACAGGCAACAGGAATACTTGTTTTATGCGCTTGTTTACAAACGTTGCTTATATCAATCAATTCCATAGTGATTGAAGCAGGCACTTCAAGATAAATTAGGGCAGTATTACTTTGAATCTTCTTTGTTAATTGCTCACTTTCTGAGAAGTAACTGACTTGTGTTCCTTGTTTTATGAGTTCATCATCACAAAAAGCTCTTACCGGCCCATAGACGCCTTCACTTACTAAAATATGTTTACCTACACCAGCATGAGCAGCAATAACTGCTATAGCTGCACTTAAACCACAAGCGGTGGCAATACAGCTTTCAACTTGTTCTAACTCAGCCATCGCATTTTGTAATTCAAACACGGTTGAGGTGCCAGAACGACCATACCTAAGGTTCGTAAAGGTGGGTTGTTGATAAGAGGCTTTGAATTCAGCTAGGGTATTGAAGACAACTGTTGAAGCCCTTGATAGAGGCGGATTTACAGTATTGTTACTTTTAGCTGTTGAACGACCTAAATGAACGAGCTTGGTGCGATAGTCATTATTCATCTTTGAGTACTTCACATTTTTTATCATTAAGCACTATACTAATCAAAAACATCATTTGCGTGATAAAGATAAAAAGACAACAAATAATGATAACTCGCCAACCTTTTTCTGAAGCCAATGAACTTATACAAACGAGTGAAGGTCAGTCGTTACTATTTAACATCATTGATATGAATAAAGGCACCTATGATGAACCACATCAACATGTTTGGCATCAAATACTTTATCCATTAAAGGGCATGTTAAAAACACAGTCTGATGGTGTACAGTTTTACATTCCGCACCATCGCGCGTTGTTTATTCCCGCGAATACGGTGCATGAGTCTTGGGCTTTAAACGACACCAAGTTACTCGGTCTTTATTTAAAACCAAATAACAAAAGAAAAACGCCAATGACAAGTCGAGTACTAGAGGTGTCTAACTTTTTTCGAGAGTTAATCTTACATCTTAACGCTGGATTTGTGGCACAACAAGAAGTGTCAGTTGAACAATATCGACTTATTGATGTACTTTATGATCAAATTTGGCTTGATCAGGCAATAGAATTACAAATTCCAATGCCAAGAGACCGCAGATTAACACCCATAGTTAACGCATTATTAGAAAATCCGAGCAATGAATTAACCCTTAAAAACTGGTCTATTTATGTAGGAGCTTCTGAGCGGACGTTGTCGAGATTGTTTAAAAGTGAAGTAGGTTTATCTTATCCGTTATGGCGACAAAAGCTAAGGTTGATTGTATCTTTACAATTATTAGAGCAGAATATCCCAGTGCAAAATGCTGCCCACCAAGTCGGTTATCATTCTTGTTCCTCGTATATCGAAGCATTTAAGCAAACGTTTAAGTTTACTCCTCAACAATATAAGAAAAATAGTCATCAGTTAGATTTTAGTTATGAACAATTCAAGACACCCTAATTTATAAAAACCATCCCAAGTTGATTCACTATTTGCTCATCTTTACAGGATAAGACGAATAACAGCCGTGTTATGAAATTACGCTGCCCACAAGATGGACAATAATTAGCATGGTTTGGTTATTGATGATGGTAGTAGAGCAGCTAGGCATAATGAATAAACATTAGGTTAAGGAAAAACCACACAATCATAAATACTGTCTAGCTGAAATGGATAGTTTTTTAATTACAAATCAATATCAATGGCATAAGAAACATAAACTTTCATATCACCTGGGGCGCCATCAAGGTTAGTCGCTGATGCACCAATAGTGAATCCGCTTTTACTTAAATTAATACCATAATCAATAGAGTCCTCTGTTAACCAATCACCAGAATATGAACCAATATGTAAGGTAACTTCAGCTTCATTAGCGAAAGAAAATGCATAATCAGCAGAAGCATAAATAGAGTCGCCAAAATCAGCACCTTCAGCATCAGTTAAAACAGCCACACCTATGGTTAATGCATTAAAAGATAAATTTGCGTAAATTTCTGAAAAGTCGGCATTGCCAGTAGTTTCGTCAGGATATGCGAAATAAATAAACCCAATATCATAGGACACCGTCTCACTGATATTCCCCCCAAATCCACCGTAAACATCTAATTCATAAGTCATGCCATCAGCCCAGTCGGCATTTGATGCCCAAGTGCCTATATAAAAACCAGAGTCTGCTGCGTAATCAATGCCGCCAGAAATCGCTGCCGCTCCATTAGTCTGTTCTAGGCCACGCCATAAATAATTACTGGTCATCCCAACGTTAGCGGATAAACCTTCTACAGCAAGGGTTTGAGTTGACGTAAATGTTGTTGAGGCAAATAATGATATTAGTGCGATTGAAATGAATGATTTTTTCATGTTTTTCTCTTTAAGTTTTAATAATTTATTTCGTTATTGCAAGTGGAGTGCCCGTTTATATTTTAAATAATATTCAATAAATACAGCTTGTTATGGTTTTGCTGTCTTGGTTGTTTATGGTTTGATTACTATTTTTGTGCAAACATATGGGATTAAGCCCTAAAAAGGTGCAACAATAGCTAATACCAAGTTGATCAATTATCTGATCATTTTTTGTGATTGATTTTAAATAATTTATTATACAAGGCGTATTTTTAGAATAGGCGCGTATTAACATCAAATTGAATTAAATCAAGATCTACTTCCCTGTAGATGATAAAACAAAGTTTAGTCGTTACTTCGAGTTAGTCAAATAAGTTATTTAACTAAAAAACATTTAAAAACAATATATTATGAATTTTGTTTGATTATTTAATATTGTAACCAGCCTCTAACTAGTAAAGTAAGTGTAATATTCTTATTAGTTAAGCGTTAAAGCTTCATTTTTACTTGTCTATTAGGTAAAGTAGCGCTGATTTTTCAGGGGGATTTATGTCAAAATTTTTAATTGCACCTTCCATTTTATCTGCGGATTTCGCTCGTTTAGGCGATGATGTTGCTAAAGTATTATCAGCGGGCGCTGATGTTATTCACTTTGATGTGATGGATAACCACTTTGTACCCAACTTAACTTTTGGGCCGATGATTTGCCAAGCGTTGCGTGATTACGGTATTACGGCTCCTATCGATGTACATTTAATGGTGAAACCTGTTGATAGCTTAATTCCAAGTTTTGCTAAAGCAGGTGCAGATATAATTACCTTTCATCCGGAAGCGAGTGATCATATTGACCGTAGCTTACAATTAATAAAAGATAACGGTTGCAAAGCAGGTTTGGTATTAAACCCGGCTACGCCCTTACACTGTTTAGATTTTGTTATGGATAAACTTGACGTTATTTTACTGATGTCAGTGAACCCTGGTTTTGGTGGACAGTCTTTTATACCGACAACACTAGAAAAATTAAGATTGGTTAAAGAAAAAATCAGAGCCAGTGGCCGTGATATTCGACTGCAAGTGGATGGCGGCGTGAAAGCGGATAACATTGCCGAAATTGCCGAAGCAGGCGCTGATATGTTTGTGGCGGGCTCTGCCATATTTTCAAAACCGGATTATAAAATTGCTATTGATGAAATGCGTGCTCAATTAGCAAGCGTTAAATAAATATAGCAAACGAATTAATAAAAACTACTCTCAATAAAGGAACATCATGACTAAACCTATCGTATTAAGTGGCTGCCAACCCTCAGGTGAATTAACCATAGGTAATTATTTAGGCGCGTTAAAACAATGGGTTAACATGCAAGATAGCCATGAATGTTATTATATGCTGGTTGATCAACATGCAATAACTGTACGTCCAAACCCTGCAGCGTTAAGAAAAGCAACGTTAGATGGCTTAGCGTTATATTTAGCTTGTGGCGTCGACCCTGCAAAAAGTACTATTTTCATTCAATCTCATGTGCCTGAACATGCCCAATTAAATTGGGTATTAAATTGTTATACGCAAATGGGTGAACTTAACCGTATGACCCAATATAAAGATAAGTCACAAAAATCGGAGGCAAATATGAATGCCGGCTTATTTACTTATCCGGTATTAATGGCGGCAGATATCTTACTTTATAAAGCAGATCGTGTCCCCGTTGGCGATGACCAAAAACAACATTTGGAGTTGGCGCGTGATATTGCTACGCGTTTTAATAACCTTCATGGTGAAACCTTCACTGTCCCAGATCCTTATATTCCTGAGTTTGGTGCGCGTGTTATGAGTTTACAAGAGCCGACCAAAAAAATGTCAAAGTCAGATACTAACCCAGGTAATTTTATTGGTTTGTTAGAAGATCCTAAAAAAATCACGAAGAAAATTAAACGTGCGGTCACTGATTCTGACGAACAGGCAAATATCTATTTTGATGTGGCTGAAAAACCAGGTGTTTCAAATTTATTGTCATTGCTTTCATGTTGTACCGGGCAAACTATTGAACAATTGGTGCCACAATATGAAGATAAAATGTATGGACACCTAAAAGGGGATGTTGCTGAAGCGGTTGTTGCCTTACTCGAGCCTATTCAAGAGAAATATCATCAATATCGTAGTGATCAAGCTTTCTTAGATTCAGTAATGAGAAGTGGTGCCGAAAAAGCCTCAGCTCAGGCGTCTAAAATCATTACGTCGGTTTATGATGCCGTAGGATTTATTGCCAAACCTTAATATAAAATGTTACTGTTCAGAGTACTTAAACACTCTGAGCATATATCTTTAATGATAGTGTCTATAAGAAAATTCGACGCGTTTATCATTGTTGATAAGAGGGTAATATATTGATATTAATTCGTTTTGTAATCTTTACTATATTTCCTTTCTACTTTATTAATAGCGCTTATGCTTATGCAGAGCAAGTAGCCAACAATGATTCTCTACCCATACGAGAAGAGATAATTTGGCTATTAGAAGATAAAAAAGAAAATATTAATTTACTAGAAAAAGTCTCTCCAGATACTTCAGTCGCTACTTATATTGAAAGTAAAATTGTTTCTCAACTCAGTGACTACAATATAAAAATCAATAGAGTCTCGATGAAACGTATTGATTCCTCAATAAAAAACACCCCAAATAGTTGTGCTGCCAATCGCGCTAAAATAAAAACTAGAGAAGAATATTCGCTATTTTCGACACCGCAAAGTTTTTATATAACTCATAAACTCTATCGCTTTAATCGAAGTCATTCATTGCCTGCACCGCTGTTAAATGAACAGGGTGAGGTTATTGCTATTAAAGATATTTTTAAGCACTTCCCAAAAGCCAAAATAGGTATTGCAGACGGTATTTCATTTGGTCCATTTTTAGATGGAGAGATAGAACAAATTTCCCCACAGAACATTCATTATCGCGGTGGATCCAGTCGAGTGACAGCTCTAGAAGCAATGCTCTATAGCCAACGTATTGATTATTTGATCGCCTTACCTATTGATATAGTCCCTACAAATGATCAAAAAGCACTGCTGGAAAAATATACTATTGCTGGCGCACCACCTTATTTAATTGCTCACTTTAGTTGTTCTAAAAGTAAGTTAGGTGAAAGAGTGATTGATGATATTAATCATTTACTAAAGGATATTTATCAAACACAAGACTATTATCGCGCGCATCAACGTTGGTTCACTGAACAAGAGCTCATCGATCTGCAAGGTTATCTACAGGAGCGTTATGCAAATGACGTTTATCTTAAAAAGCCTTAAAATCTCTTTGTAGACTTTAAGGCTTGAGGTTTATTGGCCGTTTATTCTTTATCTTGTATGGTCTTATTCGCTTTTTCAAAGAGCTTTGAACTGTCTTCGATAAATTCTTCAATGCTACTGCCCGAAGTTATCATAAAGGCGGGTGTCATCAATGATGCATCATATTGAGGGCGAGGATTGAATTCTGGTTTCTTGCTTAATTGGATCAAGAAGCTACCACCAAACAGTAATATCGTTAAACACGATGCAATAACGACACGACGACGCTCACTCATATGAAAGCCAATACTACAGTTGAACCAAAATAAACAGAATGCTAAGGCGATTGGAATGATTGCTAACAGCCATATTAGCGGGAAGTCACTTGAAGTATTAAAGTGCACAAAACGCTCAATAACATCACTTACCCACATCAGGTTAAAAAAGGCAAAACAAATCCCTAACTGGCTCAATACCCGTGTATCGTGCTTAGTTAATAGCGATATGATAGCGATTGCCCCAGGCCATACTGCAAATAATAATGTCATGCTAATCGCAGGAACTAACAACTGTGTAAAAGTGACCGTCAGCGGGTTGTTTAAATAAAATACCCAAGCGGTAATACTGGCAAACAAGGCAATGCTAGCCGTCAATATTAAAGGGTTACGTGCAATATTAATCAAACTTTCAAAAGGACTAAAGCTTACACTTTTTTCTACTGGGTGGTTCGGAAATACAATGCGTACCTGACTTTTGCCAAGGGTAATGATATCGCCCGACTTGATGATATGCTGATCCGCAGTCAATTTACTCTCATCAAGATAACTGCCGTTAATAGAGTCTTGATCGGTAATAATCCAGTGTTCGCCATCAAAATTCAAATGTAAATGTTCGGCACAAACATGTGGGTCGGAAACAATGATATCGTTTTGGTATCCCCTACCAATATTCACGCTTTTTTGCAGGAATTTATGGCGACCAATAAGTTTATGAGTACGACTTATTTCTTCAATGATTATTTCCATGATACAGACTCCATAAATTTCTGGGTGAAGTCCATTGCGGCATCTTGTTTTACGCCAGCGATGGTGAAATGGCTCACCAACGCCTGATTATCTTTGTCAATAGAGGCACTTAAATAGAGTACATCATATAGTTTGGGGAAGTCTTTATAGGCACGAGTACAAAAAATTGATTTCCTCTTCATGCCGTTATTCATTGGCGAAACAATATCGTGATGGCACTGATATTCAGTCACATCATCCTTGCTCGCTTTATTTGAAGGGCCTGCCCGTTTAATATGTTGTTCATATAATGAATAAAATTTAGTATCGCTAATTTCTTTGGCCTGCATATAGCGAAATTCCATTTCTAAAAAGCCAGTAAAAAAATCAGAAGATAAATAGGTATTTTCATCAAGAGAACATTTAGCCACTGCTGCTAAAATTAAGGCATCGTTTTTATCTGCATTTGAATCTCCCCAGCACCGAATAAAGGGTACATCAACGTTTGGAATTAAGCCCTTTCCTAAGGGTTTTAGTTGCCATTCACTATTCAATATTGTTGATATTAACTTGTCTTGATTAAAAGCCAACTGCTCAGCCATTTGCAGGTCAATACTTACCGGAGGGGATAGCTGATAAGCCTTAAATAAAGAAAGCAGTTTATCGTGTGGAACTAAGAAACCAATTTGGTTACCCGATGTCGCGACATTAATACCGACTACTTGTGTATCTTTATTTACTACTGGACCACCACTCATGCCTGAGTTGACAGAGCCAGTAAAATGAATTTTATCGTTGAAAGACTCTTTTTTTAAACCATTATAAGTACCGGGAACAACAATCATACCTAAGTCATGAGGATTACCTAACGAGAAAAGTTCCTCCCCTTTGGCGGGTACATTATCTGCAATTGAAAAAAATGGCATCTCTGCTTCGGTGCTACGCTTAACTAGGGCTAAATCATTAATGACGTCGACACTTTGCAAAGTAAGTAGACCCTTATTGCCTTTGTGATCTAAAAACTCAATTTTGTATTTTTTAGGGTGACGAGCATAACCTGAAATCACATGGTAGTTTGTGGCAATTAAGCCATCACTGCTGATTTGAAACCCCGAACCTATTGATGCTTTTTCACCACTTACATGGTCAATCAATCTAATTTGATACAGTGACGGGGCCAGTTGCTTGAATATCTCTTCTGCCTGCTCAGTGGCATAACTTAAACTACTTAAACCAAGTAGTAGTAAGGTCATAAAACCCTTCATTTAGAATCCTTATAATTATTTATCATTACAAACTCAAGGATACTATACCCATCACACCTCTAGATGCAGCTTGAAGTTTAATGGGTATAGTATCCAAGCAGTTTAAGTATCTATTGTGACACTGATTGTCAAATTGTCATCTATTATCCTTACTTTATCAGGGAAATAGTGTATCAAAACGTTGTTTCCTCTATCGTGACATCATCAAAAAGGATAAAGTTTGTTTAATGGTGTTAGTTATTGATTACTCATAGGTATAAAAATGTCGATGTACAAAGGTATCCGTTGGGGGGTGATTGGTTGTGGTAAGGTAACTGAATTAAAAAGTACCCCTGCCTATCAAAAAACAGAGGGTTTTCATGTTGCTGCAGTAATGGGGCGTAATGAAGGAAAAGTGCAGGATTACATCAGTAGACATAACATTGAACGCTATTATTTAGACGTAGACTCAATGATCAATAATCCCGAAATTGATGCGATATATATTGCAACGCCACCTGATAGCCACAAAGAATATGCATTAAAAGTCGCACAGGCAGGTAAAGTTTGCTGTATAGAAAAGCCATTAGCACCAACATATCAAGACTGTTTAGCGATAAATAAAGCCTTTAGTGATAAGAATATTCCGCTGTTTGTTTCATATTATCGACGTTCCTTACCTCGATTTCAAAAAATCAAAGCTTGGTTGGCTAAAAGCGCTATTGGTGACGTTCGTCATATTAACTGGTACTTAAGTAAACCTGCAAATGCTGTTGATTTATCAAAAGAATATAATTGGCGTACCGATAAAAATATTGCTCCTGGAGGTTACTTTGACGACCTTGCTAGTCATGGTTTAGATTTATTTAATTATCTCTTAGGTGATATTGAACATGTGGTTGGCTTAAGTACCAATCAACAAGGTTTATACAGTGCTAAAGATGCCATAGTGGCAAGTTGGCTGCATCAAAGTGGCGTTACCGGCTCTGGGAGTTGGAATTTTGGTTGTAGTCAAAGAGAAGATAAAGTTGAAATTTTAGGCTGTAATGGGAAAATTGAATTTTCAGTTTTTGATGAGCAACCAATCAAGCTTATTAGCGCAGAAAACACTAAAGAATTATTTATTGAAAATCCTGAAAATATTCAGCTATATCATACGTTGAATATGCAAAAACATTTACATAATGAAGCCTTACACCCATCAACCGGCGATACCGCGACCCACACTGCTTGGGTAATGGATAATATTCTTACATAGCGATGCCCAGGCCATGTAAGTAAATACTATTGTGATGTAGATCACGCAATGGAGACAAGGGTTTATGATATTGTCACTCCGCCAGATTTACTTGACCGCTACACTTGAAGATGAACTAGCGACTTACTGAGATGGTAATTATCATCAATACTCAAGTGAACGTCACCAGAGGTAATAAAAGGTAAGCTAAGTATTAAACTGTGTAGGTTTTAGAGGAAATAAAATGAGTATTCGTTTCAAAAAAATTATAGCATTAATGATCACTTTGAATTTTGCTAGTCATGTGAATGCAAGTAGTGATTATCAATGTAATGAAGGTGATCCACAGTGTACTTTTGTTTTATTGAGTGAATACAAAAGCGATGTGAAAATTGATAAAACGCGTATTATCGATAACGAAAAAAGTGTATTAGTTACTATTAATGATAAAAGAGCACATACCGCATTTTCACCTTACTCAACCTTTAAAATTGCCAATACGCTCATTGGTCTTGAAGCCGGTATTATTCAAAATAGCCAACAAGTCTTAAATTACGATAAAACTAAATATCCCGCAGCACCTTGGTGGCCACCTGTTTGGAAACTGCCTGAGTACAATTTAGCCAGTGCTTTTAAGTATTCAATGGTACCTATCTATCGTCAATTGGCAGAAAATATTGGTGAACAAAAAATGCAACAATATGTCACTAAATTTACCTATGGTAATCGTGATATATCATCTCAATTGGATAACTTTTGGCTCAATGGTAGTCTGAAAATATCAGCGGTAGAGCAAGTTAAGTTCTTACAAAAGGTTTATAACAATCACTTGGCATTGAACGAAAATTCGTTAACCACCTTAAAAGAAGTGATGTTAGTTGCAGCTAACGATGAATATAAACTTTATGCAAAAACAGGCGCAGGAAAAACCAATGATAAAACCATGTTAGGTTGGTATATCGGTTTTGTTGAAAATAAAAGTGGCGTTCATTATTTTGCGTTTAATATCAATCGAAAAAAATACAACGAATTGAAAGCGGTACGAGTTAACACCGCCATGGCACAACTAAAGTTGGCTGGGGTTATTTAAGGCAGCTTAAGTCAATTAACGTTTAGGCTTTGACAATCGTTGAAGAGTGTAAAAACGTTGTTTCATTGTTACTGTTCAAACATTTTCAAGGTAAGTTATTCGCGTTAAGGAGTCGGCGTATTTACTTTAAGTATGATGTCATTTAGTGCAAAGCGGATGATAAAAATGTATTTTTTGGGTAATGATGTACCCGTCATTATCAGGTTGACCCGTTGTTTTTTGATGTACATCAAATACCGTTCAATTTCACTGCGGCATTATGTCGCACAATGGCACTTTCCCCTTGTTTTCAATGATTAATAAAATCAAAATAGTTGTAATTCAATAAACATAGAAATTATTATGCCATTCAAATTCAAGCCTAGTGCCCTTACGATAAAAATATTTTTAAGCTCATTTATCCTTACCTCATTATCAAGTCATGCTGATAAAGTTCCAGAGAAAATAGCAGATTTTGAAGTGATCACTATTACTAATCAGCGCATAAAAGCATTAGAAAACAACGAAAGTTTTGCCCAAGGAAAAACGAGCGAACCCGATTTAGCTAATTGGTTAACGTCTGTTCCGGGCGCTAACGTGAACAGTAATGGCCCCGTTACCGGTATCGCACAATATCGAGGTCTTTATGGTGACCGTATTGCTATTTCACTTGATAATCATCCTGTTATTGGCGCAGGCCCCAATTCGATGGATACACCATTAAGTTATTCAACGCCACTTATTGTTGATTCTATGACCGTTTATCGAGGAATAGCACCTGTTGCTGCGGGCATTAATACCTTAGCGGGCTCTATAAAAGTTAATATGCGTAAAGCTGATGTAGTTGATGGTAGCCGTTTGCAAACGACGGGGGACTTTCAAACGGGTTACCGCAGTAATAATAACGCACAGACATTGTCGTCAGTGATCAACGTAAGTAAAAGTAATGTTGGCGTAATGTTATACGGTAATGTGCAATCGGGCGATGATATGGAAAGTGGTTCAGGTGATACTATTTCACCGACTGAATTTGAAAAACGCCAATTTGGCGGCGATATGCGTTATGGTGGTTTTGGTCAAGACCACGAAGCCGAAATAGGTTTTAGCTACCACTATACGGATACTCAAAATTCTGGCACACCGGCATTACCTATGGATATTGAATGTATTTTTAGTCACCGTGCGGGTCTTGATGGTGAGTTTTCTTTGGGATTATGGCAAGCATTTTGGACATTGGGCTTTGTCGATGCCGATCACGGTATGACAAATTTTTTAATGCGTAAAAATGATAACGGTAAAAAATATCGCCGTAATAATGCAACGGCGATTACCACAGACTTTAGTTTTTCATTGCAGCGCAGCTTTGCACTAGGCGATATTGAAATAGGATTTGACGGCTATTTGGCTGAACATAACTCAGTGATCACAAATCCGAACAATGCGATGTTTACCGTGGTTAATTTTAACGATGTGCAAGATGACAGAGTGGGCTTGTATTTACAGTGGCAACAGCAATTTGGCGATACTAACATTCAATTGGGTACCCGGATCAAATCGATAAAAGCGGATGCAGATGAAGTAGCAACGTCTATGGCAATGATGGATATGCCAATGTCAGCAACTGATATGAACCCTGCTATAGGTACCGATTTGGACACAGATATGGACAATATGGCTGCTGGAATGGCTGGCGATATGTCCACTAATATGGATGACATGACCGGTAGTATGGGCAATGACATGCCATCAATGGGGGATTTAGCGCGAAATTTAAGAAATAATTTCAATACCAATGACCGTTCAAGGTCAGACACACTTGTTGATTTTGCATTAAATAGTGAAACGCAATTATCAGAGGCATTAACAGCTCACGTCGGTTTAGGCATAAAAACAAGAGCACCGTCTTATCAAGAGCGTTACTTATGGACACCTATGGAATCAACCGGCGGTTTAGCGGATGGTAATACTTATATTGGCGATCTTAACTTAAAAGCAGAAAGGGCTTACCAAGTTGATTTAGGCTTACATTATCAAACGCAACAGTTCTCCATATCGCCACATATTTTCTATCAAAATATTGATGATTATATTCAAGGTACGTCGCTAGGTATGACAGATATGTCAGCAAAAATGATGGCTAATATGATGTCAGGTGATGAAAATCCACTGAAATTTAGTAATGTTGATGCAAAACTCTATGGTATGGATATTAATTGGCGTTATGAATTAAGTGAACATCTTCAATTATCAGGCGTAGCGAGTTATGTGCGAGGTGAACGTCGCGATATTGATGACAATTTATACCGCGTCGCGCCCTTAAACGGTCAGTTAAACGTAACCTATTCAGCGCAATCTTGGATAGTGAATGCGGCAATCGTCGGCGCGGTTAAACAAGATAAAGTATCATTAACCAATGCCGAAAAAGAATCTGCAGGTTATGGTATCGTTAATCTCGATATCCAATACTTTATTAATACTGATGTCACCATACGAGCAGGTATTGATAATGTCTTTGATAAAGAATATCAAAACCATTTAGGTGGCTATAACCGTGTCAAAGGAAGTGATATTGCGGTTATGGCTCGTTTACCTGCAACAGGATTAAGTGCTTGGGCTGAGCTAACCTATAGTTTTTAATTGGTTAAAATTTCTCTAAAAACCTAGTCCACTAGATTATTTATGTATAGGATATACGGTATGTCGCGATCACAAGGATGTGAAGCAGCGTTATGTATAGGATATACGGTATGTCGCGATCACAGGGATGTGAAGGAGCGTGTATGTATAGGATATACGGTATGTCGCGATCACAGGGATGTGAAGAAGCGTTATGTATAGGATATACTATGTGTGCGGTCACACGGGATCATTCTTAACGGATATTGGGAAATTAAATGGATCATCAACAAGCACAACAATACTTACTCTCCAAAATTGAAGCAACCTTGTATTATCCTTTTGGTGACGAGGTGCAAGTATTTAAAGTAAAGAATAAAATGTTTGCGACTTTAGCTCTAGGAAAAATGGGCAAAGGGGATGGCGATAAGCAAGATTGGTGGCTGAACCTTAAGTGTGATCCTGATGAAGCAATCATGCTGCGTGATATTTTTCCAGCGGTAATTCCCGGTTACCATATGAACAAGCGTTTATGGAATACGGTTATTCTTAATGGCTCTATTCCACAAGGTGAAATTGAACGCATGGTCGATAATTCATTTAATTTAGTTGTTAGTAACATGACTAAGGCAGATCAGCAGTCAATTATTGTACATCGTTGATAAATACTATGATGAGCCAGCAACAGATTTGGTGCAACGGCCAATTTTAAATAAAGTCCTTTAAACGGTCTTTGAATTCAATCATAAATCGATTCAAGACCGTATATCATTCACACCGCTATTCCTTCAAGGGTTTTCATTGCAAGGTACTCTTTACTAGACAGTTCAACCAAAATATCAGAAGCTTTATTTACAAGCGATTCATCATTATTTCTTCCTGCGCTATCCAATAACCTTGCCACCTCTGTCCATAACTCAGCAATCACCACAAATTGTTTGTGCGCATCATTGATAGGAGACAATTTTGTGATGCTATAGGCTTCTTGAAGAAAGTCACGGTACATATTTCTGAAAATAGCTCCACCTGTTCCGGCTTTTTCCATGATCATCGCTGTTGTACAAAATTCATATTCGATATTTGAACTTGTTTTAAACCATTTTTTAATCTCTACACTTGTCTTTAATATGCCTTTATAACCGATGTTTTTTATCGGGGGATTCAGATATTCAGTCACATTATTTAAAATAGCGGTAACAATTATTTTTGATAGTTCAAATTCTTGCCCTGTTTTTTGCAATGAATAAATTAAATTTTTGGCAGACATCGGGCCTTTTTCATTCCGTGCTAACGCAAGACTCTGTAGAGAGGTTTTAACCTTTCCTCCGTTCGGTTTTGTATCGACCATATAGGCAAAATTGTCATCATAGCCGTACATGGCAGCAAAATGGCCTGCAAAATGAAACTTAACGCCAAAGTATTCAAGGTAATAAGAATCTAACTGTAGGCCAATAGCGATATTTTCATCAAGTAATACTTTGGCATTATGCCAAGCCTTTTTCACCGATGCTGTTTCTGTTACTTTAAACTCTAATTTTAGGTTTTTAGCCAAATTTTTAGTAAGTGAGAGGGGTTTTACTCTACCGCCAATAAAAGGGAAGTCCATTATCTTCATATGCCAAAATATAAAACCTAAGCCCTCACCCAAGCCGAACATCATTGCTTCAGATAGTTCAATGTCCAACTGCCTTAATAACGTTCCCGATGCTGTTGTTTCACAATGTACCCCGACAAAAGGCTTAAAATTTTGGATTTTCGCCATACTCATATACTCACATAAGGAGCCTGTAGGATTTCTCTTTTAGAAAAAACAGCCTCGAAAATTATTAAAAGTTAAATTCTCAAATATATTGCTAGGTGAAGTTTGAGACTATATACCCGTACTCATTGAAGATGCAGGTTTTGATCAGTCTAAAAACCTCATCTACTGCGTTGCATTCAATCCTAATAGCTCGCTATTACTCAATCATGCATCTTGTAGCTAAAATTTTTAGCCATGTTCAAAATCACGCATCTTCAATGACCACGGGTATATTCCTACTAGAAAATGACTTTTCTGGCTCTGCGAATATAAATTTCACCCGTCGTTTTCCCTGTTATAAAAATTTTAAAACCACATTAGGAGGTTAAAATTAGCGCAGAAGGAACAAAAACTAACTATGTTTGTCTTTTTGAGCGACTCGTATGGGTTTTACGTATTGATTATAACTCACCGTATGATCTGATTTTTTCAGCTAATAGATAAAGCTCTCGCTCATCGGCTCTTTCACTATCATGGGTTGACAGATAACCTTCATACTTCTCAATATACTTCCCAAAAGTAGGTTCTATATGTTGAAATTGGGACGAATCGCCGGTTCCATGCATCGGAATAAGTTTGCTGTGCAAGTGGTCTATTTCATATCCTTCATAAACCATAGCCGTACGGGCAACACCATCAAGAGCTTTATCTAACAACAAACCGACTTTTTTCGTTGCAACAGTCAGTTTTACCAAAACGTCATCCTCTTGTGAAAAGGCATAACTAGAATAATGTTCTTTAGGTATAACGACGGTAAACCCTCTGGTATTGGGATATATTGATAAAAAGGCGAGATGTTCGTCATCTTCCCATACTTTATGGCATAACTCAGCGCCTGAAACTATATCGCAAAATATGCAATCAATAATCTGTTCCATGCAGGTGATACTCCCCTATTTGTCTGCTTTAGTGGCTTGTATGATTTTTATTAAATTGAGTTAATTTGTTTGAACAAATAACTTAGCCCCAAAATCATCAAACCTACAGAGGGAAACACAATAGCCCCGATTTGACCGTATAATTGAAATGGTGTCGCAAACGTTGAATTACCTACAATTAAGCCAACCCCAATTCCTACCAGCAAACCAAATATAGGTAGAAAAATGATCAGAAACTTTATCGTTGCTTTAATACTCATTTTATTTGAAATTTTAACTGCGCTTTCCATGTAACTCTCCCTCTGAGAAAAATATAACAGCTTATTATGTAGGCTGTGCAAGGTTAGCTACCTTACACTTCATTAACAAATAGATAGTAACGTATTAGAAAAAGTATTGATAACCTTTACGTTAATGTCTTTTTAGCTCACAGTGATCAAAATTTACTAGTGGTAACCTAATGTAATTGTCTAATTATTAAGGTATTCTGAGTAAATTCATTGCTACTTAACTTTCAAATGCATTTAAAGCCTATTAAATTCATATGTACTATAATGCTATCGCTAGCCATAGCGTTAATACTGACGGATTTAAATTCTGTTTCAAAAAAATCACCCTCGAGTGTCGCTAAGAGCTATTCTATTTTACTAGATGTTGTTCAAAAAATTCATGTCGAACTACCATTGATAACATCGCATCAGGCAAGTCATTTCAATCATAGTCAACAGCGAAAGATAGATTACATTTTTGTTGTGCTACTCGCATTATTTATCTACATCATTTCATTTATTTATCAAAAAATAACCGCTGTTCGTTTACCTCCTTGGTTTTGTTTGTTGAAACATCCAGCTAAATCACGGGTATCGGGTTGGAAAGAAAGTAATTTACTATATAAAGCAAAATTGACTTACCTAAATTAAATCATTTTTTAAATAATACGCGCTACTAAGATTAATTAGTGGCGAAATTTTGTATGTTTAATTTAAGGTTTAAAATGAAAGTTATTAATAAATTTATCTATGTTGTTGCCTTAACAGTAAATTGCTTTGTATGCCATGCCGTTAATGATGCAATAGAAAGTAAGACAATAAAAAACACTCAGTCTGCATTTAGCAAAACTCAAGTAAAACAAACGATCGAAGAAATTATAGCCGTATTAAATAGTGAATATATATACCCTGAAAAAGTAGAGGAAATGGTCAATGAATTAAGACGAATTAATCGTCTGCCGGCTATTCAATATATTAATAACAGAACGGTATTCATGAAGGAGGTTGGGGAGTTACTGCGTAGAAAAAGTCTAGATGGTTATATAGAACTATCGCCTGTAGAACGAAAGCTCAACATTGGGCGTAATCTTGAGTATCAATATCAGCAACAAAAATCAAATTTTGCTTTTGAGGAAGCTCGGGTGCTAGAAGGGGATATTGGTTACCTAAAAATCAATCATTTTTTTCAAAATAGAAACGCAGAATTAGTCGCTGAAAAGGCTTTAAACCTTTTGAAAGGAACAAAAGCAATGATAATTGACTTAAGAGAAGCTAGTGAAGGTTCTATGGAATTTGCTCAGTACTTAATGAGCCACTTTATTGAACCTAGAGCATTACTTTGTGAAATGATGTATCAACGACAAGAAAAACAACATGATATGTGGTCAATTAGCGATATAGGACACGAGAATTTCAAACGAGGTTATCCTATTTTTATTTTAACATCATCTTTTGTTACCAGTGCCGCAGAGTTCTTCAGTTATACGCTGCAACATTTAAATAAAGCCGTAATTGTCGGAGAGCAAACTATGGGTGTTGCCAGTTGGTCTCAAGAAATTAGAGTTAATGACTGGTTGATGATAAAGCTCCCCGTTGCGATACCTGTTAATCCAATTACAAAATCCAACTGGGAAAATGAAGGAGTCATACCTGATAATAAAACAGATGCTAAGTCCAGTTTTGCTTTGGCGTATAAGCTTGCAAAAGCGTCAATACATTAGAAACATACTCTATATAGCCTATAAATATTTGAGCATAGTGATTTATGGTTTTTAGCTACGAACCTGTGTTCAAGTATCATTTTACAAGTGACTATATTGCCTCTTAGTCATCAAGCTTTATGAAATACGGATATTCTTGATGGTAATACCAATCCCATTAAGTTATTACTCACTTGTACTGGTTAAAATTTTTCAGTGACGTGGTTTAATGGATTCGACTACCCCAGTTAAGACATAATAAACTTAACTGGAGAACAGAAATGACAAAACGTAAAAAATACACAAAAGAAT
>JBLHNB010000066.1:0-31994 GCA_047621305.1 Alteromonadaceae bacterium | reverse complement strand
GATAAGTACAAGGCATTTATTTAACTAACTAGTTGTTCTAATTATTAAATAAATAACGCAGTAATTATTACTTTTAACAAGTAGAAATGGTCACTTAGTTTGTGTTATTGGTATTAGTACCCATTCCATTAAGTTTGTGGTCTGTTGTGCGCAAGAAAAATATTATAAGGCAAGGTGCTCTCAATCCTCATAGCTAGCTATGAGGATTGAGAGCGACCTAGACCTGAAAAATTTTAACCAGTACAAGTGAGCAATAACTTAATGGTATAAGTCTTTAATATAATTGTAATATCCGTAGTTGATACTAGACGAACTCTTATTACTTAATCAACTCGCCATGAAATCATCTTTTTTATATTTACTATTAATCTTTACTTCATCAGCTGGAGCAATAGCCGTAAACGGGCAAGAAAAATTGGTTATTGCCCATCGTGGTGCTAGTGGTTATTTACCTGAACACAGTATTGCTGCAAAAACTATGGCTTATGCAATGGGCGCTGATTATATTGAACAGGATGTGGTGATGAGTAAAGATGACCAACTCTTAATATTACATGATCACTACCTTGACCGTGTCACCAACGTTGCCGAGTTATTTCCTCAACGTAAGCGTGCAGATAATCGCTACTACGCCATTGATTTTACTCTCGCGGAGATTCAGTCTTTAGCAATGACCGAGGGCTTTACCTTAGAGAACGGTCAACCCCGCGCTATTTTTCCAGAGCGTTTTCCATTATGGCAGTCAAGATTCAAAGTACATACATTAGCTGATGAAATTGAACTGATCCAAGGTTTAAACAAAACTACCGGTAAAAATATTGGGATTTATCCCGAGATAAAGTCCCCTGCATTTCATTTGCATCATGGTAAAGACATCAGTAAAGCGGTACTGAAAGAATTGAAGCGTTATGGCTATAATAAGAAAGATAGTAAAGTATTTGTGCAAAGTTTTGATCCTATAGAGTTAAAGCGTATTAAAAAAAAATTACTGCCAGAACTCAATATGCAGGTAAAACTGGTGCAGTTAATTGCTCTGACCAGCTGGAAGGAAACCCTTATTTACCAGCAAGGTACAAGTACGGCTTATGATTATGACTGGATGTTAAAGACAGAGGCGATGACTGAAATTGCCGGTTATGCCGACGGTATCGGGCCATGGAAAGATATGCTCATTGACAGTGAAAATAGTACAAGTAGCACAAATAAGCCACGATCCAACGGCTTGTTAGAGGCCGCACATAAGGCCGGATTATTTGTACATCCTTACACTTTCAGAGCCGATAGCGGACGTATCCCCACATTTGCACAAGATTTTAACGATCTTTTACATATTTACTATTTTGATATTGGTGTTGATGCCGTTTTTACCGATTTTCCAGATAAAGCCGTAAATTTTTTAAAAAAGTCACGGCATTAATAGTGATCAGCTTAGATAAGTAATGCCGTTTCATTAAACTTATATTTTCACCTGCTAATGCTCTAAAGACATTTTTATTTTTAGTGCGTAATGAAAGCAGCAGCGTATTGGTTGGGGTGAATACTTCGCTAACGCCGTTTTGATAAGCATAAACACCGTTTTCAGTGCCAATCATCAGTTGTTATGATTGGTGTTTTTGTGTTTATTATTGCGCTTATCTTAAAGTCGTTTTATGAATACACTGCCATCTAACCGCTTACATGCACACAGTTAATTCTTTTCAATTCATTCTTTCTCAATTCATAAAAAGCAACCAAAGATTAATCCATTGATTATAAATGATATTTAATATTTGCAACTTTCCAAAAACCTGCTTACTTGGCAAACATTAAAAATCCTGTTACTAATAGACGACCGCAATTATTTGGTTATAAAAATGAAACTTGCTTGCCATGATCATTATGAAATTACAATTAAAGACAATCTATTAGTGGTTGAAATGCGTGGTCAGTTTGATGATGCGATAGCGCAACAATATATAGAAGATATGTATCAAGTGTGTGAACTACTTAAAAATAAAGTTTGGGGTTCTCTAGTTACGTATAACGGCAGTGCACTATTTTCACCTAAAGCGGAAGAAGCACTTATTGATATCACAAAATTTCGTGTTCAACATGGCATGATCGCTAATGCATCAATCATAATTGACAGTGTCAACGCCGATATTCAACAAATGCAATTACAAAGAATATATCAAGCCAGTCGAATCACCTCTCATGTTTTTAGCGACAAAAATAGTGCGAACCAGTGGCTCGTCGCTTTTATTGAACAGAAATGTCTATAAGCGTAATATACTTACGCTTATAACTAACCCCTGTTCTAATTACTATTTCAGTGTATTAAGCCGTATTCAGTTGAAATTGAAATAAAGTTAAAGCTAGTTTTAGGGTTAAGGTAAGCAATAAATTGTGCTCATCGAAAAATCAATAAACACAATTTATGATTCAAATAATACCTTCTATCGTATTCTGCAAAAAAAAAGTTAATGAAAATGTTCTCAGTTAACCTCGCGTAAACTCAGGATAGGCTTCTAAACCACAGTCTGACTTATCCACACCTTCGTACTCTTCTTCTGCACTTACTCGGATACCGATAAGTTTTTTCAAAGCAAACCACACCACAAAACTCGTCACAAAAACCCAAATAAAGATGGTTGCAGCACCAATTAACTGACCCGTTAATGTCGCGTTTGAATTAGTTAACGGTACGATAAGTAAACCAAATAAACCAACAACACCGTGTACCGAAATAGCACCTACCGGATCATCTATTTTTATTTTATCTAAGCCGATGATTGACAAGACGACAATAACGCCCGCAATAGCACCAAATAATGTCGCTTGTATCGGTGTTGGGGTTGATGGTTCTGCCGTAATAGCCACCAAACCAGCTAATGCACCATTTAAACACATAGTTAAGTCAGCTTTTTTGAATAGTATTTTTGCAAAAATTAATGCGCCTATTGCACCAGCTGCTGCTGCTGCATTGGTATTAAGAAAAACCATTGCCACTGAATGTGAACTTGAGATATCACCTAGCTTTAATACTGATCCCCCATTAAAACCAAACCAACCCATCCATAAAATAAATGTGCCTAAGGTTGCCATAGGTAAATTAGCACCGGGTATCGCATTAACTCGCCCATCAGCAGAATATTTACCTTTACGAGCACCTAATAACAAAACACCAGCAAGTGCTGCCGACGCCCCAGCCATATGTACAATACCGGACCCCGCAAAATCAGAGAAACCTAGCTCACTTAAGGTGTATAAACCAAATACGGCGTTACCACCCCATGTCCAACTGCCTTCCATAGGATAAATAACCGCGGTTAACACCACCGTAAATGCTAAGAAAGACCACAATTTCATCCGCTCTGCAACGGCACCTGAAACAATCGACATCGCAGTGGCAACAAACACAACTTGAAAGAAAAAATCGGACGCTGCCGAATATATAGCACCACCAGTAAAACCATCTTTACGTTCTGAGAACTCTTTTAATACCGTCGCGGGATCAACCGTTTCAATACCCGATAAAAAGATACCACCGCCATACATAATGTCATAACCAACAGCGAGGTACATAATGCAAGAAATCGCATATAACGCCATGTTTTTGGTTAATATTTCAGTGGTGTTTTTAGCCCGAACCAAACCGGCTTCTAACATAGAAAAACCCGCAGCCATCCACATTACTAAAGCACCACAAATAAGAAAATAAAAGGTGTCCATAGCATATTGAAGTTGATAAATATTCTGTTCCATTGTCTTATTCCTTATATCGCTTCAGCGTCAGTTTCACCCGTACGAATACGGATAGCTTGCTCGAGGTTATAGACAAAAATTTTACCGTCGCCGATTTTTCCGGTATAAGCCGCTTTAGCAATCGCCTCCACTAAACGATCAACAATTTCATCGTTTACTGCTATTTCTAATTTCATTTTGGGTAAAAAGTCAACTTGGTACTCTGCGCCACGATATAATTCGGTGTGGCCTTTTTGGCGTCCAAAACCTTTAACTTCACTGACAGTTAAGCCTTCGACACCAATTTCTGATATGGCTTCTCTAACATCATCGAGCTTGAAAGGTTTTACTATTGCGTTAACTAATTTCATTTTAACCCTTAATTGATTTATATATATCTGTAACTATTCAATTGACATGCCAAAAAACATAAGTGAATAAATACAATAAGATAATGATTATTTTAGGTTATTTATACTATTGTTCGCACCAAAGATGTGCACTTGAAATTGGCAATGATTTTAAATGGTGCAACTTATGAAAAACCATAGAAAGGGGGTATTCAGTGTTTATTTGAAGATGAATGCTCTTAACAATTTACAATGAGTACGGGTATATACTCACTGAGTCGAACGCTATGATGTCAGGGCTTTCGGATTCGCTATAAAACAAACATTAGCTTTTGTTGAGGATAGTCTAACTTAATAAATCATTGCTGCACTTGGGTTTAAAACCGCAAGTATAGCTAGCCTTTCCATATCGCAGAAGTTTCTAGCTGCGGTGATCAACTGTTGATCAATGTTGAGATTTGCTATTTTATCTTCAGCTAGTAACGAGGACTGCGCATGTTGTTTACATTGATGTGTTAACAACATAATACGTTTAGCTACATATAATAATTGCGTTTCTATACTAGAATATTCAAAATCTTCTTCATCTTGATTTCGAATAGGTTCAATTAAGCTATAAGGAAGTTGCCATAATTTCAATAAGTCGCCTGAACAATCGCCATAAGAAAAGCTAAGAATTTCTTTTTGTTTGTCCCAAGGTAATTCCAGTGTTGAAATATGATGACAAGCTTCAACTTTTGCCGGCATACATTGCTGAACAACAAGCTCCCCTAAATTATGCAATAACCCTAAAATAAATAAGCGCTCTGAATTAGGAATTTGTAATTGATGACCCAAAAATTTAATAATTAATGCACAATCAACGCTTTGCACCCAAAAATTTTCTAAATACTCAGGGTCTGCGGATAAGGATTTAAACGCGTCGGTGGTAAAATAAGCAATAACAAGGTTATAGACTTCGGTGATACCTAAAACTAATACAGCCTTTGAAATAGTATCTATTTTTCCGGGATAATTAAAAAAAGAACTATTAGCAAGCTTCAATATAGTGCCTGCTAAAGCGGGATCGAGCAGAATAACATCGGCAATATCATCAATGGTAGATGCTTCATCATCGATTAACTCTTTAATTCGTATAAATGAATCTGATAGTACAAATATTTCACTTGCCTTTTCAGCGCATTCGTAAGAATTCATAACAGTGTTCCTTTTAACTACAAAAATAAATTTTTCAATATCAATAAAAAAAGAAAATTTAATACCAAATAAAGTAATGAATTGATACTTAACAATTTATTACTTTACAGAGGATAACTTAGCTTACGTATAAAAATAAACTTGTACATGTAAGTATATACCTAAATTTTTATCTAGGATCAAAACTCGGCACTAATATGATAAGAAGTGAATTTTCTAATATTTATTACACCCTTATCAAAAATTAAATATTGCCCTTTAATTCCCAATAAAACACCTGAAACAGTGGCGGTTTTATCAAAATTAAATGAGCTGATTTTTTCCAAATATTGCTCTACTGGAAAATGAATATCAACAATAGGACTATCTAAAGATTCAATAGCATCTTCACCATAGTTTAGTGTAATGTTTGCTAACTTTTCAGCAATTTGAGGTTTTAATTCCTTAGCCCTTTCAACAAGATCAATTGCGGGAGAAATGCCTTTTAGCATTAATCGCCAATTAGTTTTATCGGCAATAAATTCAGTCAGTGCTGTTTCCACTAATCCAGACACAATACGTGACTTCACTTTAAAGATCGGCAGTGCCTGAACAGCGCCCTGATCAATCCATCGTGTCGGTATTTGTGTATGTCGGGTGATACCTACTTTTAAACCCGAACTATTAGCCAAGTAAACGTAATGTGGCACCATACAATTTTGTTCGCCCCACTCTGGCTCTCGACAAGTACCTAAATGATGATGACATGTTTCAGGCTTCATAATACACATGTCACATTGCGCTAATTTTTGCATACAAGGATAACAATAACCTTGAGAATAACTCTTTTTAGTTTTTCTACCACAATGACCACAATTAATATTGCCGTTGTAGTGTAGCGATAATGGTTTACCTATAATGGCATTTAAAGGAATACTTTGTGTACCAATTGGCAAGTGATATTCAACATTGCCTTGCGTATCAAGTTGGGTAGTCATTTTGCGCAGTGCGCCAAATTCAGTCTCAGGCATAATCATAATTTATCGATGAAAGAACCTATATTTTATGTAAAAAATACACGTTCGGCTATAGTTATCTTATTTATAATTGTCGAATTAAAGCCGTTAAACTGTCATCATAACACCCTACTTTTCATCATATAAAATATTACTGAATGTCATCTCCTTGGTTCGTTTATTTACTACGCTGTGCCGATAATAGTTTATATGGTGGCGTTACTACAGATTTAGACCGACGACTAGCAGAACATAATCATTCCAATAAATTAGGCGCTAAATATACCCGCGCACGCCGCCCCGTTCAATTAGCCTATGCAGAAAGCGCCATCAACCGACAGTCAGCCTGTGTTAGGGAATATCAATTAAAGCAGTTAAAAAAAAATGATAAAGAACAATTAGTTTTAGGCTTTAATGCTGCACGTTTTATGAAAGAATCAGCCAACTAGTCTAAACATGCGATTTATACTGGTCTGCTTAGCGATTTTATAAGAAATTACTTTCGATTTATCCGACAACTACTGATAGAATGCTCTGTTTTTTGGCCAATTAGAAGTAAATCACCCTATTATGTTTCTTGATAATTATTACAGTGTAATAAATAACAAAACAGTATTTTCTCGCCAACAAGCGAGTAATTTTGCTAAGCACGTTGCCGACGATTTTAATCCTCTACATGATATTGATGCAAAAAGATTTTGCGTACCTGGTGATCTATTATTTTCACTGGTCTTGGCTAAAACAGGCCTATATCAGGAAATGACGTTTAAATTTTCTGGCATGGTAACCGATGGTATTTCACTTGATTTTCCAAACGAGATTAACAAAGAAGCCTGCATTATCGATGATAATAATAAAGAATATATGCAGATTACGGCCAGTGGTGAAAAAACAATAGAGCCAGACGTTATTGAATCATTGATCCGCTCATATGTTGAGTTTTCAGGACATACATTTCCTCATATCCTCGTAAAGTTGATGGCTGAAAATAATGTAATGATTAACCCTACGCGTCCAATGGTCATGTATGAAAGCATGTCGATTCACCTTAATAGCCTTAATATTACAAATGTTAAGTTAGTTGAAGCAAATTCAACCTTAGTTATCAATGGTAAACGTGGCAATGCGAGTTTATTATTTGACTTAGTTTGTGATGGTTCTATCGTCGGACATGGTAAAAAGCACATGTTATTAAGTGGGTTGCGAGAATATTCGCAAGATATTATTGATGAAATTGTTAACGGTTATAACGATAAAAAAGCACAATATATTCTTTGATAAATAAGCCCTGAATACTGTAAAGATATTCAAATGGTCATCACAGATCCATTTATATCTTTACATGGCTAATTGCATGACATAGGTAGCTACATCATTTTTACCACTCAATCACATCACTTATGCCCATGATTGATATTTAATACTACCAGTAAAAAATATTTACTTTCATTTACTGCTAAAGTCATTAATGCTTTAAATAATCGCCATTGCTGATGGCAAAGAGCCTCTTAAAGTGGAATGGTTAAAGACTAGTTTTATTAATGTACCAATGAAGAGCATGGCCGCAGCTTTATAATTAACCGCAGAGTCAAATCAGCATACTGATTTCAGTTGTTTTAGGTTTATAGTGTCTAAATACGTCTCAGTTATATAAGGGCTCGAAAATAGAGTATTCTCGATTATTTGACTACTGAAGTTCGTCTGGCTCGCCACTAGTGAACTAAGATCACTTTGTGCGCATTATATAAATTACCTGCAAATTATTTACTATACCTTTTTTCATACTTATTTAGGCGTAATATAAATAAGCTATTCCTTGCTCGCTTTCACCAGAGAAAACGAGTTAAAAACACACTTTCTCCAAATGAGAATTAAAGCAAATCAATAAATACTTGATATACAAGTAATATAAAGGTAATTTTATTTCTACTATAAATAAGTTAGACCGTTAATGACCTCTAGGAAAAAGGTTTTTACTCGTCTAATAAGCTGTTATAAGCCCAAGGCTAAGTTATGGATAAACTTGTTGAAGATGAATCCCTAAAAGTAAAGGATGACTTTGTTGTCGGTGATCAAATTGCGCCTGTTGGTTCTAAAATTCAAATTGTTAGCAAACAAGATCAATTTAATGAGCTCACTTTACGTATACCTCCTCCTGAATGAACTTTGATCATAGACGAAGTTAGGTAAAAGATAAATTACTCGCCTTAAGTCAAGTTTTTGCCATTGATGTATGTGCATATACTATGATTTATAAGCGAGTGTCCTAGTTAATTTCTGAAGAACCGGATGCGGTAGTTTCGCATGTCCGGAACTATGTGAAGTCGGCCTGGTTACAGAACGCTTTACCACGATGTTGCCCTTAGATGCTTGGTGGCACTATAACGCTATGATGTTATGGTGTTGTCATTGAATCAATGGAGCTATTACCATGAGTAACTTATCTAAACGTTCGACTGTTTATTTTGAACCTGACATACATCAAGCTTTAAAAATGCGCGCGGCTTCTGCACATTTATCAATTTCTGAGCTAATCGATGAAGCTGTTCGATTATTAATGCGAGAAGAGCAAGAAGATTTGGCTGCGGTATCAGAAAGAGCTAACGATCCTGAGATATCTTATGAAGATCTATTAAACGATTTGAAGTTACATGGCAAAATATAAAATTACTTTTAAAAAGTCTGTAGCTAAAGATTTACGAGGCATACCGAAAAACGATATACAAAAGATTTTAAGTAAAATTGATCCTTTATCTGAGAATCCGCACGGTGAGGGCTGTATAAAGTTATCAGGCAATGAAAACTATAGAGTTCGACAAGGCTTATATAGAATAATATATGAGATAAAAGATGGTCTGCTTATTGTCAATGTCGTTAAGGTAGCTCACAGTACACGTGTTTATAAAAGTAACTAACAAATAATAATAGGTGTCGCGTAGCCGACACCTTATTCGGCTGTTGGATAAGCTCAGACACTACTCTAGAGTAAATAGTGATTTCTTTTGTGAAGGGATTGCTATCAATAATCTGATCGCAAGAACGCTTTATGCTTTACTGTCTCATCTTGCCTTATTCCCCTTACTCTCGCTATTATCCTGCCTTGCGGCTAGGCTGTTCGTGTGACGCTAATACCGTGCATTTGATGTTGACAGCAAGGACATATTCTACTCGCCCGTAGTGTCGTTGTTTCTTCTTTTTTATCTCTTTCTTATGAATATCACTTTTGATATATCAACTTATTCTAAGTACAAAGTGGTGAAATAAAATTTCACAGCTATCGTTATTTTACATATTGTTTACATTTTAATCACCATGTCGTAACTAAGTGATTGCGTATTTTATGTCTTCAATGAAAAGCTAGTGATGATAGCAACGTATAGCGTTATTAAATAATGGCATTTTTATTTAAAGCTACTTTAATCGCATGTAGTCATTAATTTCTATCTTTCTAGCTAATAACTCATCGTCTTAAACTATTACGGATAGCCGTAATTTTGATTAATTTATAGGATATTATCAATGAAAAAACATCAGCAATTTTTACTTAGCACTACGGCTTTCGCCCTGTTAAGTATTAGTCCACTGCAAGCGGCAGAAAGGGTTTTTCTTAATGAGCAAAGTCGTCAAATGTCTTTACTTACCGATAGAGCCTCCTTGTTTTCTACCGCAACACCCGCACAATTACTGGGCTTAACGGGTAATGAAACATTGCAAGAACGAAAAAGATACCTTGACGATAATGGTGAACAAACGATACGTTTTGTACAAAATTATATGAATGTGCCTGTGATTGGCGATGAGGTAATTTTTGCCTATAAAGTGGATGGCGCTTTTAAGCGTGCTCATGGTGCTTTAGTTACAGGTCTTAGTGAAGATTTAACGATAGTGACTCCAAGTATTTCTGCGAGTTTAGCGATGTCACTTGCCAAGCTAGCGGGAACACATCCTATTGTTCAAGGCAGTATTAGTTATGAAAATGAGCAATCACGCTTAAGTATTTGGCTTGATAGTGGTAATAAAGCCAGGCTAGTTTATGAAATTAGTTACGTCGTTCATGGCGATGTCCCATCAAGACCTTATGTGATCATTGACGCGCTTACCGGGGGGATATTATTTGAAATTGACAATATTCAAATGGCTGATGCTTCGGGTCCTGGTGGTAATGAAAAAACGGGGAAATACCATTACGGTACTGATTTCCCCGCGATGGATGTTACTCAGTCGGGCAATAATTGCGTCATGAATAGCGCCAATGTAAAAACAATAAACCTAAATCACGGGACAAGTGGCTCTTCAGCTCATAGCTTTACTTGTCCTGAAAACACGATTAAAGAAATAAATGGTGCATATTCGCCATTAAACGACGCGCATTTTTTTGGTAATGTTGTTTTTAATATGTATGACGATTGGTTAGGCGCCGCCCCCTTATCTTTTCAGTTAAAAATGCGCGTTCATTACAAAAACGAGTATGAAAATGCATTTTGGGATGGCTCGGCGATGACCTTTGGCGATGGCAAGAATACTTTCTATCCTTTAGTCAGTCTTGATGTGTCAGCACATGAAGTTAGTCATGGTTTTACGGAGCAAAATTCGGGTCTTGTTTATAGTGGAAAATCAGGCGGATTAAACGAAGCATTTTCTGACATGGCAGGAGAAGCGGCTGAATTTTATATGAAAGGTAGTAACGATTGGCTTATTGGAAAAGATATATTTAAAGGCAATGGTGCGTTACGTTATATGAACAACCCCACGCAAGATGGTCGTTCTATAGATAATCAGTCAGACTTTACCTCTTCTATGGATGTACACCATAGTTCAGGAGTCTTTAATAAAGCCTTTTATAATTTAGCAACGTCAGTGGGTTGGAATACCGAAAAAGCCTTTAAAGTCATGGCAAAAGCCAATCAACAATACTGGTCAGCCAATGTAAATTGGGATCAAGCAGGAAGTGGCGTTATGGACGCGGCATGTGACCTTAATTACAACACCAACGATGTAAAAGTGGCGTTAGCTGCGGTAGGTGTGAGTTCTGATGTGAGCTCAGGCAGTAATTGTGGTGTTACGGAACCCGATGTGGTGGTACTGGAAAACGGAGTAGCTAAAACAGGCATTTCAGGGACAGCAAAAAAACAACAGTTTTATAGTCTTGAGGTTCCCGCTGAGGCAACGAATTTACAGTTCAACACCATTGGTGGCAGTGGTGATGCCGACTTATTTGTTAAGTTTGCGGCTAAACCTACTTTAGACAGTTATGACTGTAAGAGCACTACACCAACGAGTGATGAAAGCTGTGATATTAGCGGTCTTCAACAAGGTACTTATTTTGTCATGGTAGAAGCCTGGAATGAGATTAATGATGTCAGTTTAACCGGTACTTATACGGTTGGCGATGTGGTTGTTCCGATTGATCGTATCGAGAATATCAACTCAATTAGTAAAGGTAATTGGCAAAGATATACTCAAGAATTAGTTGCGGGCTATAAGAAATTAACAGTGACAATTTCAGGAGGCAGTGGCGATGCGGATCTTTATTTACGCCATGGTGCTGAATCAACTACGAGTGCATACGATTGTCGACCTTATCAAAGTGGTAACAATGAGGTTTGTAATATCGATTCACCAGAGGTCGGTACTTGGCATATTGATGTTCGAGGTTGGAGTACGTCCAATAATGTCACGCTGAAAATTGAAGCTAATTAATATAAATCACAAAATAAAAAATAAAAAATAAAATAATTTGAACTTAATATCTAAAGGGTACTCTTACTATACAAGAGACAGTTATTCCCCTTAGTGTTTCATGTTTTTATTATGCGTTTATCTAATTTAGGTAAACGTTTTTTTTTGCCTTCTTTTCATAACATAGAGGCTTTGTCTGTCGAAACATGATTAATTACCCACCAATTCGCATGTTTATTAATAATATGCCTTCGGACGACAAATCGGCGCTGTCATTACTTGATACCCGTGTTGTTATTAATACTAAACGCTGATTTTTTAGCAAAATACTTGATCTCAAAAATTATAGCGATAGCCACTCTTTTGGGAAGTTTTCTTTGACCAGCTGGGTAATACTGACATTAAAAATACCATGTTGCTGGCCAACTTCTTCAGCGAATTTCGAAGGTTGATGACTGCGTGATATGATCAAAGCATTAGGGTATTTTTCTTTTAACCAAATAGCTGCGCGCAAGTTTTCTTCTGCAGAGCCTGTGCCTAAAATGATAATGGGTTCAGAATGAGTTAAGTCGATTTTTTTAGAGAGGTCATCCCAAATACGCGGATGCGAAATATCACCTTCCAATACTTCACGCTTAAAGAATTTAGTGAGTTTTAGCTGTTCATCAACCACCAAGACTCTACGTTGTGCGTCTTTATCGATAATAGCAATGCTATCTATTTCTTTAGTGGCCAATAACGACAGTTCTTCTAAAATAGTTTGCCCAAATAAGCCAAAACCTGCGAGTACTACGACATCTTTAGGTTTGGTTTTTAAAAAGTGATTCATTAAATACTGCTGAGTTAACCCTCTTGCTGCCAGTTGATATGAATTGAAATTAATACAGTTTTTAGCAACATGAGAACCACTCATCGAACGCATAAAACGAATGCTATTACAGTGAATTACAATATGATTTTTAAGGTTTGGAAATTTTTTTAATATCTTATTTGACGCTTCATAACTCTGAAAATTATCTTGCCCTAACATAAATATCTTATTAACTTTATCGAGGTTTAATCGGTCAATGAAATAGCTATGTGTTACATCACCAACCACCACTTTAACGGCAAATTGAGTACGTAATTCATGCTCTCTTAATTTACTGATTTGGTTATCAATCACAATCACTGGGATTTGAGGGGATGTAACCCGTAATGCTTTTAAAAAGGTAATGGTGAGTTCACCCGAGCCAACGATAACAAGGTGATTTTTTATTTTATGTAAGCGCCATCTGTGGGGAGATAATACATTAATGAGTGCTTCAATTAAGGTTGATGCCGCTAAAATTGGAGCTCCAAAATAGGCTACCCATAATAATACGCGACCTATAAAGGGTCCATCTTTAGGTGTACCTAAGTCCAAACCACCCACCACAAATAAACCTAAACTATAATAGACCTTGGTAAGAAAGTCGGCGTCTTCAATACTGGGGCGCTCAGAAAGTGAAACCCCCATCAATAACCCCGTGAGAGCAAAAGAGAAAAAGAGTATTGCTGCTGGCCAGCGCCAACTAAAATTTATTGATGTTAAGGGCAACGTTTTTATCATCATTAGAATGCTATAAGATGAGTATAACAAAAATTTTATGTTAAATAGAACAGCATAAAATCTTAAGTAAAATGGAAACCTCTCATGCTAAATTTAATAATCGCTTAGAGAATAAAGACATCAATTACCGAGATTGCTCATTCAAGCGCTTTGTTATTGAATATCTCCCCCTCACTTATAATTGGTCACTATTTTAATTTAATTGATATTACCGGTTGTTCAGTAAGATAAAGTAATGGGATTGGTATTATTATTAGGTAGGACAATAGGCATGACAACAAAGCATTATCTTAAAGGCGTTTATCGTGGAAAAGTAGCACAACGTTATGGAATGGAAACCGCCATTGATAAAGTTTCAGTCGAGGGAAGCGTGTTTCTTTCTATCGATGGTCTTGAAGGTGATCAATGTGCTGATTTAGATCACCATGGTGGAGCTGAGCGTGCGTTACATCAATACCCATTGGAGCACTATGCTTATTGGCGTGAAAAATATGGTAAAGCTATTGATTGGCAGTCACCTGGTATGGGTGAAAACCTTAGTTCAGAAGGTATGACCGAAAATACCGTTTGTTTGGGGGATCGCTACCAATGGGGCGAAGCTATCATTGAAGTTGATCAACCTCGTTCACCCTGCTTTAAACTTAATAAGCGCTGGGGGTTGGAGCATTTATCTATAGATATGCAGGAAATAAGCCGCTGTGGCTGGTTGTATCGGGTAATACAGTCTGGTTTTGTCAGCGTAGATACACCCTTGTTGTTAATTGAGCGAGTCCCAAATGCGATGACCTTACATGAGGTCTGTAGTATTTTTTTTGGTGATCCCTTAGATACCAAAGGGCTAGAAAAACTTAAAAAACAAAGCCGGCTATCAAGTAGTTGGTCAAGTAAAATAGAAGAACGCCTTAATACTAAGCAAGTAGAAAGTTGGCATTTCAGGTTGTTAGGTCCTGATAGTGTAGCGACCTAGAGCAAGATACGTATTGGACTCGTTTGTAGCTATGTATTGTAAGTTAGTCTCCCATGGGATCAGTATGTTTTCCGCGACGACTGAAATGTAGTTACTTCTCTTTGAACATAAGCTACTGCTTCGGAGGTAGTGGCTGAATAATAAAGAGGTTTATTGTGTTTTTTACTTTGCGGGCACATATCTTTTAGTCCTATTGTAATAAGACAAAGTCCCACTAATACATGGGACTTTGTTCATCTTACAATAAATTTATAAAATTAGGATGTACAACTCCCTTCGTTTTTCCAAACAGCCCAAGGACCAGAATTATCGGTTGGGTTGTTATTTTGCGACCACCATCGAGCGCTATATTCAAAATTGTTATGTGCAACGCGATCGCCGGTATTATAAATGGTGCTAGCTTGCCAAGTACTCGCATTACATTCACCCCCCTGATCGTCAATTTGAATGGTCTTGTTGTAGGTATCGCTTAAACTATCTGCATCAGTCACTTTTAGGCTTACCGAATAACTACCGGCTTGACCGTAGGTATGGCTTGGATTTTTAGTTTGGCTAGTTTGTTGGTCACCAAAATCCCAAAAATAAGCACTGATCCCTTTGTCATCACTAGATTGATCGGTAAAGTTGGCTTGCATTGCGGTCACACGGTAAGTGAACTTGGCTATTGGTGCTTCTGGATCACTACCTCCATCGCTACAATCTTCAATAAACTTCCAAACTTGGCTATAAACCTCAGGGCTGGCACCCGTCGACCACCAAATGGCTTGGTATTTCTTACCATTAAACTGGACTTCGTCACCTAAAGCGTAACTGGTGGTTTTTTGCCATAAGGAAGCATCACCACAATTATTACCAGAATCATCAGTAATCGTAATGTTAATTGCCGCTGTATCAGTTAAACCATTATTATCAGTAACCGTTAATGCTACTGTATATGAACCTTGTTGTGTATAGGTATGGCTTGGAGCAGATAAAGTATTGCTATTTCCGTCGCCAAAATTCCATAGATATGATACTTGACCATTATCACTTGATGCTGAGCTATCAAATTCGCAGGTAAATAAGTTACAGCTATAATCAATGACTAATATCGGCGGTTCAATAACATCGCCGGGCACGTCGACATTTTTTTCTACTTGACCACTTGCGCCTTGGTCATCAGTTACCTTCAACGAGACAGAAAATAACCCTGAATTATTATAAGTATGTGCTGGATTTGCTAGTGTACTAGTTTGATTGTCACCAAAATTCCAAAGATAATTGACAATTTGTCCATCGCTATCACTAGACGCAGCGCTATTGTAATTACACGTATAGTTATCGCATATAGTGCTAAATTTCGCGATAGGTGACTGGTTGCCTGAATCCACTATTGGATTGCCCATTTCAATAGCAAAGCTTAAGGCTAAACGCGCAAAAGGTACGGAATTTTCAGCCTGTGGGTCACTGTTTGCTAATGTATCATTACGTGTATGTATTGATGGATTAGAACCGTTAAACTTTGCCTCAAAAGGCATACTGGTAGGATAACCCTGATTATACCAAGAAGCATGATCCGAACAGGCGTAACCACAGCGGTCATCACCATAGCTGATTTGGGGTTGATAACTGTTTAATAATGACTTCAAATAGCTATTGAAACTTGCATTGACATAATCAGTCATAAATACAATGTTGTCATTAGAGCCATTATAATTGGTCATATCAAGTTGCAATGCAGCAACAACATTATCGCCTCTACTTTTATAGGCCGCGGCAATTTCTTTAGAACCTCGTAAACCTACTTCTTCGGCAGCATAACCCATAATATGTATACTACGCTGGGGTTGTTTGCCATCACGGAGCAATACTTTTGCTACTTGCATTAGTGAGGCTATGCCTGATGCATCGTCATCGGCACCTGGTGCTCTTGTGCCTTCACGTGTGCTACTGCCCGCGGTGGAATCTAAATGAGCACCCATCACCAAAATTTCGTTAGGGCGTTCACGACCTTGTATTTTTAAAATAACAGAATTTTGACCCCAACCGCTGTGATTATAAGGCTCAACGGTTACCCAAGATTTTGATACAGCTAAACTTCGCCATTGCTCCGTCAGCCAATTTGCTGCGTCAGCACCGGTGCGGGTATTATAAAAGCGATTAGTAAAATTACTTAACGTTGCAATATTGCCACGAATATTATTAGCAAGTATTTGTGGTAACAAAGCATTTACGCGCGCTTGTTGTTGAATAGGAGGCGCATTAAATGCTAATAGCTCTTTAGGACCTTTTAATGCCTCAACGGCCTCTTGATAGCTATCATGTACAATATAGCCGCCGCAGCGGTTATGGTTTTCATGCATTAATGTAGAGAGCTCAGCCAATTTATTACTATTAATTTGATAAATCAGTACCGGGTTTTGCATAAAAGGTTGGTCTGCTAATGCCGGCGCAATTTTTGCCCCACTATGTTCGGCTTGTTTAACAGCATCATTGCCTATGGTTATCCATAATTTTTCTTCTTCTGCATAACTGCTTAAGCTGGCTAACGTTATTGTGAAAAACAACATTAACTGCCGATAAGGTAACTTAATATTTGATATTTTCATTTTTAATGCCCTTTGTATTATTGTTTAAAAAACAGACAAAACGTAGCATGTGAATTGTATCTTAACAAGTTTGTAACAATTTATTAATTCTATTGTAATAATGTGCAATAGTGTGCTTTGTTAATTGGTTAGACTTTAAAGTCTTTAGGTAGACTATTTTGTTTTTATTGTCTATATTGATACTTAAAGGTATGAGGATATAATTATGTTGGCACAAACAGAAAAGGTGATAACAAACAGCTCAAAATCTGCTGTAGGTTTAAAAACGGCATTTAATATTCTGGCAAAGTGGCAGTGTTCAAATGAGCAAATGCAACATATTTTGCGTGTGTCTCGAGCGGCTTTTTATAAATACCGTGAACAACCGGCATCAGCCCGTTTATCTGATGATCAATTAGAACGTATTAGTTATATTTTAAATATTCATGCGACATTGCGGGTGGTATTTTCAAACTCGGAAAATGTTTATGGTTATATGAAAATGGCTAATGGTAATCCATATTTTTCTGGAAGGACCCCATTAGACATTATTTCTTCAGGATCGTTTGCATCATTATATGAAGTGTTTAAACAGGTCGATGTCATGCGTGGTGGTCAGTGGTAATGCCTGGTATTAAAAAAACATCAGGTAATACAATTGAAAATCAAAAAGGTTATCGATTAATCAATTCTAAATACCCACCCATCGCACTTTTTGATGATGTTGCCAGTGCTGATGAATTTGATATTTTGTACGAGTTACAAGCGTTTACCAACCCTCGTATACAAAATGAGCTGGGTAATCTTAATTTAGTTATTAAGGGGGATATTCCTTTTGGTATCGATGGTTGTTCATACGCTACCGCACCTTTCACTCATATAAACCCAGCAGGTAGTCGCTTTAGTGATGGTATGTATGGCGTGCTTTATATTGCCGACTCACTCGATACCGCTATTGCGGAAACCAGATATCATCAAAATAAAACATTTAATAACATCAAGGGATTACACTACGACGTTATAACTATGAGAGGTCTTACTTGTTATTTTTCTGGTGAATTAGTCGATGTAATTGATTATGACCCATGTATTTATCATTCAACAGATTATACCGATGCCCAGCAGCTAGGTAGAATGTTATATAAACAAAAATGCCAAGGATTAATCTATAAGTCTGTACGTCATGTAGGTGCAAAGTGTTGGGCACTTTTTACTCCAAAACATGTCGCTTCTATCAAACAAACAGCTCATTTTGAATTCATTTATGATGGTACAACTATCTCTCGTGTTGAAACAATTTCAAAAGTTAGAGCATAATATTTACTTAAAGGGACGTAATTACGAGCTAATACCAATTGCAATAATGAATCGATCATTCTAAGGCGGTCTAAATATCCAATACCTGCGTTGCTTTCAATCATAATAGCACGCTATTGCTCATTCAAGCGCCTTGCTATTGAACATTTAACCCTCGCTTATAATAGGTCACTACTTTAATTCAATTGGTATAGTTGATAGCTATTTAAACTGTAGTGAGAATACTCCCATTTAGAACTTTGTATTTATCGGCAAGCAGTGATCGATAAACTGCTTTTTGCACACTGTCTTGTGGTAAGCTAACCTCACCCATTTGGCACTCGTATAATTATTGTAAAGTGTAAAACCTAGGTGGTTTTGAACAATATCACTCATAAACGTTAACTTTTCTGTACAAAAGTTATAAATAATAAAACACTTCTTTTAAAGACAAGCGGTTTCTTATCATAAAGGTGCGTCGCGATGTTATATCCATTGAAATAATGAATCGCTCATTATAGGTGGTTTAAATATCCAATAGCTGTATTTTTATACTAATTTAAATGTGTTTATCGTCCTAACACTAGGTAATGGAAGTCTGATTTTATTACCTGTCTGCTGTTCACACTTTCATTGGCCTTATTTAATGTTGCATATAATGCTTACGGAACTCACTTGGCGTCTTACCTACTTCTTGTTTAAACGCTTTGTAAAAAGAAGAACGTGCGTTAAATCCAACTTCAAGTGCGATATCAAGTACCGTATTTTTATTAGCGAGTATTTTCGGCTTAGCATCTTTAATTCGCCACTGGTTTACAAAATCAAAAAAGTTAATCGCTAGCGTTTCATTTAGAGTCTGTGATATATAATTGGGCGAAATAACGAGGTGGTTTGCGAGTTTTTGTAGTGATAAATTTGCATCTAAATAGAGTTTATCTTCGTGCATAACAGCATTGATTTTTTCCGCGATACGATGTGACTGCTCCTTGCTTAATGCCGAGCGTAGGTATTTTTTGGATGTGCTGAGTATCTTCTCATTTTCTTTATTGATGTGCGCATCGTCGTTTTGAGTAGGTATGTTAATGGGGGCGTGATCACTATACCCGGTAATTCCCGGTTTCTGTTGTAGACCAAAATGAGCCAGACTCCATATCAATAACAAGGATAATAACGCCTCAGTTCTTATATTAAACAAAAAGTTGTCAAACAAGTTTGATGAAAACACCATAGCTAAAAAAAACAGCCAAGTACTAATAGCAACCAACAAGAGCCAGTTCATCCAGTTAAGTTCTCTACCCTCGTTATTAGAAAATAAACTCTTTAATTCTCTCCGATAAGCTATTAGGCGCTGAACAATACGGAAAATTGTATAGGTACACTGCCCAAGCCAGAGCAAGATCACGACTAAAATACTTACGTATAATGTAATAGCTAATGGCGTAACTACTTCTACATCTTCAATAAATATAGCGGTGTGCATATCTTTTGGTAAAAGCAATATCATCACTGAAACTAAAAGTGCAGGCCATATCAAAAAGTAGTGGTGCAGTTGTTTTTTATTCAAGGTCCATGGCGTGCTTGATGTAAGTCCTTCCACGTAAAACCATAAAGATGGGCACAGTAAAAAAAGTGTTGGAAATGCGAGTGCTGTATAAAAGGCATACCAAGCAGGGAAAAGAGAACTTACCATCGAACCTTGAGCTAGAATACCGATAGCCAGTAAAAAAAGTGCGAGTGGTAAATATATCGCTGCCTTCTTTGCACGCACCAAAAGAATAGGAACACTTAAACATAGTTGTCCAATAATTATCATGGTGATGAGCATTACTATAGGATCGGTCAAATTCAGTACCTCTTATTTCGTTATTCTTTATATTAAGTCATTAATTCTACGTTATTACCTATTCCTACCATACAAAAAATTGTCCGTGCTTTTAGTCTAGGACGATATAAGCGTTTAATAAGATATATTATATATTCAGTCGCTGGCAGTAGCCTCGATACAGAATCGATTAAAAGGGGTTTTTAATGAGTTCAATTAAGAATACAGCAAGAGTTTTTGAAGATTTCCGAATAAACGTAAAGCTAAAAATTTCTGCTTTGTGGATAGCAGTAATGTTTTGCTATGTATATGGTGATTATATACAGATTTATGTGCCCGGAATATTAGCGAAAGCAATAGAGGTTAAATCAAGCACTGAAACTCAATTACAGTTTTTTGCTGTTGCATTACTCATGGTAATACCCAGTACGATGATATTTTTTACCTTAGTGCTAACACCAAAAATAAATCGTTGGTTAAATATAATAATACCGATGTTTTTTATATTAATGCTCATAGCGACCAATTTGACAGAAACGTGGGTGTTTTACCTATTTTTAACTGCGATAGAGATTATAATTTCTATCGCAATCGTATGGTATGTATGGCAATGGCCAAGGCTTGAAGTTTGAGGAACGCACATTTTATTAATGGTATAAATATTATATAAAAGAAAAATCATCTCCTTGCGATGCAAAGAAGATCTATCGAAGTAATAATAGTGTTGAAAACAGCAAGCAGAGTATCGAAATATATTTCGATTATGTGATCGGGTCAGAATTAATTTACATTAAATGTTTCTGAACCCGTTTGAGATATCTTATTAAACTATCTTTTTTATTGATAGTTATTAACGATAAAACGCTTCTACCGTTCCTTTTACTGTCATCATAAGTGGTTGGCCACGACGGTCTAACGCTTTGTGTGTTGGGACTTTTACCCAACCTTCACTGATACAATATTCATCAACATCGAAACGTTCTTTACTGTTAAGTCTAATACCAATTTCGTGCTCGAAAATTTCAGCCACATGATGTGGGCTACGGGGATTGCTCGAAAGTCTATCGGGTAAAGTTGGTAGCGATTTAGTGTCGTTCATGTTGGAGACCTGTAGTAAACAAAAAGTGGGCTATTGTAGGCAATATAGGCATTCCTCTCAATAGCTATAGTAATAAATTATTATCGCACGATATGTGCGTTTTTAATCATGTCATCTGGGCGGTTATAGGGACGCGCGGAACATTTTCTCTTTTTTAGTGTTGATTTATCTAGGCACTACTTTTAATTTTGATTAGACTACAAGGAATTAACGTTAAAAGTATGCTCTTATGGAAAAACATCAAGAATTATTAATTGCCTTAAGAAAAGTGATCAGGGCAATTGGTCTACATTCAAAACACCTAAGTAAAACCTCCGGCTTAACCAGTCCTCAATTATTGATCATGCTGGAAATTGATAAACATTCAGGAGTGAATTCAAGCCAGGTGGCGAAAAATGTCAACTTAAGTGCTGCGACAGTGACAAATATTCTTGACCGGTTAGAAAATAAAAGTCTTGTTTTAAGACAACGCGATACACAAGACAAACGTAAAGTGGGCTTATATTTAACAGAAAGTGGTCAGGCGCTTTTATCTAATGCTCCGCAACCCTTACAAGAGCATTTTATTGAAAATTTCTCGAATTTAGCCCGATGGGAGCAATCACAATTATTATCATCAATTGAAAGGCTTGCGGAAATGATGGATGCTAATGAAATAGATGCAGCACCCTTATTAGAATTAAATGCTATGAGCGCTAGTAGTATCAATAAAACTAGCGTCCTAAACAAGTAAGCGTCATTGCGGTTCGGATTACGTCAAACGATATAGCACCGTGCCGTCGCTTTAATTGATCCCATGCAAAGCTCATATTAACGTAACAAGTGGAGAAAATGCAGATGCTTGTGGTATTGGTCAATAATATTATTAATCACTGCAGTTTTTGACCAGCCCATAATGTCATAATCCTGACCACCTTCACTCAAATGAACTTCTGCTCGATAGTAACTTTGTTCATCTTCGTCTGTTTCGTTGATGAAATCGGGCTGTGAATATTTTCGGGCAAGTACTCGATAAACAAACTCTTGGGCTTCACCATGGTTGACGATTAAGCTCAAACCATTTTCATGTGAAATATCAACATTGATTTGGTTTTTCTGAAGCTCTTTCGTCACCAAGTCAAATGCAGGCTCAACTGTCTGATTGATGAATTTACTTACATTAACTATGCTTGGAAAATCAACCACGTTTTTTAATCGCATTTGCCAACTATCATTATGTTCACTGCCGGTATGAGGTATCGCTGTTATTAGCTGACTTTCCTGTTTAAACCCTTCCACCTTTAACGATTTAATTAAACCAACAATCGCGAGTAATAATACAATAGTAAAAGGTAAAGCACTGGCAATCGTCATGGTTTGCAGAGCATTAAGCCCACCAACTAATAACAATGCTGCAGCAACTACACCAATACCTACAGCCCAATATACACGTTGCCAAAGCGGGGTGTCATTCTTGCCGTGAGAGCAAAGCATATCAACGACCATCGCGCCAGAATCACACGATGTGACAAAGAATATGACTATCATTAAGACGCTAAAAAATGAAAGTACAGTGCTTAACGGAAAGTTTTCAAGAAAAACAAATAAGGCAACTGACGAGTCTTTGTTTACCATGTCACCTAACGCAACGGCGCCTTGGTTATATACCAAATCAATGGCACTATTACCAAAAATTGTCATCCAAAATAAAGTAAATACTGTAGGGATTAACATCACTCCTATAATGAACTCTCTAATCGTGCGGCCACGAGAAATTCTGGCAATAAATAAACCCACAAAAGGTGCCCAAGCAAGCCACCAGCCCCAGTAAAAAATTGTCCAACCACCGATCCAATCCGTCTTTTTATAAGCAAATAAATTAAAGGTGTTATGCACAATATCAGCCAAATAATCCCCAATATTTTGTAAGTAGGCCTGTAATAAAAACACCGTTGGGCCAAGCACAAAAATCAACAGTAATAAAGTAATGGCGAGAACCATGTTGGTTTCAGAGAGTATTTTAATACCTTTATCTAAACCTGTGGCAACAGATATAACCGCAAGAGCAGTGATACCGAACATGATCATTATTTGATTGGTAACAGAAACATCAATATCAAATAAGTAACTAAAACCAGCATTAACCTGCGAAGCCCCTAAGCCAAGAGAGGTAGCAACACCAAAAACGGTACTTACGACAGCAAAAATATCCACTAAATGCCCTGGCCACTTGTATATTCTATCACCAATTAAAGGGTATAAAGCAGAGCGTAAAGTCAGCGGTAGGTTATGACGGTAACTAAAATAAGCGAGTACTAACGCAACAATGGCATAAATAGCCCATGCATGAAGTCCCCAGTGAAAAAAGGTCATTTTCATTGCCTCTTGTACTGCCGCAACCGTACCCGTTTCGGCTGTTGGGGGTGACAAATAGTGCATTAAAGGCTCTGCTACACCAAAGAACATTAAACCAATGCCCATACCCGCAGCAAACAACATCGAAAGCCAGGAGACTAATGAATAATCTGGTGTTGAATGATCAGGACCTAAACGAACATCGCCATAACGAGAAGCGGCTAAGAAAATAACAAAAAAGAAGATGAATGCGACGGTAAGTACATAAAACCAGCTACCATTTTCAATAATGCTTGCCTGAATAATCGTAAATAAGCTTTGCGCTTGTTTAGGTAGTGCGGCGGTATAAAGTAAAAGCGCGATTATAATAGCTGAGGCACCGACGAATACTTTTTTATTTAATTGACTCTTTACGGATAAAGACAAATCATTCCCCTGAATTTAATTTGTATTGATATTGTTTGTATTGATATTATATTTACGTTAACTATCAGGCATAGAATAGCTTATAAAGCCATGGATTTCGACTAACATTATCAATACAAGTGATATAAGCTTTTGAAAAAAGGCAGATCTATTGCTAAGCTATAGCGGATAATAAATATAGTTAGAACTCTAATTGAATCACTCGAAGATAATTTAAAGCCAAGGGATAATCAACATGAAATTAACTAAGCTGCATTGCGCTGTATTAGCCGCTATAGTAGCATCAAGCTCTCTCTATGCTGAGGAAGCAAAAAAGCAAGAAAAAACTAAAATAGAAGTCATCGAAGTTACCGCCACCAAACGTACTGAATCTATTCAAGATGTCCCTGTTACCGTTACTGCATTAACAGGCGATAGCTTAGAAAAACTGGGTGTTGCAAATTTTGATGAATATGTGGAGTTTTTACCCAATGTAGTTTTTCAGGGCACTGGCCCAGGTCAAAATGAAATATATATTCGTGGCGCAGCGACCTCACAAACGAGTATTTCCGTTTCATCGGTGCAAGCATTACAACCCTCTGTGGCATTTTATTTAGACGAACAACCGGTATCAATGCAAGGGCGTAATTTAGATATTTACGCTACCGATGTTCAGCGTATTGAAGTATTACCTGGGCCACAAGGCACACTTTTTGGTGCTAGCTCTCAATCAGGTACAGTGCGTTTAATCACCAACAAACCAAACCATGATAGTTTTTCTGCAGGTTTAGATACCAACACCGGCTTCACCAAGGGCGGCGATATGAGTAATACCCTTGAAGCTTATTTTAATATGTCTTTAAGCGATTCGATCGCTGTTCGTGTTGCCGCCTACAATGACCATCAAGGCGGCTGGATTGATAATATATTAAATGTCCCAGGACAAGGCGGATATGACGGTAGTGCGGTTGTTATTAGCCGAATTTCAGGTGGTGTATTAACAAATCCTGAAAGTGTCCCCATTACAGCACCCAAAAATGATGCGTTAGTAGAAGATAACTTTAACACTGCAAATTATGCTGGTGCGCGCTTTGGTTTGTCTTATTTAATCAATGATGAGTGGGATCTTTTAGTTCAGCATACCCAACAATCTCTAGATACAGAGGGTGTATTTTCTTATGATCCAAACCTTGAAGGTGAATCATCTACTAACCGTTTTGTACCTGAAGGTAACAATGATGACTTTGGCTTAACTACATGGACCTTGGAAGGTCGACTTGAGCATCTTGATATTGTTTATACCGGTGGTTATCTAGACAGAGATATCAATTCAACCATTGATTACACGGGCTATACTAATGGCGGCTTATTTGCTGCCTATTATGTTTGTAATTATGGTGGCGCACCTGAAGCGCAAGAGTGTCTTGACCCTACTAAGTTTTATAAAGAAGCAACAAGTACATCGCGTAGCACGCATGAGTTTCGCGTAAATACTTCTGCTGAAAATCGCTGGCGAATCACGGCGGGTGTGTTCTATGACTCTCAAGAACTATCAACCGTTGGCCAATTCAAAATTGCGAATACAGATAAATTTCCTAATTTACAAACAAAGACGAAGGGTTCTGAAGGTATTAACAGTAATGGTGGACCCTTTCCATCTGAAGTGAGCTTTGTTAACGATATCACCCATATTATCGATCAAATCGCCGTCTTTGGTCAGTTAGAGTTTGATATAACCGACACAGTTACCGCTGGCTTTGGTGCTCGTTGGTATGAAATAGAGGACTCTTATAAAGGGTCTACTTCAACGGTGGATGTTACTGCGAGACTACGTGCCTTTGGCGATGGCAGCGATGCCGCGCTAATTAGTATTGGTGAAGACCCGGCCGCCATTAAAACCGCTATTGCTAGTGGTCAGTTAGATACCAGTTTACTTGATAGCGATGGCAAATTAACGGTAAATGACACTATCATCAAAGCATCAATTGACTGGAAAGTGTCGGATGATGTGATGCTATTTGCTTCATACTCAGAAGGTTTTAGACCTCCTGTTACCAACCGAGTGGGTGGTGGCTTAGCTAAAAAACAAGAAGGTGCTTTTGAGGGATTTCGCATCCCAGTGTATTCAACGACAGATAGTTTAGATAACATTGAGTTTGGTTTTAAATCGACATTGTTCGATCAAACATTACGCTTGAATGCAACAGCCTATTATTCAAAGATATCAGATCTGCAAACATCACGGTTTGATCCGACTAACATCAGTTTTCTAGTCTTCACTGATAACGTCGGTGATGCTGAAATTAAAGGTATTGATGGCGACTTTACATGGGTAGCAACAGATGATTTGGTCATTTCAGGTGCTTTTAGCATTATTGATACTGAGCTAACATCGATCAATAGCGAACTAGCGGGTATTGCGCCTGCTGTTGGTAGTCGACTACCTTATTCCGCTGAATTTTCAGGTAACTTACAAGCCGAATATTTCTATCCTATCGCGAAAGATATGACAGGTTATATTAACGCTTCAATAAGTTATACCGGAGAACGACTCGCGGGTATGACAATGGATGCTTACGTGCTTGAAGATACCACTAATGAGGTGTATCACACGGGCTCAGGTTTAAGTATTCAAAAAGAAGCTGATATTTATTCAGGTGTTAATTATAAAGACAGTAATGGAAAAACATTCGCAGGGGGTCGCTATGTACAAGACAGTTATATATTGGCAAACATAAGCTTCGGCGTGACTAACGATGAATGGAAAGCGGAACTATATATAGACAATTTAACTGATGAAAGTGCAATTTTATATATTGATACCCAACAGTTTACACCAAAAGTTGTAACGAATAGACCACGCACCGTTGGTTTTAGGTTTTCCTATGACTTTTATTAAGTCTTAGCAATTTTAATCATTGTTAGTAAAGCACTAACGCTTTAGGTAAGAGCAATAAAGCCGCTTGATGTTTGTATCAAGCGGCTTTTTATTGATACAGTATTCAAGTATTCCCTTTTTAGCTAGTTATGGAACCAAGTCATTGAACAACGAAACGCTTCCCCCAATTGAAATGCAATTAAAGTCTATTCAACAATTGATTCAAACGGCAAAATTCAACGACGCCATTAAAGAAAGTAAACAGTTACAGCAGCAAATCATAAACAAGCAAGAGCACATTGAATTATGGTATTTAATCGCTATTGCTCAGCGCTATAACAAAGACTTTTCCAGCGCATTAGCCAGTATTAATGAATTACTTAAAATTGATGATACTCATAGTCGAGCTAATCAAGAACAAGGTTATATATTTCTTGCCTTAGATAACGTCAAAAAAGCCAAAGTATCCTTTGAAACAGCGGTAATGCTCAACCCCAGTTTAGTCGCCAGTTGGCAAGAGCTTATTCACCTTTATCGAGATGAAAAACAACAAAACAATGTCCAAAAAGCCGCAAATCAATTAGCTCAATTAAAAAAATTACCACCAGCCTTACTTGCTGTCACTGAATTAATGCACGAAGGAAAATTACTAAAAGCAGAGCAAATTTGTCGACATTTTTTGCAAAATAATCATCGCAATGTTGATGGTATGTGTTTGCTTGCTGAAATAGGCATTGAGCTAAAAATATATGACGATGCTGAATTTTTACTTGCCAGTGCACTTGAGTTAGCGCCTCATCATATTCATGCCCGCTCTCAATACCTTAATCTTCTTATTCGTTTGGGTAAATTCAAAGTAGCAGAACAACAGGTTGAGCAATTATTAATTGAACAACCAGAAAATCTTAGTTTTAAAATAGCCAAAGCCAGCGTATTAACGGGGTTAGGTAAAATAGCACAAGCCATCACTCTCTTTGAACAGGTTATAGCTACAGCACAAACCAGAGTAAAAACGAGAACCAAAACAACAGAAAACAATCATCAAGTGGCTGGTTTTTATTTGCAACTAGGCCATGCGCTTAAAGCCAAGGGGGATATTGAGCAAGCGATTGCAGCTTACCAAAAAGCATATCAATTAAAGCCAAGTTACGGTGATGCTTTTTGGAGTTTAGCGAATACCAAAACCTATCGTTTTAGCGATCAAGAAATTGCGCAGATGCAAGTACAGCAAGAGGACAAAAATTTAGCGTTAACAGATCAAGTTCAACTACATTTTGCTACAGGTAAAGCCTTTGAAGACAGAGCAGAATACTCTCAAGCTTTTCAATCTTACCAGCAAGGCAATGAATTACAGCATGCGCATAGTGGTTTTGACATCAATAAAATAGAGCAACAAGTCGCCGATCAAATAAAATATTGTACTGCTGAATTATTTGAAAATAGGGGACATTTAGGACTTAAGTTACCCGATCCCATCTTTATTGTCGGCCTCCCACGCGCTGGTTCAACGTTGCTAGAACAAATACTTGCCTCACACAGCCAGGTTGACGGCACTATGGAACTGCACAATATTTTAGGTTTAGCGTCACGACTACGGGGCCGTAGCAATAATCAAAGTGCTGGGACAAGTGCCAATCAAAGCCAATACCCCAAAAATTTAAGTGAAATTAATCCAGATTATTTTAAACGCTTTGGTCAGCAATTTATTGATGAAACCCAGATATATCGAGAACAAGCCCCATTATTCATTGATAAAATGCCCAATAATTTTCTCCACTTAGGTTTGATCAAGTTAATACTGCCAAATGCCAAAATAATCGATGCCAGACGCTCACCCATGGCCTGTTGTTTTAGTGGTTTTAAGCAATTATTTGCCGAAGGTCAAGACTTTAGCTACAACTTAGAAGACATAGGTCGTTATTACCAAACGTATCTAAAATTGATGTCACATTGGGATGAGGTCTTACCCGACTTTGTTTTAACCGTTAACCATGAAGATGTCGTTGACGACTTGGAAAAAGAGGTGCGCAGAATACTTGATTTTTGTGGTTTACCATTTGAACAATCCTGTCTTGATTTTCATAAAACCAAACGCAACATTAAAACGCCTAGCTCTGAGCAAGTGCGCCAACCTATTTATAAAAGTGCGACCGAACAATGGCGATATTTTGAACCTTATTTAACACCATTAAAAAAGGTCTTAGCTATCAACTAATTATTTTCGAGAACCTAAAATGTACTTGATGTTTATTTATATATTTGTTCATATGAACCTAGCTATTGGTGATCTGTGGCTAGGTTGCTAGTTTTATTAGTACATTGATATGTGAAATAACGATGAAAAAATTCGAAATGTCTACATTATTAGAAGCACAAGATCATATTATTGAAGACATAGCTCTTGGCGAAAAGCTCGAAATAACACTCAATACTATTTGCCTCAATATAGAATCTATTATTAACTCAGCGGATGTTAAAGGCTCTATATTACTACTAAACGAGAATATTCTTCGACATGGCGCCGCCCCAAATTTACCCAAAGCTTATTGTGATGCCATCGATGGTGTTGAAATAGGCTATGGGGTTGGCTCATGTGGTAGCGCTGCATTTTTAAATCAACAGGTTATAGTAACCGATATTGAAAATGATCCGCTATGGGTTAACTTTAAATCTCTCGCTTTAGAGCATAACTTACGGTCTTGTTGGTCTACTCCAATTATGTCTTCGCATAACACCGTACTTGGAACTTTTGCCATTTATAGCACCAAAGTCGCAGTTCCTGATGACGGTCTTCTTGATTTGATTAATCGTTTTACGCATTTATCAAGTTTAGCTATTGAGAAAGTAATCATAGAAGACGAACTGATAAACTACAGAAAATTAGAATCAATTGGGGTATTAGCGGGGGGGATTGCCCATGACTTTAATAACATGTTGACTGGATTATTCGGTAATATTGAATTAGCGAAAAATAAACTTACATTAGACGATCCTGCTTATCAATTTATCGAAACCGCTCATCATGCCATCGCTGAAGCGAAAAGCCTTACACAGCAACTATTAACTTTTGCAGAAGGTGGGGAGCCTCATTTAGAGCTGATCAATATAGAGTGGGTGATTAGAGATGCAATTAAACTCTCTTTGAGTGGTAGCAATGTTAAAGTAGCTCTAGATTTTCCTGAAAATATTTGGTCGGTGAATGCTGATAAAGGGCAAATATCTCAAGTGATAAATAACATCATCATCAATGCTAACCAAGCGATGCCGTTAGGTGGTAATCTTATTGTCAAGGTCGAAAATATTGAAGGTAACGAGCAAAAAAATATAAAAAATAAGCAACAAGCGTTTGTGAAGGTCAGTATTGTTGATGAAGGAAATGGAATATCGGCCAAAGATTTAGGAAGGATCTATGACCCCTATTTTTCAACAAAAGAAAAAGGTACAGGTATTGGGTTAGCAACTACACAAAGCATAATAACCAAGCATGGTGGTTATATGAACGTTGAATCTAAAGTCGCTGTAGGAACAACTTTTCGCATCTACTTACCTGCTGATAAAATAACGTTGCAATCTATAGAAACAAATACTGCAACTCAGGAAAAACCTACCATTGCATCAGCGGCCCATATTCTTGTCATGGATGATAATGAAATGATACTCAGTTTAGCTTACGATATGATTGAATCTTTTGGCTATACCGTAGATACCGCAGTAGATGGGGAGGGCGCTATTGCAAAATATATAGCATCACAGCACAGTGGTAACTCCTTTGATATTGTCATCATGGATTTAACGATTCCAGGTGGTATGGGAGGAAAAGAGGCTGTGAATCGATTACTTGAAATCGACCCTCAGGTTAAGGTAATAGTATCAAGTGGCTACTCAAATGATCCTATTCTAGCTAACTACCGTGAGTATGGGTTTCAAGGTAGGCTCACTAAACCTTATACAATGAATGAACTTGAAAAATCACTGTCGAGCTTATTGATGCCCTAAAGCTTATGATTAAATATTGAACGAAAAAATGTAAAATTAGTTGCATAGATACAGTAAAACAACAGTTATAGCGTATAAACACAGTTAAAAGCGAATATTTTTCTTGTCAACCTACGTATAAATGCAATATACTCCTCGCGCCTTACCACAAGGCACTTTCAGTAAGTTCAGTGGTGGCTATAGCTCAGTTGGTAGAGCCCCGGATTGTGATTCCGGTTGTCGAGGGTTCAAGTCCCTTTAGCCACCCCATTTTTAACTCTCCAAAAGTTAAAATATAAAAGTACTAAAAGATAATCGGTGATTAGCGCAGCTTGGTAGCGCACTTGGTTTGGGTCCAAGGGGTCGCAAGTTCGAATCTTGCATCACCGACCACTTTTGAGTTAACTCCTCCCTTAGAATACACAATAAACTAACACTTCATAAAATCGCTTCGTTGCATAATTAGTTGCACGAGTGACTCTAAATCCTGTTAACCAAATTTAAAAAATCGTCCATATCGTTAGCATCGGCGTCGCTTGATTAACTTTGCTGTTTTTGTAAGTTTACCGTCTAGCGCTTGCCTTAAAGTAGCGCTAATCGTTTGAATTAAAGATTACGTCTATTTGCATTTAGTTAATTAAAAAATAAGGCTTTAATGAGCGTTTAAGCGCCTTTAAAGTATTTACAAATTTGGCTCACTTTGTGCGCAAAGAAGAAGTAAGGTTTTGAAATTTTGAGTGTTCGTTGAGGTCAACTGAACACCAGTTACCTGACCTAAACAGATCGACAGACAATTTAATATTCACTGGCGTAGCGGACGTTCCCAAGATCGGTTTCGAGGCTAATTTCATGATCAAAAAAGCATAATATAGTTATAGATCGAGAGTAATATCTATGACTGCTCCAAGCTCATTGCTGCCGTTGATATTTTTTACACTAACTATGGTTGGCAGCTAAAAACGTTATGAACTTTCTGTCACAGCAATAATTAAATCAGGCTTTATCGCTAAGTTGATTGTGAACGTCTCGCTAAATGCACATATCCTAAACTGATCATTAACTCTAGACTTGCTCTAACGTAATAAATGGAGCAACGTATGAGCCGTAAAACTTATC
>JBLHNB010000065.1:0-33108 GCA_047621305.1 Alteromonadaceae bacterium | reverse complement strand
AATTCAAAACTTGCCGCGGCACCACGAAACGAACCTTGTTTAATGGTCTCTGCAAAAATAGCCATTGCACGTAATTTATCAAACATTAAATGCTCACTTTATTATTTATTAATTGTTACTTTTGATTGGTGAAGATTTTAGAATAATCAATTTTGATTACATCATCTAATCAAGTCGGTTGCAAATTGTTATGCTATTCAAAATTATTTAATAGAGACTTTTTATGTCATTAATATTTGCAATGTGTTTGTTTTCTTTTTCAATGTCGATATCTCCAGGACCTGTTAATGTGCTCACTTTATCGACCGGTGTTAATTATGGCTTTAAAAAAACGATGCCATTTGTAAGTGGTGCTACTTTTGGCTTTACGCTCTTATTATTAGTGGTCGGGTTAGGTTTACGTTTTGTGGCTGAGCTATCAGAAATTTTTTTATCTGTACTTACTTACATCGGAGCGATGTTTATCGCTTATATGGGCATAAAATTAGCGTCTTCGGTAACAACGTCAATACCATTATCAAATGAAAAACAAGATATACCCGCATTTTCCGACGGTTTTTTATTACAGTGGCTAAACCCAAAAGCTTGGATAGCTTGCATATCAGGCGTTTCTGCATTTAATCTCGCTTATTCTCTACCTTTATTGAGTCTTTTCATTTGTTTGTATTTTTTAGTTTGTTATATCTCAATTGCTTCATGGGCACTGCTCGGAGATAAAATTAATGCGCTTTTAAACACGCCATCTCACTTCAAACTATTTAATGTAACTATGGGAGGTTCATTAATTATTGTTGCTTGTTACTTGGTTTACTTACAAATAATAGTTTGAGTTATGCGGCGAAACCTAAAGTTACTAGCCTTAGGTATATTTCCCAAAATTTAAAGTTGAACATTCATCCTATAAAATATCGCATTCGTCTCAGCATTGAATATGTCAAGGTATGTCTACTAATTACAAAGCATTTCATCATTGCTGTTTATCCTATTTTACAACCCACTAGGCGTAACTGAGCAACTAAATCCCCGATAGATTGCTATTTTGTAGGTGTTGTTATTTAACCTTAAAATCCCTCGGAGATTTAAATGAAACTCACCTCAAGTGCCTTAACAAGTCCTGCCGCAGTTGCCGTTGGTGTTGCTCTTATATTGCTGGTTGGTATGTTGAGTCTTTTTAAACTCCCGGTGCAGTTATTTCCCGATATTGAAAGACCACGTATTGCCATTCAAACATTTTGGCGCGCGGCTTCACCACAAGAGGTTGAATCTGAGCTGATTGAACCACAAGAGCAGGTACTAAGAGGTATTCCAGGGCTAAGCTCAATGAATGCATTTGCCAATAGCGGCAGTTCTTTCATTAATTTGGAATTTGGTATTGATACCAATATGGAGCAAACACTGATTGAAGTGATCAGCCGCATGACACGAATTCCGAACCTTCCTCGTGATGCTAGACCACCACGTATTATGCTGGGTGGATTCGGCGGTGGTACCCCTGCATTAACCTTTTTCTTTTTACAAGCTCTACCTGGTAACGCTAAACCGATCAGTGAATATATTGATTTTACCAACGATACTATTCGGCCACGCCTTGAAGCGGTTGAGGGTGTATCAAGTGTACAAACCTTTACTCAAAATAATCGTGAAGAGTTACAAATTCGATATGACCCCGTAAAAGCGGCAGAATATGGTATTCAAATTCCTGACCTTGTTGCCTTAGTTTCAGCGTCAAATGATGTTTCTGGTGGTTTTATTGATGTCGGGCGTCGCCAATATACGCTTCGTTATAATGGTAAATATCGCGTAGAAGAATTATCAAACCTTATTTTGGAATCAAGGAACGGTAGTAATATACGTTTAAGTGATATCGCTACGGTTGAAGTGCGACGTAATGATCGTCAAAACTTAGCCGTTCAAAACGGTAATCCGGCCTTTTCAATGCGCATCGATCGCGCTAATGGTGCAAACGTTCTCGAAACACTTAACCGCGTGAAGGCCGAGGTTCAAAAACTTAATACCGAGTTATTAGCTGATAAAAAACTCGTGATGGTGCAATCATTTGATGCGTCGGTATTTATTTATCGAGCGATTAACCTTGTTACCAGTAATTTGTTTATTGGTGTCATTTTATCATTGTCGATATTGTGGTTTTTTATTCGCAGAATGCGTGCAACGCTTATTATTGCTACAGCAATCCCTATTAGTTTATTAAGTACGTTTATTGTCTTAGAAATCACCGGCCGCTCACTTAATGTTATTTCATTAGCGGGCTTGGCTTTTGCTGTAGGCATGGTATTGGATGCGGCGATTGTGGTATTAGAAAATATTTTACGGCTGCGAGACAAAGGTTTAAATGAACACGATAGTGCCGAGCAGGGGGCGCAACAGGTTTGGGGAGCCTTGCTTGCGTCTACAGCGACAACGGTTGCTATTTTCTTGCCGGTATTCTTTTTAAAGGGTATAGAAGGGCAGTTATTTGGTGATTTGGCATTAACAATTGCTATCGCAGTATCTGTTTCCTTAATTGTTGCAGCGGTATTATTACCGGTACTGTCAAAATACTTTCTAAAAGAGCAAACCATTATTGACCCAAATATTAAGCTTTGGCAGCGGATCACCGCAAGGGTTATGTCAATTACCAACTCATCGCGAAAACGTGTACTACTATCGGTTTGTCTGTTAAGCATTCCCTTAGTTATTAGCTATGTTGCTATGCCTAAATTGGACTATTTACCGCCGGTTAAACGTGATGCAGTTGATGTTAATTTACAGTTCCCTCCTGGTGCAAATATTGACACCATCGAAAAAGAAGTAATCGCCCCAATTGTGCAACGTTTAAAGCCTTATATGGATGGTACAAAAGAGCCTGCACTTAAAAATTACTATATTTTTAGTGGACCATTTGGCGGAAACCTCGGTATTCGAGCAAAAGATCAGTCGAAAGTGGAAGAGTTACTTGCACTGGTTCAAGATGAAATTTTGGTCGACCTTCCAGATACACGCGCATTTGCTCGCCAAGGTAATTTATTTGGTGGTTTTGGCGGCGGACGTCAAGTTAGGATTAATTTACAATCTAAAGATACCAATGCACTGCAAAATGTTGCTCGCCAAGGAATAGATTGGATTAAAGAAGCTATTCCTGGCGTTAGTGTACAGGCGAACCCTGGACTTGAAATGTCAGAGCCCGAATTACGTTTGACACCCAATGACCGTAATATTTTAGAGCAAGGTTGGAACCGAAGAGATTTAGGCCGGGTTGTACGAACCATGGGCGATGGTCTATTTGTTGGTGAATACTTTAATGGTACTAAAAGACTTAATATGATTTTACGTGCTGAAGGTTGGGACGACCCTGATAACCTTGGTGATGTGCCAATAATGACCGCTAATGGTTCTATTACTCAACTGGCAGAACTGGTTGATATACAGCGCACGGTAGGTCCATCTCGATTAACGCGAATTGATGGCAACCGTACTATCACTTTGAATGTTAACCCTCCAGAAGGCTGGTCTTTAGAAGAAACGATTGCCGCACTAAAGTCTGAGGTTGAACCTAAACTTCAAGAAATAATGCCGGAAGATGGCAATGTATTATTTGGTGGTAGTGCTGACCAACTAGAAAAAGCGATTAGTATCATGGCCGATAACTTTGCTTTTGCCTTAGTGATATTGTTCTTGTTGATGGCGGCATTATTCAAGTCAATTAAAGACAGTTTATTGGTTGTTATCACTATTCCACTAGCAACTGTGGGTGGCATATTAGCGATTCAATTACTCAATCTTGTTGTTTTTCAACCGTTAGATTTGCTTACCATGATAGGTTTTATTATCTTACTTGGCCTCGTCGTTAATAATGCCATTTTATTAGTACATCAAACACGTATGGGCCAACTAAGTGGTTTATCACGTGTTGAAGCGGTTGAACAATCATTAAGCTTAAGATTACGTCCAATCTTTATGAGTACGGCAACAAGCTTTTTTGGCATGTTGCCGCTGTTATTGATGCCGGGTGCTGGTAGTGCAATTTACCGAGGCCTTGCTGCCGTTATTGTTGGCGGGTTAGCGGTTAGTACTCTTTTTACCATCGTTTTATTACCGTGTTTATTACGTCTAACTAGAGCTGACTTTGGTTTTGCACGTAACTTAACTGATTCAAAGTCAAAATCAAATTCAATCGAAACATCACCTGAAATATCACCTATTGCCGTAGCGTTAGCTAACGACAAACATTAATCGTACGGAGAGAATCATGAAAAACAATCTATCTAAAGTTTTATTCACGTGTTTGTTGTCTAGCCAGTTAATTGTCGCAGCTAATGCGGCACAAAGCTCTGATGATAAAGCACAATTAGTTAGCGTAGAAGCCGCAAAAATTGAGCAAGTTAACCCAACAATGTGGTTACCGGGCAATGTCATTAGTCGAAAAAACGCCCCTATTTCGGCAGAACAAACCGGACAATTATTATGGGTTGAGGATGTCGGTAGCCAAGTTGAACAAGGTCAAGTTATTGCTAAAATTGATAACCGCCACTTGAAACTACAACTGGCGCAACAGCACGCACAAGTTAAGCAACATCAAGCCGATGTAACGTATTTAACAAGCCAGAAAAAACGCATGTCGACACTTAGTCAAAAAAACAATACGGCAGTTAGTGAGCTTGAAAGAATTGTTAAAGACTTAGTTGTAGCCGAAAACGAGGTTGTTGCTTTAAAAATGTTAGCAAAACAAACTGAGTTAGCTATTGATAAAACACATATTGTCGCGCCATTTAATGGCAATATTAGCGAAAGGTTTGTACATGTTGGTGAATTGATAAGTATTGGACGTCCTTTAGTACAGTTAGTTGATACCAATAACCTCGATATTAAAATTGCAGCGCCTATCGCCATCGCATCTTATTTAACAGCAGATGCTCAGGTTATGGTGAAATGGCAGGATAAGTTAATTGAACTGCCTATTCGTACTTGGAGTAAAGCAGGTAATCAATCATCAAGAACCTTTGATGTTCGCCTCTCTGCAGATAATCTTAATTTATTAGCGGGTACTGCGGTAACGGTTTCATTACCAAAACAATCTGCGGGTAAAGCGACGCTTGTACCTCGTGACGCGTTAATTTTACGTGAACGTGAAACATTTGTTTTAACAATTGATGAAAACGAACAAGCGAAGAAAGTTAATGTCATGGTAGGTCAAGGTGTTGGCCGTTGGGTTTCAGTAACTGGCGCATTATGGGCAGGAGATGAAGTCATAGTACGTGGTGGGGAACGCTTACAAAGTGGTCAAAAGGTGCGTATATATAAAGGTTTAATTGCTGAAGCTACGGCGAAGAGATAAAGGGAGTTAAGCTTGCATAAAGTTAAGGTTAAGATTGAAAAAATTAGCAAATTACGCTTAGTCTTGCTTGTATTAACGACTATATTTGTAGGTGGTTCAATAGTTAGTTGTAGTAGTAATAACGAAATTACCAGTGGACTATTAGCTCCTGAACCTGCCGATTACTCCGGTGGCGTGATACAAGTTTACTCGGCACGAACAAAGGGAGCAAAACAAACCGTATCGGTTCATACTTGGTTTAGTGTTAAACGTGCCAATGATAGCTTTTATACCAGTTATGAAATTATTGGTTGGCGTTTACGTAGGAACGATACGGCACTGGTTGTGCGTACTACTAAACCTGATCGGGATTGGTGGGGGCATCAACCCAAATTATTACTTGACCACCGAACGGGAAATGTCGATGAACTAATCGATAAGATTGAAGCTGCCGTTGAAAGTTATGAGTTTAAAAGTGAATATCAGGCCTATCCAGGTCCTAATAGTAATACCTTCACTGCAAGCATTGCGCGTGCAGTACCTGAACTCGGTTTAGATTTACCTTCTACTGCCATAGGTAAAGATTATAAAACGCTTAGTGAATTTATTGGCCGCTCTGCGAGTGGCGGGTTGCAAGCGTCATTTTTAGGACTATTAGCGTTAACCATTGGAAAAGAAGAGGGACTAGAGTTAAATATTCTCGGTTTGAACTTCGAGTTTGACGTTTTTGATTTAGCGATTGAGTTACCGGCGATAGGCCGCATTGGCACAGATGCCGCTACCGTGAACACAACGCATATAATCTCGATAGAAAATAAAGAAACAATAATAAAAACAGCCAATTAAGTTAGTGTGTTTTTTGAACTATTAATGTTCAAGGTGTACTATAGGGTTATTAAGGAAAAGTACTTAAAGGGAATTTTAATGCGTAAAAATATTGTTGTATTAAGTGGCGCTGGTATTAGCGCTGAAAGTGGTATTGAAACTTTTAGAGATGCGGATGGCCTTTGGCAAGGACACGATGTTATGGCTGTTGCATCCCCCCATGGCTGGCGCGAAGATCCTAAGTTAGTATTGGAATTTTATAACAGACGAAGACATGAATTACTTAATGTTACTCCCAATATAGCGCATCAAACGTTAGTGATGTTAGAGAAAAGTTTTAACGTCACTATAGTAACGCAAAATGTTGATGACCTGCATGAACGGGCGGGCAGTTCAAACGTTTTGCATTTACACGGAGAACTTTTAAAAGCGCAAAGCACTCAAAATTCTGATTTGGTATACCCTTGTTTAAAAGATATTTCGCTCGGTGATTTTTGTGAATTAGGCAGTCAACTTAGACCATACATTGTTTGGTTTGGTGAGGAGGTACCTAAGTTAAACGACGCAATTTTACAGGTTACTAAAGCGGACATTATTATTATAGTTGGTACATCAATGCAGGTTTACCCTGCTGCCGGCTTAGTTTCCTTTGTACCAAAAGATACGCCAATTTATTATATCGATCCCAGTCCAGCGGTAAATGATGCACTAGCATGTGCAGATAACGTTACCCTCATCAAAAAAAATGCTAGTCAAGGCGTTGTTGATTTAGCAAAAAAATTATCCCTTATTCATATTGTTTAACAAGGTCATATCATTTTATTAATGAAAATTTGTGTGATACGACAAATTTTTTGATACTACCAACACCTTCCTTATGGCCATGTCACTAATGCCTATTCTTGGTGTTTTATCTGTATAACGGTCTGTTTGTCGACAATGTGTGGGTAAACCACTGTTTCTAGTCAATACTACTAAGTTTTTTATTTTAATTGTCGACAATATGTGGTTTAATGATTTTTTAGTAGGAGATCATTAATGAGTTTGTATACCTTATTTGGCGGAATTAATACCCTTTTTATATTTATTAGTTTGTATGGTGTTTTATCGCAGCTTAAAACTATCTGGCGTAGAAAGCTTGCTGAAGAAACTAAGACGGAGTCAACATCACTGTTATCATTAAATCAATTTACCGTCAGTTACTCAGCGTATTTCTCGTTTTTTATTTATGGTTATTCTATTGAACCCTTTAATCATTTTATCGTTTGGCCGCGGTTGATTGCTACTCTTTTGGTGCTCGCTATTTTGTTTGAGCTTTGGCGAGATCGTAAAAACCAATCAACCTTGACTGTTTTCATTTCAGCGTTACTTTTTTTGACATTAGGGATATTAGGGATGTTTTTTGGCGAGTCTTTTGTTGATGAGGGGCGTAATGTGTCGACAATTATCATTCTGATTATTTCAGTCTTAATTGCGCAAGGTTATTACCATCAAATAAGGCTGATTATTCACTCACGAAGTACAGGTGCAGTTGATTTAAAAATGAGTCAGTTTATTTTAATGATGGATATTTCTACCATAGCGTTTGCGATAAGTATGGGCTTGGAAAATGGCTGGCCGTTAATCGTACTTGCTATAACGAGTGCCATGACTAAGTTAGTGATCATGTACTTATTTAAATGGGTCAAGATAACTAAGCAATAAGAAAAAGTTACAACTTAGCTTTATGGGCGTTAGCGCGTTTGGCTGTATACCAGAGGGTCAGTTAAAAACTCTATTTCTGGAAGTTAATGAGTTTGGCAACCAGGAATTTGATTAATATCAAATTCATCAAGCTGACTTTTATCTAACGCTTGTTGTGCAAATTCTAAATAGACTTTCTCTTTGATGAAGACCATAAATAAATCTGGGTCTAAATGGTCTTCCAGTCGCATTCTACCCATTATCATTAATGTTTCCGACAATTTTTTTGGCGCTTTATAGGGGCGGTCGTTAGCGGTTAATGCCTCAAAAATATCAGCGATAGCCATCATGCGGGCAGGAATAGACATTTGTTCACGTTTCAATCCTTTAGGGTAACCCGTACCATCCATTTTTTCATGATGCCCACATGCATATTCGGGTACTCTTTGTAAGTGCTTGGGGAAAGGCATAGCTTCGAGCATTTCAACGGTAACGTCCATATGACTGTTGATGATTTGGCGTTCTTTTGCGTTAAGTGTGCCACGCTTAGTGATCAGGTTGTAAATCTCATCGTCACTCAGTACTGATTGTTTGGTATTAGCAATTGACACTTGATAGCTTTTGCCAATTTGATAAACACGTTGAATTTTTTCATCATCAAAAAACTCACCGCCTGTATTGGCTATTTTAATAAATTCTCTATCGGACTCGAGTTGTTTTAACTGCTCAATTTTTTCTTTTTGATCTAAGGTTTGAGAGTTATATATATCACGTGCAGCTATTTCAAATCGTGCATCAACTAATGTTATTCTGTCGCAAATCGTTTCAAGTTTTTTAGCTTTATCCATTACATACTCAGGTGTGGCAACTTTGCCACAATCATGCAGCCAAGCAGCGACACTGAGTTCGTTAAAATCATCTTCAGACATTGAAAAACCCTGTAATTCTCCAGAGTCTATGCGGTGACAGGCTCTAGCAAGCATCATGGTTATTTCAGGAACACGTCGGCAATGTCCTCCGGTATAAGGGGATTTTTTATCAATAGCAGAAGCAATAAGCTGGGAAAATGAGTTGAATAAGTTTTCCATATCATCCACGAGTTCTTTATTGGTGATGATCATACCCGCTAAGGAGGTTAAAGCACTGGTAACTCTTTCAACCTCAGGGGTAAAAGCAATGACGTGACCTTTATCGTTTTTTGCATTAATCAGCTGAATAACACCATTTAGGTCGTCATGATGATTATTCATTGGCAAAGTCAATACTGACTTTGTATGGTAATTCATCTTTTTATCCATTGCTTTTGCGGCACTTAAATCAAAGTCATGACAAGCATAGGCATCATCAATATTAATGACTTTTTTTGTTGCCGCTGAGATGGCAACGATGGCGCTATTATTATGTTTACCGTATTTAAGTATAGGAATGTTAGGGTAAGGTATTTCATCTTTACTGGTACCACCAAGATGAATTTGTAAGGTTTGGTTGATTAATGTTTTAAAAACCAACTCATTCTCAGCTGCTATTGAATAAATAGTACCGCCATCGGCATTCGCTAATTCCATCGCACTTTTGAGTACTTTTTCTAGAAGAGCATCATGGTTTTTTTCAGATGACAATGCGATGCCAATTTCAATGAAATGTTCAATGTTGGCCATTCAAATACTCTATTTAGAATGAGAAATAATAAAAGTATAGAAGTAAGTGCCGTTTTTTAATAATAAATCAGCCCGTAAATTGGTAAAATGACGTTATTTGATTAATCTTAAATTATCAACCAAAACATATTATGACTTCCATGAAGGTTTTTTCAAAGGTTAATACATTGCCTACTGTTATGGGTTTTTTTTTAATATTGTTTTTTTTGATAGCGAATCAAAACCGTATTTTAGAAAATATAGACTTTTTTATTTTTGATTGGCAGTCAAAACAGTTAGCCGTCACTTTACAAGCAGACCCTGATATTATTGTTATTGCCATAGACGACAATAGTTTATTGCGCATGAATGCTGTCGCTGGACGTTGGGTTTGGCCAAGAAGTGTTCATGCCGAACTATTATCTTCATTAAAAGAGCATCAGCCATTAGCGATTGTTTTTGATATTCTATTTTCAGAAAAAGACATTTATCGTCCTGATGCAGATTTATATTTTAATGAAGTCTTAGCTGATATGGATAACGTCTACTTTCCTATTTTAGAGCAAAATACCCGTAAAGGTGATGGTCAATTACTTAATCAATTTCCCCTTGAATTGGGTTTACAACAAACGGCTTTAGCAAATAAAACAGCCAGAACAAGCTTTGTACTGCCTTTCGCCATTGATAAAAAACACTGGCAAGTTGGTACCATTAATTTCTCACCAAGTAGCGATGGTATTGGCAGATATTACGATGTCTACAGAGATATTGATGGCTGGAAAGTTAACTCTCTACCGGCAAAGGTAATAGCGTCACTTGGCATTAAATTACCTAAAGCTAAACATATTTTGTTGCAGTGGCGAGGCGACTTTCAACACCCCTTTAAAACCTTAAGTTATGCCGATGTTTATCAGGCAAGTCAAACTAACGATGTCGCCTATTTAAAACAACTCAATAATAAAATTATTGTTATTGGTGCAACCGCATCAGGACTATTTGATGCTAAAGCTACCCCACTTAATAACACGCTTGCTGGTGTTTATATGTTAGCTACGGCTATCGATAATATGAAAAATCAAGCTTACTTATCCTTTAACCACGAAATTGTTCAACAACTCATAACGATATTGTTGCTATTGATGATCATCAGTTGTTTTACTCTTTTTTCAAATTATTCATGGCAAGTATTAATATCAGCGACGTTACTGCTCGTTAGCGCTTTATTCTTAGTCGTTACTAGCAATTATTTTCTTACTCAACAAAAGGTTTTATTTATTGGTAGTTCAATCCTCATGATGACGTTGAGTTTTTTGTTGTGTGCCATTAGTTATGGTTACAAAGAGTTTATACAGCGTAAAAAGTCACTGGCATTATTTAGTCGTTTTTTAGATCCCCAAGTTGTTAGCCGCTTATTAAATAAAGGAGAGCTTGATTTACATAAACTCAATCAAAAAAGAGTGGTAACGATTATTTTTTCAGATATTAGAGGTTTTACCCAATTATCTGAAAATAGAGAGGCATCAGATGTTCTGCTGCTACTCAATCAATATCTTAGTCAGCAGGTTGCTATTATTTTTAATCATCATGGCACGTTGGATAAGTTTATTGGCGATTGTATTATGGCTTTTTGGGGAGCGCCAATAACCAATGATAATCATGCGGTTGACGCGATTAATGCCGCTTTAGCAATGGAAGAGAATTTACTCGCTTTTCAACAGCAGTTACCAGCCTCATTAAAAAAATTCGATATTGGTATTGGTGTGCATAGCGGTGAGGCGATAGTCGGTTTGGTCGGTACTGAATTGAGAGTAGACTATACTGTTATTGGTGATGCTGTTAATTTGACCAGTAGGATTGAAGGACTGACTAAAAATGTGAATAGAATATTGGTGTCTGAACAAAGTAAAAATTTAGCTGAAGGTGCCTTTGATTTTGAATTTAAAGGCGAATATACAGTTAAAGGTCGAACATCAAAAGTACGGTTGTTTCAACCTATGAGGAAAGTGTAATGAACGCTAAGCTAGTCTTTATTTTATCGATACTTGTTTTACACCATCTGGTGTCAGTTCAAGTTAACGCTGAGGTGAGAACGGGGACACTAGTGCATCAAAGCCAAGTTTTTACTAAACCTATGCTGCAAAGTAAAACAATTAAAACATTAAGTGCCAACGAGGTTATTAAAGTACATTTTCGCCAACGTGCTTGGTATAACATTTCAAGTGAAGATGAAATATTTGGTTGGGTAAAAATGTTAAATGTTAGATTTTCTGGCGTCATAAAGCGAGAAAGTGAAACGGGCGTCGCAAGTTTATTATCTAGTGCTGCGGGTGGTAGCAATTTCCCCACAGTATCTACAGGCGTAAGAGGCTTTGATGAGGAGGATTTAAAGAAGGCAAAGGCTAGTTTAAAGCAAATAGCACGATTAAATAGCTATGCGGTTGAAAAAACTAATCTACAGAGTTTTATTAATAAAGGGCGATTAGTTGCTAATAATATCATTGTAAATAAAAAGGTAGCAGAAAGCGCAGCAAAAGATGATGGAGAAAACAAATGAAATCACTGGTCGTTTTAATTATTGTTTCTATATTTTTTACTTCATGTAAAACAACAGGCTTAAAAATTGGTAGTGTAGATGTCGGTAAATTAGTTAATCAAGGTGTTGCTTTATGGGATGCAAATAATATTGATGAAAAACAAGAAATACAATTTGGTCAAAATATGTCAGCGGTTTTATTAGGGGCTAGACCACTCATTGAAGATCCTAAAATTAACCAATATATTAATTTAGTAGGAATGTGGCTTGCATCAAATTCAGCTCGGCCTGATTTGCCTTGGCGTTTTGGTGTTATTGATAGTAGTGCTATTAATGCGTTTGCCGCGCCAGGTGGTTTCGTTTTTATTACATCAGGCTTTTTGATGCAACTTGAAAATGAAGCGCAGTTAGCTGCTGTCTTGGCACATGAGATAATTCATGTTGTTGAACAACATCATCTAAATGCAATAAAAAGCGGGGCAATGAGGAATGTATTAACGCAAACATTATTTATTTCTGCTGATGCCTACCAAAACAATAATAATACCAGTCGAAAAAAACGTGAATACAGTGCTTGGGCAAAGAAAGTTACAGGTATGGCGCAAAATTTATACACTAAAGGGTTAGAGCGCACGGATGAATATGTTGCGGATCAATCTGGTATTCGCCTATTAGCTAAATCAGGTTATGATCCTTTTTCATATGTTCAAAACTTACAGATACTTGAAGCTATATCTCCAGATGATTCCAGTTTAGCGTTAATGTATAAAACTCACCCCACGCCTACGCAAAGATTACACATGCTTGAAGAGCAATTGGTGCCGTTAGAACATGTAAAAGGGGTGTTATTGGCAAAACGTTATCATGCATTCGTTTTTAAGTGATTTATACGTTTAACGTACCAGCTCTTGGGGGGGGGATAGCGTAAAACTCTTACTTCTACTCTTACTTTTGTATCGGGATTAACCCATGTTACTTAAACCCATGTCACTTAATTTATACCGCTTAAATTAATAGCACTTAAGTTCATGTAACTTAAGTCAATAACTGTTGACGTCTAGTGGTATTTTTATCCTTATTGTTATGACAATCGATAGGTGTGACTATTTAAACGGCATCACCAAAGTATTTACTTAATTGCTTTGACAAAGCCTGCATTGAAGTAACGTCCATTATGAGTGTTAAGTAGCCACTGACCTTTATTTTTTCTAAAGAGAAATTCATTTGTAACAAGAGTAGACCTTCAGGAGATGTTGCTGATGGTTTCCCAATTTTTAAAATATCACTACAACTACCATGAGAATATTGCGGTAAAGCAAATTCAAGGTTTTCCTGAAAAATATTCGCTAAACTACCTAGACAGGCATTAAGAATAATATTTCCTACTTCGGTTAATGCTTCTTGTTCCATTTCTGACAGCATTTCAGCAGGTAAAGTATCATCTTTAATTAACGCTTTCACCAACTCCAAACTGTGATTCTCAGGAAAAAGTAGCAAGGCATCGCCCCAAAAAGCGCCTTTAAAAGATTCCTTTACAGCGGTTATCTTATTGCCTACTAGGTTACTAATGTGAATAATTACTTCTTTTCGGCTTAGCATTTCTACTTGTGGAACTGAGAGCTCTACTTCTTCGCCAACCATTTCGCTTAATGATGCTGACGCGCGCCCCATACCTATATTGAGTAATTCTGCGAGGGCATCCTTTTGAAATTCACTAAGTTCAACCATGGTTTAGCTCTCAAGATAAGATTTTACTTTCGCTTCAGTTACAGGTTTTTGAATAAAACCGACCCCTATTTTATCTGCTCTTTCTTTGACACTGTCTTGTATGTTGGCAGTTAATAGAGCTATTTTAGCATGAGGGAATCGCTCTCTAAGTTCGATACACAAGGTTAATCCGTCCATGCCTGGCATGTTGTAGTCGACGGTCATCCACGTAATATTTTCACCTTCACATTTAGCTAGGGCATCATTAGCATCTTGGGCTTCAATAATTTCCCAGTTAGGTTTTGTTGCCAAAGTAAATCCTTTGATCATCATTCTTGATAAACGACTGTCGTCAACAATCAGAATTTTTTCCTCACTCATTAAATTTCCCTCAAATATTACGAATACACATTGTGAATAAACATTACGGATAAACAGTTTTTTTGATATAAAATTGAATGTTTTACATATAAAAATGAGTATAGTTGACAATTTTAGATGTGGTAGTTAATTGTTGAAGGTAATTGGTGAGATAATTAGTGGCTCATTGTAGAAGATCATTCAGCTAGGTAGTCGTTGGCAATCAAAGATGTTTATTTTAATGGAGGATGCATCAGTGCAGGGTCACGCGCGTTAATTGTACCGTATTGCGCCTGCTTTTATTTTCTAGCTTGTGGCGCAATAACTGTATTTTGACCTGTGATGGGTATAACTCTAATGTAAACTAGATAAGCTTAAATTGTTTACTAGAGTGACTAAAATGTCAACTTGTCTGAGGTTATCTTGTTGGGAAATAATAATACGAATATTATGTTGGTTATCAACAAATGTAAGCGCTAAGTATTTTTTTTTCGTTTTATTATTTAGAGGCTTACCGTAGAAATCACTATAAAAACTTATGATATCAAGCTCTGTGTTTTTTGTGAAATAACTAACAACGGCGGGTACTTCTTGATCAAATTGAGCGAATATTCGTGCATCATCCATCACGGTGATAACTGGTTTTTCTGCTGCATTTACTTGAAAATATGCACTTAGCAGGATGATAAAGGTAATTATTAATTTACTATTGGCTGTCATTACTTTATTCCTTTTCGCGTTAATTAAACGCTAGATGATTAGCGTAAAGAGGTCAAATTTAATTTATTCGCTATCATTAACAAAGTGTTCACGATAGTTGTCTACCCATAAAGCGGTAGCACCACATATGGCTACTGGCATTACTATCAAATTTATGAGCGGAAGCATAGAAAAAATAGCAACTGTAATGCCGAAGCTGTAACTTAAGCCTTTATTTTTTGTTAGCGTAGCTCTCATCAGTTCAAATGATATTTTATGATTATCAAAAGGGTAGTCTTTGTATTGTATTGCCATCATCCACGCAACAAATAAAAACCAAATTATCTGACCCAAAATGGGTAATACCAACATCAATAAGAAAAACCCGATGACTCTTGGCAGATAATACGCGAGCTTTTGCCACTCGCGGCCCAGCGTACGTGGAATATCTTTGACGATATCAAGAGCGCCACTATTTTCACTTTGTCTGTCAATTAATAAGGCTTCAATTTTTTCTGATAATAAGCCATTAAAAGGGGCTGCGAGCCAATTAGCGGCGGTGCTAAAGACAAAGGAAAATAATATCAGTACGGTCACTACAACAAAGGGCCACAATAGACTACTTAGCCATTCAAGCCAGCTGGGTAACCATTGGGTCATTATTTCCATATAATAATTAATTTCTAAGAATATGAAATAAAAAGCAATACTAAATAGAATTAAGTTAATGGTTAACGGGATGAATACAAAACGTTTGATCCCTTTTAATCTTATTAATTCAAAACCATGGATGAAGTATCGGGCGCCACTTTGAGCAATGGGTTGATTGTTATGGTTACTCATTGTTGAAAAATCCAGCTAACTATTTGATATTATTGATACGATTATAAAGAATTAGCGCAATGATGAACACTATAGATTTATTACAAATACCCATAAAATCTGATAAAGTCCGCTATGTCATCTAAATCCTTTAGGTGAGCGTATCCACTGAGATAAACAATTAACGCCATGCTATTTTTTAATCATTTGAAAGGTAAGTTACATTTATGCGTCTAAAGCATATTAAGCTTGCTGGTTTTAAGTCATTTGTTGATCCTACAAAGATCCCTTTTGAACAACAAATGACAGCCATCGTTGGTCCTAACGGTTGCGGTAAATCAAATGTAATTGATGCAGTACGCTGGGTTTTAGGTGAAAGTTCAGCCAAAAATCTGCGTGGTAATGCGATGACTGACGTGATTTTTAATGGCGCAGCAAGCCGGAAATCTGTTGGGCAAGCGAGTGTGGAACTCGTCTTCAACAATATAGACGGCCGAATTCAAGGCAGCATGGCCGATCGTAATGAAATATCAATTCGCCGTGTGGTTAATCGAGAAAGTATCAATACCTATTATCTTAACGGAACTAAATGTCGTCGTCGTGACATTACCGATATTTTTCTTGGCACAGGACTAGGTCCGCGCAGTTACGCAATTATTGAACAAGGCACTATCTCTCGGTTAATCGAATCTAAGCCACAAGACCTGCGGGTTTTTATTGAAGAAGCGGCTGGAATATCTAAATATAAAGAACGACGCAGAGACACCGAAACGAGAATTCGCCATACCCGAGAAAATTTAGAGCGACTAAGTGATATTCGTATTGAATTAGGTTTACAGCTTGATAAATTGCATCAACAGGCTGAGGCAGCAAAACGTTTTAAAACCTTAAAAAAACAAGAACGCACCTATAAAGCTGAGTTATCGTTATTACGCTGGCAAGAATTTAATGGTAAAAAAGAACAATCCTTACTCGCCTGCAATAATGCACAAGTTAGCATTGAACAACTAGCTGCTGAGCAAAAACAAGAAAATATTAGTCTCTTTCAAGCGAAACAGCTGTTAGAACTTGGTAGTGAAAATATTGATGACCTGCAAAAGAAAAAATTGCAACTTACCAATGATATTGCCCGTACCGAGCAAAATGTTAAGTATCTAAAAAATAGTATTGTAAAAGCAGAACAAGATAATAGCATCACGCAGCGACAGCTTATAAATGCTCAGCAAGGTTTATTAACCGAACAAGGAAAACTCGCCGAATTAGACGTTCGTTTAGTCGAGAAAACGCCGATATTATTGGCTGCAGAGCAACAACTCACTACACAGCAAAGTCATCTTGAAAAAATCAATGAACGACAGTTAAATCATCAAAGTCTTGTTAAAAATCATCATCACAGTGTGACTGAATATAATAAAAATGTAGCACAAATAGATAATGACATATCGGCGTATAAAGCAATGCTCATCCGCACAGATACTCGTCAAAATGAAATTAAGCAGGCATTAACGGCTATTAAACGTGATGATCTACCCGCATTGAAATTAGCTGAACAGTTAGTTATAAAAGAAAAAGATTCATTATCCGCTTTTATTAACGCCGCTAATAAATTAGGTGAAATTGTTGAGCAAAATCAAGCACAAATTAACAGTAAAAATCAACAGTTGGCTAAAGCCCAAGGAGGACTTGTTGCTTTAGGTAAGCAGTATGAGCAATTACAAGTTCAGCAAAACCAGCAAGCAGATTGGTCTGAAAAGCAACAACAATGGTTAGCACAACATGGCTATCAAGATCAGGGCACATTATTTTCAAATGTTAGCGTAGACAAGGGCTGGGAAAAAGCGATAGAACTGGTATTATCTCATTGGTTACAGGCCCAGGTATTAACGGAATTCCCTGATGATATTACCTTAGATACGGCACTTTTTGCCTTATCAAAAAATAATGATGAAGCCATCATGCCGGGCAGTATTGCTGAAAAAATATCAGGTACTATTACGAACCTTCCCTTTATTAACCAAATATTTTTTGCGGATAACTTAGCTGCTGCTCAACAGTTATTACCAAGGTTAAATCGTTTTCAATCGGTTTTATGTAAAGATGCGACTTGGCTTGGGCATGGTTTTTTACAAAAAGGTATTGTTGAACACCACGGTGGCTATTTACAGCGTGCCGATAGTATTAACGATGTTAAAAGCCATATAGAAGAGGTTAACGCTGAAATTACTGCCAGTGAAAGTACACTTACCATGTTAACTGAGCAGTTAGTCAAGCAACAATTAGAGCAAAAAGGTGTTAATGAAAAAGTAAATTTGGCGCAACAAAGCTTACAGCAACACCAACAAGCGTATGCTTCGAAAGAACAACATCAGCAGCATATTGAGGGGCAACGTCAAAGCTTGCAAACAGAACTTATTGCGCTGGCGAAGCAATTAACTGATGAACAAACAAGGTTACTTAAGTCTCAGCAAGATAGAGCGTCACATCTGTCACCAGATAGTCAGCAATCGATAATACTTGAACAAGAGCATCAAGAGATACAACAACAAATTCAGCATATACAAGTGCAACTTAAACAGCTAAATGAAGAACGACATCAATTAGCGGTAGTGATTGAGCAACTTAAAAATGATAGAGTACAAAGCACGCAATCATTGATGCGTTCACAAGAAACAATTGAGCGGTTAACAGAGCAACAAGCTAACAATCAGCAAATGGTTGAAGACAGTTCTTTGCCATTACAAAGTGATGAAATCAAGTTGCAGCAATGGCTTAAAGATATGTCAGTTGTTGACGAAAAAATTCAAGCTGTTCAGCTAAATATGGCCAATGCTCAGCAAAAAGTTAAACAGTTTGAGCAAAAACAACAAACGATTACCCATGCAATTGATGGTTTCAAAGATAAATTAGCACAACATCATTTAGATGCGGAAAGCTATCGTTTACGGGCTGAATCAGCGGCAGAAATTTTAAATGAAATGCAAAAAAATATCACTGATGTTGAAAAAAACATGCCAAAAAATGCAAAACAAGCACTTTGGCAAGCCAATATTGTGCGTTTAGCCAAAGACATTAATCGACTTGGGCCGATTAATTTAGCGGCAATTGATGAATTTGAAAGTCAATTTGAACGTAAAAGTTACTTGGACCACCAAAATGATGATTTAATTTTAGCAATAACAACATTAGAATCAGCGATAGAAAAAATAGATAGTGAGAGCAGAGATAAATTTAAAGCAACGTTTGAGCAAGTCAATATCGACCTAAAAACCTTATTTCCAAAGGTGTTTGGTGGCGGTAGTGCCTATTTAGAACTTACCGGTGAAGACATGCTTGATACAGGTGTAACGATAATGGCACGGCCTCCGGGTAAAAAAAATAGTACAATTCATCTATTATCGGGTGGTGAAAAGGCGCTGACCGCATTATCATTAGTCTTTGCAATTTTTAGATTAAATCCAGCACCCTTTTGTATGCTGGATGAAGTTGATGCTCCATTGGATGATGCTAATGTGAGCCGGTTTTGTAATTTGGTACGAGAAATGTCTCAAACCGTGCAATTTATTTATATAAGTCATAATAAAATAGCGATGGAGATGGCATCACATTTAACAGGAGTAACTATGTTTGAAGCGGGTGTTTCAAAAATGGTTGCTGTTGATATTGATGAAGCTGTTGCCATGGCAGAAATATCGTAGGTTAGGTGAAATGGAAGATAATTTTAGAAACGCATTAATTATTATCAGTGCAGTTGTAATCGCAGCAATTTTTATTCACGGTTTTTGGACCATAAGAAAAAATAAAAACCCTTATAAATTAAAAACCAAAGTCAGGGATATTGAACACGTAGAACGTGGTTTCGATGGCTCTGGTTTCGATCAAGATGGCGTAAGCAAACCACGTATTGTTGGTGAAAATGCACTAAGTGATGAAGAAACACCGCATGAAGCTGCGCCTGCGCCACTTTTTGACGCTGAGCCTATTCCGAAAGATCTTGAACAAGCACCGTCGGATACCGCTGAACTGGCGTTGAATGATGAGTTAGCACCACTTATTGATTTACCAGCGTTTGATACTGAAAATTCCCATACGCTTGGAAGTGAATCCGATTCAAGTCAAACACCGCAAAAACGTAAAGAAAATACAAAAGAGTCGGCATTGCAAAAGGACGTTTATCAAGCACCGGTGACTCATGCGAAACCTGTTGTAAAAACAACCACAACAAAAAAAGTGATAAAACGTCAAAAAGGTGGGGTGAAACGTAACCAAATAGAAATTAATTTTGGTGATAACTTAGTGTTTGAAGATGACATTATGCCATCAGTATCGCCCGCACCAGAGCCTGTTGTCACCAAAACTGTTAGTGTCGACCCAGAAGTATTGGTGGTATCGGTTGTTATGGCCGAAGGGCAAGTTATTTCGGGGGCTGCATTATTACCGACATTATTGACGTTGGGTATGAGATTTGGCGATATGGATATTTTTCATCGCCATGAAGATAATGCTGGCAATGGCAAAGTTACTTTTAGTTTGGCAAATATGATGAATCCTGGCACTTTTAACTTAGATGCCATAGAAACGTTTACTACTCAAGGTATTAGCCTGTTTATGACCTTGCCAAATACCGGAGATGCCTTTGAAGTATTTGAACAAATGCTTGGCGCAGCAAAACAGTTAGCTTTGGAATTTCAAGGCCAGTTGTTAGATCATAAACGCAGCGTAATGACCAAACAAACAGAACAGCATTACACCAGTAAAATTCGTGAATTTGAACGTAAAAGCCGAATAGCTGCTTCATAAATACGGTTGAATATCTTTATCTCTTTACTTTGTTCGCGTTTATAACGTGAACAAAGTAAAGAGACACTCAAGTTCAGCCAAGTAGATGTAAAATACATTTCTTTATAACCTACATTAAATAGTTAGATTACCTATGCCACAGACCCAAAGAATTACTGAACTTCATCGTCTAATTAATCAATACAACCATCAATATTATGTGCTCGATGAACCTAGCGTACCTGATGCGGAATATGATCGTTTAATGCGTGAATTACTCGATATTGAGCAAGAGAATCCGTTATTAAAAAGTCTAGATTCACCTAGCCAAAAAGTGGGAGGTGAAGCGTTAAAAGCATTTACACAGGTAACCCATCAAGTGGCAATGTTATCTTTAGACAACGTTTTTTCTGATGAAGAATGGCAGGCTTTTGTTAAGCGTATTCATGATCGATTAGCGAGTGATAAAACCTTTAATATTTGCGCTGAACCTAAATTAGACGGTTTAGCGGTAAGTTTGCGTTATGAACAAGGGGTTCTAGTGCAAGCAGCGACCCGTGGTGACGGCGCTGTTGGTGAAAATATTACTGAAAATGTACGCACGATTAAATCTATTCCACTTAAATTGTTAGGAAATGATTATCCCGGTGTGCTTGAAGTTCGTGGTGAAGTTTTTATGCCAAAATCGAGTTTTACAGCCCTTAACCAACAAGCACTAAAAAAAGGTGAAAAAGCGTTTGCAAACCCTCGTAATGCTGCAGCGGGTAGTTTGCGCCAACTTGACTCTAAAGTAACCGCTAAGCGAAATTTAGATTTTTATGTTTATGGTGTTGGTTTTATTGGAGATACCCCCAAAAACGCATCAAGTGAAGAGGCACAGGTAACGGGGACCTATAATGAAGACTGGTTATCAAATTCTCATTATCAACGGCTTTGCCAGCTTAAGGGCTTGGGTTTACCTATGTGTCCTGAAGTAAAGTTATTAGAAAATAGTGAGTTAGTCGATGATTTTTATAAAAATATTTTAGAACAGCGTCAACAACTAAGCTATGAAATTGATGGTACCGTTTTTAAGGTCGATAATATTGATTTACAACAAAAACTTGGCTTTGTTGCGCGTGCTCCTCGTTGGGCAATGGCTTATAAATTCCCAGCACAAGAAGAAACAACACAATTAATTGATGTCGATTTTCAAGTAGGGCGTACTGGGGCTATTACCCCTGTAGCACGTTTAACGCCCATTTTTGTTGGCGGTGTAACGGTTAGCAATGCCACGTTACATAATCAAGATGAAATCGATCGTTTAGGCATTAAAGTTAATGACTTTGTTACTATCCGTCGGGCGGGAGACGTCATTCCGCAAATTGTGAATGTACAATTACAAAAACGCCCTGAAAACGCAGCTGATATTATTTTCCCTGGTGTTTGCCCTATTTGTCATTCCGAGGTGATGCGTGGTGAAGGTGAGGCGGTATTACGTTGTACAGGCGGTTTATATTGTGCGGCACAGCGTAAAGAGGCGATTAAGCATTTTTCTTCTCGTAAAGCCTTGGATATTGATGGTTTAGGGGATAAATTGGTTGAGCAGCTTGTTGATGAAAAACTCATATCAACACCTGCGGATCTTTTTCGATTGACTGAACTTGAAGTTAGTACCATGGATCGCATGGGGAAAAAATCAGCGACTAATTTAATATCAGGCCTAGCTGCTGCGCGTAAAACTACTTTAGCAAAATTTATTTATGCTTTGGGTATACGAGAAGTAGGAGAAACAACGGCTGCAAATCTAGCTAATTACTTTTTAACCTTTGACGCGATCAAACAGGCTAATCAAGAGCAGCTGCAAAAAGTCCCCGATGTTGGTGAAATAGTTGCGCGTAATCTTATGAGCTTTTTTAAACAGCAACATAATATTGATGTCGTCAATGAACTCGAGTCGATAATGACTTGGCCTACACTTGAGAAAAAATCTGCGGATCAGCAACCCTTGATTGAGCAAACGTTCGTGATCACCGGCACGCTAAGTCAGATGGGGCGTAACGAAGCAAAAGCGGCTTTGCAATCCCTGGGCGCTAAAGTATCGGGCAGTGTTTCTGCAAAAACGCATTACCTTGTTGCAGGGGAGAAAGCAGGCTCTAAATTAACCAAAGCGCAAGATTTGGGTATTGGTATATTAAATGAAGATGAATTGATCAGTTTATTAAGTGAACACGGTATCAGTATTACGGATAGTTAAATTATGAATGAATTATTAATTGAGTCGGGGCAGTGGTTTCGCTCCTATCAATATCAATCGGCGATGGCAATAGTGGCGACCTTACTGGTTATTTTTGGCAATGATATTAACCTTGTTGTAAAAAGGGCAGTCGCTAAACAGCATTTATTAATTAGATGTTTAGTTTTTATTTTTGTTTGTGCATTTGGTTATGGTTTATTAACTATCTGGTTAACGGGGTTATTGGCTCAGCAATTAGCAAAAATACCCAGTTTCTATGTTATGCCATCTATCGTGGGGGTTTTTATATTGTTGGCCTTGTATGCTCAAAAGCAGAAGCATATTTGAGTTTCAATACTTTTAACCTTAACATTACCCTTTAATTTGAACCGTCAGATTTTAATATAAATAGCATATAAAAAAATAAAAATGGGAAAGGGCACTAATAATGTAAAGATTATTGCCTCACACCATTCAATGCAGCAGTAAAAACGATATAACATCCCTCGTTGCGCTTTAATTGAGGCTAAATTTTGAAAGAAAAAAATAAAAGATGATAATACCAGTGCTTGTAGAGCAGAAAACAAAATAAATAACGCCAACCAAATTAAAATATGTGGTGTTGAGTCTGTTATTTGTGTTTCTAAAAATACAAAAAGTAGAAAAGCAAACAGACTCCAAATCAATAAGCGCCAACGCTGTTCAATAAAAAATAATGCAAGATGATTATAATGAGTTGGCGTAAATAGATACCGCATTAAACTGAGTATTCCTTAAAAATCACTATTAAATGTATGTTGTTAGTATACCTATTTTTCTATAGTTTTTTTACTTTGTCTGTTAACTTATACCAGTTTAATTAAGTTATTTAACTAAAACGCCATAACGTATTTATTCGTGAGAAACTCTTAAATGTTTATAAAACCGCTTTTAAAATTATTCTTGTATTGCCTGTTATCTTTTTCACTTGCGGCAAGCGCGCATAAAATGGCTGATTATTTAGTTGATATAGAAGAAAACGCTCATACTGAAGAGGTAGGATATACGGCAATGATTAAAGAATATGATCATAACTTAGAAAAGACACTCTTAATTAAAGTCATTGAATTAAAAGATAATAGTGGGTTAGTTTATCTCGGTGGCGAAGTGAGCTCAACAGATTTAGCGCCGTACTTACAACATATGAAATTATTGTTAAATGACGACTTTGTTCAATATCGTCAGAATCAAGCACGGCGTGACCATCAAACTTTTCATGTCACCCTCGTTAATCCTTTTGAATATAGAGATCTTGATCAGAAAAACATTCAATTGGATCAATCCATTAATATAAGGTTATTGGGTTTAGGTCGAGTTTCCAAAAAAGATAAAAATACTTTTTTTGTGGTTGTCGAATCATCACAAGCACAATTTTATCGACAACGTCTGGCTTTAGTTAACAAAGATTTTCATATTACTTTAGGTTTCAACCCTCAAGATATCTATGGTGTAAGTAAAGGCGTTGATACTTTACTTGATAGATAACGTGATAGAAAAACTCAAATACACGTATCAAACGTATATTGAAACGTATACTCAAATATAAATAATAACTATCACAGTACAAAAATTAATTCGTGAAGGTTTTGTGATAACTTCGTGAGGCTTATGGGACGTTTTCTTTGCATACTGGATTTGTCTAATTCAGTTAACAAGGAAAAAAAATGAGAATACTACCTTTACTTACCGCCTTTGCTTTAACGAGCAGCAGTATGGCAATCAATGCTCAACAAGTTGAAGTTTCTATTACTAACCTCACACAAGGCATTTACTACACACCTTTTTTAATCTCAGCACATGCAACGGATATGTCGTTATATACGCTAGGCGAAGCAGCATCCCCCGAGTTACAAATGATGGCAGAGGGCGGTGATATTTCTGGATTATCGATGATGTTATCTAATGGCAATGCGGATGTTATTGAAAACCCAGCGGCGGGCTTGTTAGCGCCGGCAATGACTACCATGGCGATGTTAGATACAAGTGAAGGTAATGAGCGTTTGTCAGTTGTGGCGATGTTATTACCAACCAATGATGGTTTTGTTGGATTAAATAGCTGGAAAATACCCACGGAAGCTGGCACTTATACCTTTACTGTTAATGCCTATGATGCCGGAACCGAAGCGAATGATGAAATGATCACGGGTGGAGGTGCTCCAGGTGTTGCTGGTATTCCAGCAGCTCCCGGCGGTAATGGTGGTAGCGACGGCACAGGTGTTACCATGGAAGAAGGTAATATGACAGTGCATGTTCATCGCGGAAATTTAGGTGATGATAAAATGACCGCCGGTAAGAGTGACCTTAACAATACGGTTCATCGCTGGTTAAACCCTGTCGCACGTATCACTGTTAAAGTGATGTAGGAGCTTATTATGACTTTTATTTCAAAAATCAAACATATGCTGCCGCTGCTGGTAATAAGTAGTAGCATTATTCTTTCAGGGTGTGGTGGTAGCGACTCAAATGTTCCAATGGTGGTAACACCACCTTCAACACCACCACCAGTGCCAACCCCCATAACGTATCAATATGAAGTCACGGTGAAAAACCTAACCAATGCTCAACCTATGTCACCTATTGCCGTTGTTTTACATGATGAAGGACAACTTTGGCAATTAGGACAAATAGCGAGTGCTGCGTTAGAAATTCTCGCAGAAAGTGGTGATAATACCGCAGTACTCGCTGATGATATGGTATTAGCAGGTCAAAGCGGCGCTAGTGTACTTCTCTCTGGTATGCAAGAAACTATTACTGTGACTATTGAAGATACGATGCCACAAATGTTATCGGTGGCGACGATGTTGGTTAATACCAATGATGCGTTTAGTGGCATCAATGCTATGGTAATAAAAGATTTAGGTATTGATGAAAGTATTTCAATACAAACAAGTTCTTATGATGCAGGAACGGAAATGAACAGTGAATTAATGACGACTATTCCAGGACCTGCTGCTGGTGGCGAAGGGTTTAATGAAATGCGTGACGATGTGGGTTTTGTTGCTATGCACCCAGGTATTGTTAGTCAAGATGATGGTTTAATGCAATCAGTCTTAACCCAAGCTCATCGTTTTGATAATCCAACGTTAATGATAACAATTACGCGTACACAATAATTGTTAATAATTGTAGGTTGGTAAAAACGCTATCAACCTACAATAAATAAAACTGAGGAAGTTATGACCGATACCATTTTGGTAGTGGAAGATGAACAAGATATTGCCGATTTAATCGCTGTACATATTAGAGAGCTTTCTTTAGAGGTTGTACACAGCCTGACAGGTGAACGGGCATTGGAATTAGCAATGAATAATAATTATGCATTAATTATTTTAGATGTGATGTTACCTGGTATATCAGGTTTAGATGTTTGCCGACAAGTGCGTGAAAAAAAACCTGAGCAAGCGATATTGATGCTGACATCGCGCACATCTGAAACCGACCGAGTGGTAGGTTTGGAGCTTGGCGCTGATGATTATATGACCAAACCTTTTAGTGTTAGAGAGTTACAAGCACGTGTGCGAAGCCAGCTACGTCGTGCTCACGTAATTTCAAATATGCAGCAAAAGAATGAGCCATCCAAAATATTAACGTTAGGTAAGTTACAAATTGATAGCGTACAACACCGCGTATTATTGGCTGGAGAACGTCTTGATTTAACCTCTACTGAGTTTGATTTACTGCTTTTTTTAGCATCGCACCCAGAGCAAGTTTTTTCAAGAGAACAGCTATTAAGCTCTGTCTGGGGTTATCACCATAGTGGCTATGAACATACCGTTAACTCTCATATTAATCGTTTACGAAATAAGTTAGAGAAAAATCCAACGAAACCTGAAATAGTGCAAACGGTTTGGGGAGTAGGTTACAAATTTAATCGTCAAGGAGTCAGTTAATGAAATTATCCTTATACCAACGACTTTCATTGTCTTTATTATTAGTTTTTATTGCTATATCCACCTTTTTTTACTTTTGGTCGCAACAGTTAGAGCTGCAAACACGTTTTGAGTCGGAACAAAATTTACATTTGTCATTAGCCGCTAATTTAGCTCATGATAATCCGCTATTACAGCGTGGTATTTATGATCATGATGCCTTGAAAAATTTATTCCATACCTTAATGATCCTAGGTCCGGCATTTGAGTTTTATTTTGTTGATTCCCAAGGTAATATTTTAACGTATTCAGCGGATCAATCTTTAGTTAAAAGAAATAAAATAGACTTAGTGCCTTTAATACAGCTTACCCGTAATCAAGCCTCCTTACCTATTTATGGTGATGATCCTCGTCATTTAACTCGTAAAAAAATATTTTCTGCTGCCCCCGTTTTTAATGGAAGTACCTTGCAAGGCTACCTTTATGTGATAGTTGCGGGTGAGAAATATGACAAAGCTTACCGAAATATAGAGTCAAATAAACAGGTGGAGTTTTCTGTTGTTTTGGCTATAGCCGCTTTATTTTTTCTATTTGTGGTAATGATGGGACTGTTTCGTTATTTCACTAACCCATTACGACATTTGATTAAAGATATGCAAGCGATTAAAGATGTGGGTTTTGATCAATCGAAAGTCACGTTAAAAAAATGGAAAGCGGATAGTCAAAATGAAGTACACCAATTAGGTCGGGTATTTGAGCAAATGGTTACACAAATTAACTATCAGTTTGAACAATTAAAACAAACGGATGTACATCGTCGAGAGTTACTTGCCGATATCTCTCATGATTTACGAACACCACTGGCGTCTTTACAAGGATATGTTGAAACCATTTCGTTAAAAGGCGATGACTTATCTAGTAGTCAAAGGCAAGGTTATATTGATACCGCGTTGAAAAACTCTCGTCAATTAAAAAGCTTAATTGATCAAATTTTTGAGCTAGCGCATCTAGATGGCGGTCAAGTATCTCTTAATTTAGAAACGTTTAATTTAGGAGAACTACTTTATGATGTCGTGGCAAAGTTTAGTTTAACGGCCCAGCAAAAAAATATCAGCATAGCGATAACTCCCCCTTACTGTGATGTACAAGTTTATAGTGATATTGGTAAATTAGAGCGCGTATTAAGTAACCTAATTGAAAATGCTTTACGCCATACTGCCGCTGAAGGAGAGATTATTTTACACGTTGAAGAAGTTAATGATAATCAATGTCAGGTTTTAGTGAAAGATAATGGTACCGGTATTAAATCGGAGGAAATAGCGTATATTTTTGATGCCCGCTATCGCGCCAGTAACGCTACCCACAAAGACGGTAAACATAATGGCTTAGGTTTAGCCATTACTAAAAAATTACTTGAATTACTGCAGAGTGATATTCGCGTGAAAAGTGCGTTAGGAGAAGGAACCTCATTTAGTTTTAATTTACGCAAAGTTATGATCAATTAATTAACAGTGATTTATAAATACCGCTCGATAAAATGCTGCTGCTTGTTTAGAATCAGTAAACTATTTTAGGCAATGTGGAAGCACTATGACAATTCCAAAAAATTCTTTTAAATTTTCAATGGTTACTGCAATGTGTTGTGCGGTTATCGGATTAACGGCTTGTTCAACATCATCAACAGGGCGTCATCAGGTGATGCTATTTTCTGAAACGGAATTAAGTCAAATGGGTTCCTCCTCATTTGATGAAATGAAGAAAAAAGAAAAGATAAGTACAAATAAACTCGTCAATAGCTTTGTGCAATGTGTCGCTAATGCAGTGACTAAAAATGTGCCAAAATCAGTTCATGACGGTGCATGGGAAGTTGTTGTCTTTGATTCTAAACAAGTGAATGCTTTCGCCTTACCGGGTGGTAAAATTGGCGTTTATACAGGTATTTTAGCTGTTACAGAAGATCAACATCAGCTGGCCGCAATAATAGGACACGAAGTGGGTCATGTTATTGAGCATCATTCAAATGAACGTATGTCATCAAATCAATTAACGCAAACAGGGCTAAACCTTGCAGGCTCTTTAATGGCAAGTCAGGAAGTTGAAAATCAAAAAGTGTGGATGGCTGGACTTGGCCTAGGTTTACAATATGGCGTATTGATGCCATATGGTCGTAGCCATGAAAGTGAAGCGGATATTGTTGGCCAAGACCTCATGGCTAAATCAGGTTTTAAACCTGAGGCAAGTATTGAACTGTGGAAGAATATGGCGAAACTAAGTAAAGCGTCGCAGCCAGAATTTATGTCAACACACCCTTCAAATCAAACTCGCATTAAACAGCTCTCCGCGCATTTAGCTAAGTCGAAAGCTTTATACAAAACGAGTAATATGCCTAACTGTAATAAACCTAGCATGTAGGTGATTACACTGCTTCAAAGCGTATATAAAAAATCCTACTATTGAGTAGGATTTTTTATGTGGCTTAAATAATAAGTCCCGTTACTAATTTCTAGTGACTCGCCAAAAAGCAATACTGGCAACGAAAAATAATATCATTGGATAAAAAGCACTAGCCACAACCTCTATGGGTGATATTTTTAACGTTGCCCCTAATAGTAATGCTTGTGCACCGTATGGCAGCAATCCTTGATTAATACAAGCGAATATATCTAATAGGCTAGCTGAATGCGCAGGGCTAAGTTCGCCATCTTCAGCTAAGTTTTTAGCGGTATCGCCAGTAATAATTATTGATACGGTATTGTTTGCGGTAAAAAAGTTACTCATAAAAGCCAAGCTGGCAATACCAATACCTGCGGCGCGTTTATTATTGTTGGGGCTTATTTTACGAGCAAAGTGTTCAACTAAGCTTGTGAGTGCAGCTAAACCTCCTTGTCTACGTACCAGTTCACTTAAGCCACCAATAAAGACTGCAAGGATAAAGATGTCTTGCATGCTGCCAAAGCCTTTGTTGATATCGGCGACCCAATCCAGTAATTGATAACCATTAGTCATCATGCCAAAAATAGCGGCTAATAAAATACCGATAAGAAGTACAACAAATACGTTCACGCCTATTAACGCGAGTGTCAAAATAGCAATGTAAGGTAGTAAACCAATAAACTGAAAATCGGTGACTTTTTCATGGGGTATGGAAACGCCCATCGAAGCAAAGATGATAATACAAATTAATGCAGCAGGAATGGCAAATTTAAAGTTAACTTTAAATTTGTCTTTCATATGCGCACCTTGGCTGCGGGTTGATGCAATGGTGGTATCAGATATTATTGAAAGATTATCTCCAAATATAGCACCAGAAATAATACAGCCTGCAACGATGCTCGCATCTAAATCGGCTGACTCAATAAAGCCTAAAGCAATTGGCGCAATAGCGGCAATTGTCCCCATGGAAGTCCCCATAGCGGTTGCTAAAAAAGCAGCCACTAAAAATAAACCGGGTAATAAGAGATAATCAGGGAAAAAGGCTAAACCTAGTTGTACACTGGCATCAACACTACCTGTCGCCTTAGCAACGGTTGCAAAAGCACCTGCCAATAAATAGATAATGCACATAGTGATGATATTAGGGTGACCGGCTCCTTGAATAAATTGTTCGATTTGCTGATTGATGGTGTCTTTACCAATAGCAATAGCCACTAATATGGCTGGGATGATCGCGATACTTGCGGGTAATTGGTAAAAGGCAAAATCAACGCCTTGTAGGGTTAAAATTATACCTACTCCCATAAAAAGACCTAAAAATACAGCAAAGGGTAAAAGGCTAAATAATCGTTTTTCTGGTTGGGAATTCATGGTAGTAGTCTGTGCTTGTTTTTTATTTGAACTCATGAAGAGGACTCTTATTAGTGGTTAATACTTAACTCAGTGCGTTTAACCTTATAAACAAGTGTTATCATACACATCCAAGAGGGCATTGAAAGTAAAAAGCATTGAACTTCACGGCATTGTGATCGGGAATTTGATGATATTTCAATTCATATTATTTTGTATACTAAAAAATAGTACGCTATTCACTCTATAGACTATGTTTTGTTTGTGCTATCCTATTGCGCGAAATTTTATTAATGCAAATGAAGATAATTTAATATAGATAGGTGGTTAACTATCTGTATTTTTATTTGATGCAAAGCCCATATTAAGAGTCTAAATAATGTCTGATAATAATGTAGAAGTGAAGTTTGAATCAATTGAACAACGTGTAAGTTATGGTGTAGGTCGTCAATTAGGTGACCAACTACGTAATAACCCTTTTAAAGATTTTGATATCTCTGCTGTTCAAGCGGGTTTAGCTGATGCAATTACTGATGCGGCAAGCCAAGTATCAGACGAAGCATTAAACGAAGCATTTTCTATTGTTTCTAAAAAAATGCAAGAATTAGAGTTGGCTGCAGCTAAAGAAAAGTCAGCTGAAGGCCAGGCTTACTTAGCTGAAAATGCTAAGCGTGATGGCATTACTGTTTTAGAGTCAGGTTTACAATACGAAGTTGTAGCAACAGGCGAAGGCGAAAAGCCAACAGCTGCTAGCACAGTTCGTGTCCACTACCATGGTACTTTCATCAATGGCGACATTTTTGATAGCTCGGTAGATCGCGGTCAACCTGCTGAATTTCCAGTAGGCGGCGTTATCGCGGGTTGGACTGAAGCATTACAGTTAATGACTGAAGGTTCAAAGTGGCGTTTATACGTACCATACAACTTAGCTTACGGTGAGCAAGGTTCACAAGGTGCTATTCCTCCTTATGCAACATTGATATTTGATGTTGAATTATTAGCCATCGTTAGCTAATAAATTATAAAGCCCTCAATTGAGGGCTTTTTTATGAATACACTTTAATTGTAAAGCGACATGTACAGCACATTGTAAAGCGACATGTACAGCACATTGTAAAGCGAAAATATAAAGCAAAAATGTATTCATAAAAAATAGTTGAAAACTAGACCCCAAGATTAGATTAAGTATTAAAGATGATAAATCAACAGCTCGAAAATTTGTTCCAAAAATATATTTCAGCTTTTAAACGGTATGACTTAGCGGCAGTCCAACAGTATTATCAATTGCCTTGTACGCTACATACCCCTGATAAAATCGCTTATTTAGAGAATGATACGCATTTTAAGCAGGAGTTTGACGATGTATTTACCGTATTAGGTCACGCCAATACTCAAAATATTATCGCGACTAAAGCTAGCTACAATTTAAGTGTGGGCGATGCTCTTGATGTTTGTATCGACTGGGCATTTGTTGATGATAAAAATGAAGTGTTTTCTGATTTTTGTGCTTTTTATCATTTAGTTAAAGTAGAGCAGCAATATAAAATCATCAATGTTGTATCACATGATTTATCTAACAGTGTAACCTTAAGGTTTGATTTAGTCATAACCGCTTAATACGACGTAATACAGCACAATACAACGTAATACACATTAACAAGCAATAAATTGAGATCGAAAATGAAAGTAAAAGTAGCTATTTTAGGATGCAGCGGCCGTATGGGACGCAACTTAATTCAAGCCGCCGTTGAACACCAGTCAATAGTATTAGTTGGCGGTAGTGTTCGAGAGTCGTCATCGTTTGTTAATTTTGACTTAGGTGAACTTGCAGGTATTGGCGCGATTGGTCAAAAAACCTCAACATCGTTAAATGATTTACTTAGCGCTGACGTTTTTATCGATTTTACGTCGATTGAAACAACGTTAGAAAATATAAGGTGGTGCCAACAACATAATAAAGCCTTAGTTATTGGCACGACAGGGTTTAGCGATAAACAAGTGTCGTTTATTAAAAGTGCTGGTGAAAACATGCCGGTGATTTTAGCGCCCAATACCAGTGTAGGCGTTAACTTAATGTTTAAACTCTTAGAAATTACCGCAAAAGCCATTGGTGACTATACTGATATAGAAATATTTGAAGCGCACCACAGATTTAAGAAAGACGCTCCGTCAGGAACCGCGGTGAAAATGGGGCAAGTTATCGCAGACACTTTAGGTAGAGACTTAAATAAAGTGGCCGTTTATGGCCGAGAGGGGATCACGGGTGAGCGTGACAAAGAAACCATTGGCTTTGCGACGGTTCGTGCTGGCGATATTGTCGGTGAGCATACCGCCTTTTTTGCAGATATTGGTGAAAGGTTAGAAATCACCCATCGGGCAAGTTCAAGAATGACATTTGCTCTGGGTGCGATGAGAGCCGCATTTTGGTTAAGTGCAGCCGATAATGGCTATTATGATATGCAAGACGTTTTAGGTTTGAAATAAGCTAAATTGAATAGGAAACAGCTACTTTTAGCTGTTTTAGAACAAAATTGAATTAAACGCTTAGTTTTTACAATTATCACTAGACGAAAATGTGATACAAGCGTAAAATAAGTGGATTTTGTCAAAAATTTAGTGGTTCTGTTAGTGATAACGAAATTTTTGACATTCTCTGTGGCTGTTTCAATAGGAAACAGCCGACACGTAATTTGTACTTAATGATGTTTTTTTAGTTATGCATCGTTAAGTTTCTTTCTTCTTTACGGAGGTTAAATTGACTAAATCTGCCATTTTAGTGCTTGAAGACGGCACTGTATTTAAAGGCACCGCTATTGGTGCAGACGGAGCGGCTGTTGGTGAAGTAGTAT
>JBLHNB010000064.1:0-33554 GCA_047621305.1 Alteromonadaceae bacterium | reverse complement strand
CAACGGTGGAATAGAAGATGAATTTAAAGGTGAATCGCGCACATTAATTAAGTCTCCAGCAGTTGCGACTTACGATATGCAACCAGAGATGAGCTCTGCTGAATTAACAGAAAAATTAACAGCGGCTGTCCGCAGCCAAGAATATGATGTGATTATTTGTAATTACCCTAATGGCGATATGGTTGGCCACACCGGTATTTACGATGCTGCCGTTAAAGCATGTGAAGCTGTTGATAGTTGCGTCGGTGAAGTAATTGAAGCGCTAAAAGAGGTTGATGGTGAATGTTTAATTACTGCAGATCACGGTAATGCAGAGCAAATGATCGACCCAGAAACCGGTGGAGTTCATACCGCACATACTAATTTACCCGTTCCTTTCATCTACTTCGGTCGTCCTGCAACAATGCAAACTGGCGGACGTTTATGCGATATCGCACCAACGATGCTTAACTTAATGAACATGGAGATCCCTTCTGAGATGACAGGAACGCCACTAATCTCATTAAAATAGACACATCACGCAGTATTTAGTTATTTTACTCAACTTCTTTTGTTAAAGTGGGTAAAATTTCTAGATACTGAATTAAGAAAGTAGAATCGTCAATGAATAGCCAAATCGTCAATAAACCTAAAAAAAATATGCTTCTAGCGCTATTACTCAATAGCCTCTTCTTAGTTTCTCTTATATTCCTACCAGTAAAAGACGTATTAGCGGCAAAAAATCTATCAACACTACAAAAAGAGATAAAAGCGGGTAAAAGTAGTAAAACAGCACAAAATAAACAACAAAAATCACTCGAAAGTGAAATCGCACTCTCTGAACAAGAAACCGCAGCCGCAAGCTTCAAGCTACAAGAAACTGAAGAAGAAATTTCACTGGAGACAAAACGTCTTAATGATTTAAAAAGTGAGACAGAGCAGTTAAATATAAATAAAGCTAAGCAACAAAAGTTACTTGAGCAACAACTGATCAGTGCCTACATGGCGGGACAAAATGATCTGGTAAAATTATTACTCAACCAAGAAAATCTTAGTAAGATTATACGGGCAAAAAGCTATTATCATTATCTTAATAAAGCTCGTCTAGAAAGTATTGAACAATTACAAACAACACAACTACGTATTGAAAAAAATAAAAGTGAGCAAGCCGATTCATTACTTAGCTTAAAATCGATGCGTGATACACAGTTTAAAAGTAAAAACAAATTACTTGAACAACGTGATAAACGTACCAAAGCATTGCGTGAGTTGAAACAAGATATTAACTATCAATCAGCACGTTTAGCTCAACTTGGTGATGCAGAAAAGAAACTCAGAAAAAAACTTAAAAAACAAAAAGAAGCAAGCTCAGAAAAAGCGTTAGCTGCAGCAAAAGCAAAAGCGACTAAACAAATGAAACCCAAGAGTGAAACACAAAGTCACTCTAAAATATCAAAATTCAAAGGTCAGTTAAAGTGGCCTATCAGAGGTAAGGTATTAGCTCGCTTTGGTAGTAAACGTAGTAATCAAGTCAAATGGAAAGGCATATCAATTGCAGCCAACGAAGGCGAAAAAGTACGTGCCGTAGCGACTGGCCGTGTGTTGTTTGCAGGCTACTTCAAAGGTTACGGAATGGTGATTGCGCTTGATCATAGCGATGATTACATTACTTTATATGGTTACAACCAAACACTATTGCAGAAAACTGGCGATATTGTATTTCAAGGTGATGCAATTGCACTTGCCGGACACAGTGGAGGACAAGATAAAAATAGCCTCTACTTTGAGCTTAGCCATAAAGGTAAAGCGCAAGACCCAATCAAATGGCTTAAACCTCGTCGCAACTAATCAGAGCTATCTATAGATGAAATTACGGCTGGCAAGTTTAATTGTTACTTTTTTGGTTATTTTGCAAAGCAGTATAAGCTTTGCAAAACAACCAATTCAACTAGCTATTGTATTAGATGACATTGGCAATAGCCGACAAGATTTACAAGCCTTAAAACTCCCCCGAGCAATCACCTTTGCAATATTGCCTTACACTCCACATGCTAAAAATATAGCCAAACTTGCCCAAGAGCAAAATCGTGAATTATTATTACACATTCCCATGCAAGCAAAAGCACATAACGAAAGACATGGCAAAGGTGCACTCATGCTCAATATGCAGGAGTTAGAATTTAAAGAGCAGCTTACCAAAGCATTACAATACCTTCCTGATGCCACTGGTATTAATAACCACATGGGCAGCACCTTGACCGAACACGTCAAGCCGATGCAGTGGACAATGGATGTGCTCTATAAACAAGGGTTATATTTTTTAGATAGCCGTACAACTGCGCAAACTATTGCCGAAAGTACAGCCAAAATATCAGGTATTCCAGCGCTTCGACGCCATGTTTTCCTCGATAATATCAAAACAGATGTAGCGATGGAAAAACAATTCCAGCGGGCTATAAATTTAGGAAGAAACAACGGATCAGTGGTTATTATTGCTCATCCTTATCCAGAAACAATTCAATTTTTAACAAATAAATTTAAGCAAAAAAATCAACAAGTAGAGTTAGTGCAGTTGCACGATTTACTTCCGCAGAGCGCGCGTTTAGCATTGGATAAGAAACGTAGCGAATGGCAACAGGTTAATAACATTATTATTCCCAGTCAAACTGCACAAACACAATAAAAGAAGAATTTATCATGCGTTTATCTGTTTTTTCCCCAGAGAGCTCTCATCAGCTACTCATTGACCTTCAAAAATTATATCAAGGTTATTTAGCTGAGCAAGACCTAAGTATCACCTCATTAGAATTATTGATTAACAATCCACAAACACTATTTTTTGTGACGCTATTCAACGATCGTCATTTAGGTGCGGTACAAATAACTATCAAAGAAAATATTGCTGATTTGAGTCTTCTGTGTGTACGTGATATTACAAGGCGTCGTGGTGTTGGTAGAAATCTGTTACGCGAAGCTGAAAAACAACTAAAAAGTAAAGCGGTCGAAGCTGTTCAATTATCTCTAGCTGATATCAAAAAAGATGAGCAAGAAGGAATGAAAAAATTTATGACTTACTGTGGTTATCAATTAGTAGATTTTAAATTCAGTAAAAATCTATAATCAGAAACTTATAATCAGAAAGCTATAAATTAAAAAACCACGCAAGCGTGGTTTTTCATTAACTCTGAATAGAAGTCTGTTTAACGCCCTGCTTTAGGGAAATCGCCGATCATCATACTGAGTACTGTTTGCATCTTATCAGTATTTTCATCTTGCTTATCTTTTTCAAAATCAACAAATCCCTGCATTGCAGAACGCCAATATATTTGCTCTAATTTTGCATCAAGGACAGCTAATAACAAAGAACCTTTTGCATACCGTTTATCGGTAATCCCACTACTGTTTATACCTGGTAATAATCCAAATTTATCTTGAATTTTTTGATCCGCTAAATCGTCCTCAAGAGCAAAAAGAAACCCTATTACAACATCTGCTTGAGTAGCGTCTGGCTGATAAACATAGCCTTTCGTTTTTAAGTAACGAATAATCTCATTTCGAATATATTGTTGAATATCCTTTTCGCTATCATCATTAATAGCAGATAACACTTTGCTATACTCTTCATTCCAAGTAAAGCTTTTAAAAGCAGGTAAAACGTCTGCTGGTTTAGCGCTACTCACTACTGTCATACGGTTCGCTTTACGTTGTTGATCTACTTTTTCAACTGACGAACTACATCCTGTAAGTACAAAAAAAGATATAATGAAACTTAGTGCGAATAGTCTTTTTTTCATTGTAATCTCCAATATTATTCTTCAGTAACAAATGAAGCGGCCTTTTGCATTGTTTCGATACCCGCCCCTGGAATATGTCCGTTCTCACTTAAATGACGACGCCAAGCACGTGCGCCGGGCAAGCCTTGAAATAAGCCTAACATATGGCGACCAACATGATTCAAATATGAGCCATTGATTAGCTGTTGCTCAATATAAGGATACATTTCCTCCAATACCTCAAAGCGAGTTAAAGTCGTTTCAGAAGAGTTGAATAAACGTTGATCGACACCACTCAATATATAAGGATTAGAATAAACCTCACGACCAAGCATTACACCATCTAAATGCTGTAGATGTGTCTCACATTCATCTAATGTTTTGATACCACCATTAATAGCAATAGTCAGTTGCGGAAAATCTTTTTTTAGTTGGTATACCCGCTCGTAGTCTAGCGGAGGAACATCTCTATTTTGTTTAGGGCTTAATCCACTGAGCCATGCTTTACGTGCATGAATAATAAAAGTATCACAACCTTTGTTATGTACTTTTTCGATAAAATCGCATAAAAACTCATAGGAGTCTAAATCATCAATACCAATACGTGTTTTAACTGAAACAGGGAGTCCCGATGCATCTTGCATTGCTTTGATAGCGTCACCCACTAAATCACCTTCTGCCATCAAACAGGCCCCAAAGCGACCATTTTGCACACGATCGGAAGGACAACCTACATTCAGATTTATCTCATCATAACCACGCTCTTTTCCAGCTAAAGCAGATTTTGCTAAATCAATAGAGGCAAAGCCACCTAATTGAAGGCAAACCGGATGCTCACTATCGCCCTTCTGCAAATAATCACCTTTGCCATACAAAATAGCACCCGTTGTCACCATCTCGGTATATAACAATGTGTTTTTACTCATTACGCGGTGAAAATGACGACAATGTCTATCAGTCCAATCAAGCATAGGCGCAATGGAAAAACGATTAGATGGATGAACACAGGGTGTATCAGGCTTTAGCATTGATTATAGCTCTCATTGTATTGTCTCATATTGCGTTGAATTGCGTTGAATTACTCTTAATTACGTACTACAGTACACCTTATGTACACCTTTTAAAGTAGGATTTATGGCTTCTTTATCAATAGAAACTCGCACACTAGCAAACAAGGAGTTGCGCTTTAAAGCAACTGTTACGGCTAAAAATAAAGGAGTGATCATACACCGAGAATCTAAGACTTTCAAAAAGAAAGAATTGGCTCGAACCTGGGGAAAGAACAAAACCAATGAACTAGAGTCATTTGGCGTTGTAGGTTTTAAAACTTGTTCACTTTCTCAATTGCTTGATAAGTTTATGGATGACCGTTTTTTATGGGATAACACAGGCAGAACAAAGCAATATGTTATTCGCATGCTTCGAGATTGCGACATTGCAAAAATCCAAAGCGATAAGTTAAAAACCAGTGACCTAATATCACATTGTAAAGATAGATTAGGAACCGGCACCAAACCCCAAACTATTTATCATGATGTTGCTTATTTGCGTTCTGTTATGAAGAAAGCAATGCCAGTGTTTGACATTAAAGCTAACTTTGAAATATTTGACGAAGCTATACCCGTTTTAACCGATATGAAATTAGTTGGGAAAAGTAATAAACGCACTCGACGCCCAACAGAAAATGAATTAGATAATTTGCGTGAAGGTTTATTAAAGCGTCAGAATGTTCGCCCAAATGGAAAAACTCGTATTCCTTTTATTGATATTCTTGACTTCAGTATATTAACTTGCATGCGCATTGGGGAGGTATGTAATCTAAGGTGGGACGATTTAAATATTGATAACAAAACGATCGTTGTACGTGATAGAAAAGATCCACGTAAAAAAGAAGGTAATCACATGATAGTTCCTCTTTTAGCAGGATCATTTGATATTGCTATGCAACAAGAGAAAAGTAATGCATTGATATTTCCTTATAACTCTCGGAGTGTAACAGCTGGTTTTCAAAGAGTGCGTAATGACTTGGGAATTGAAGACTTGAGGTATCACGATTTACGCCGTGAAGGAGCAAGCCGTTTATTCGAAGCTGGCTTTTCTATCGAGGAAGTTGCACAAGTTACTGGCCATCGTGATCTAAATATTTTATGGCAAGTTTACACACAGCTATTTCCTGAAAAATTACATGATAAATTACGTGAAAAGCTAGAAAACACGAAATAACGTTAGCTTAGCTAATACTCGGCTCAAGTATAACTGGTGCATTAGCTAATGACTAAACGAACACCGAATCTTGTATTTTTGCGTGACTAATCTGCATCAAATCACTAACGGTTATATTAAGACGTTTATTACTTTAACAATCAATGTATTTTCCAATATTCAAATTCATGATTTAAAACAACAAAGAAGTTTACAATTATTTTACACCGACTAATTCAACTCAATAAAACATAAATCACATGATGTATGATAGCGATATAATTAATCTTTTACTTAGAGTTACATAATGAAAAAAGCTAAGTTACACCGTAAACGTATTCAAGGAATACTAAAAAGTAATGTACTTCATCAACATCAAGTTGATGCCGCTGAAAAAGTTTATTTGGCATTCAATTCAATTACTCGTGCCGTTGTAACGGCTGCCGAAATGCAAGCGGGTAAGTCTGGTATAGCTTTGGCTTTATGTTGCTTTCAAAGGCTAAGCCTTTCAGATGCTGATATTTGTAATCGTAAACAGCTTAAAGACACTCTGTATCTGGTTACAATGCCTGATACTGCATTAAGAGATCAAGCGGAAGATGATTTATCATTGGCCAAAAATGTCGTTGTTAGTAATTTTATTAACTTTGAAAAAGCGCTAGAGAATGAGTTTAAAGGTAACCCACCAAAACTCATCATTATAGATGAGTGCCATTATGGGTCTAATGTTTCAGCAGTCCGTTACAGTAAAATTTTTGATTATTTAGAAAAAGAAAATGATACATGTAAAGTAGTCTTTATCTCAGCGACACCATTTGGCGCTTTATATGGTGCTGAAACTGAATATGAAGAAGCACTTGAAATAATTTCAGAAGCTGAAGCAGAGCAAAATCCTGAGTTAATAAAAGAAGCCCACAAAGTTGCTGAAAATGCATTGAAGGACTCAATACTACGCCGCAACTTTAATACTCGTCTCGTGTTTCATAAAACGAGTGATGAGTACTACGGTGTACGAGAGATGCTCAAAAACAATAAAGTCATTGGTCTAACCAGTGATACAAAAAATTTCAATAGTCAATCATTAGAGCGTGATAGCTATATAGAACAATTTAAACAACACCAAGGTATGGGTTGGTCATTGGTACGTGTACCAGCAGGCACGGCGATGGATGCGAAAGAGTTATTTATTGCAGAAGGCATTGAAGAACATAACATTTTTATTCTTGGTAATTCCTTATCAGGCGTACCAGAAGATGAACATACTACTATCGAAAGGTTCAAAAAAGAGTTTGATGCAGCGTTGCTATTTGAAGACAAATTAATTGCAATCACGGTCGCAGGTTGCCGCGCAGGAATCAATTTCGGCGCAATGATGAAAAATAATCTCATTTCAACCTGGGATAGTACAGTCGCAAGTGTTGCAGCAGTTGTGCAAGCAAATGTTGGCCGAGCATGTGGTTACCACGGTAATAATACTTCGACCCACTTCACTAATATCAATGCAGCAGAAGCCTATGCAGCAATTTTAGATCACTTAGAAAAAACTTGTTCAGAACATGCAGCCTCAGACTTTGATGGCCTTAAAGACTTTTTCGAAGATGTGTGCCAGGAATACCAGGTTAATGGCTTAGATGTTGGGCTAACGGTTAAATATAAAAAACGTCGTCCAATTGGTGATGTTGAAACATATAAAACAAGTAAGTATGTGGCAGTTCCAGCCAAACTGCTTGATCAAGATGTAGATTTTACCAGTTACACTTCGGACAAAAATTTACTACAAGCAATTGAAATTCTACGTGAAGAATTCACAGCCAAAGGTGCCCCTTCAGTCAAAGGCAATCGAGCAATGCGCGGCAAGAAGAAGAACTGGATCAAAGCGCAATGGGTCAATGGTGATAGCTATGATAACCCTGAAAAATCAGGAGTGGATGGACCACAAAAACAGCGAGCAATGATGTTCAAGTCCATGCTCGATAATGATGAATATTTAGAATTTAACCGTGTTGTCGCACCAGGCTCTGGTGAGTTATCAGAAAACAAGTTAGTAACCGCAACAGTCTTTAGTATCTACAACATCTCGCGCCGTAAAGTTAGCAAAACAATAATGTCAGAAGAAGATGTCTGGGATATGTGTGATCATTACGGTATCGAGCGAGACGATACGATGTTTGTGTTATATAAACGTGGCGAATATGATATTGAACGCTCCATTGCTAAAAAAGAGCACAACAAAAAACCAGTAAAAAGTGGAGAGCTTAGTGATGAGTCTCATTTTTCTGATGTAACAGAAAGCATCTACTAATAATCTAGGGGCTATCAGCCCCTTTAAATCATTGAGTTTTTATGAGTACTAACAATAAACATCGTTTATATACTGAAAATATTATTAAGCAGCATACATTTGAACATCAGCAAGATGCGGCCAGGAAAACATTTAATAAGTTTAATAATGGTGCTCGTGCAGTTGTTATTGCAGCTGAAATGCAGTCAGGGAAATCTGGGATTGCACTCGCTTTAGCAGGTTTACAACGTCTTTCTCAGAACGATGTTGATATAAATGATAGAAGGCAACTTAAAGATACACTATACCTTGTCACGATGGCTGATACTGCTTTGCAAGAACAAGCTAAACAAGATCTTGCCCCTTGTAAAAACGTAGTGATAAGTAACTTTACAAATTTCAACACAGCCTTAGCAGTTAACTTTAAAAACCAACCTCCCAAATTAATTATTATCGATGAGTGCCATTATGGTTCTGGTAACGAAAGCATTCGATATGAAAAAATATTTAACTATTTAGAAAAGGTTAATCCAGAATGCCAAGTAGCATTTGTATCCGCAACACCGTTTAGTGCGTTATACGCGGCAGGATCAGATTCAATCTTACGCCACGATTTCAAAACAGCTTTAGTCTTTCATAAAACCAGCAATGAATACCATGGCATACGACAAATGCATCATCACAATCAAATTATAAAGCTGAGTCAAGAGCACCGTGACTTTTGTGATGAGTCCATGCTTAGAAAACGTTTTATCAGCCAATTCAAAGAACACCAAGGAACAGGCTGGTCACTCCTTCGAGTACCTAGTAGCCAGGCAAAACTTGCACAAAAAATATTATTAGACAATGGTATTGAGCCAGACCAAATACACATTATCGGGCAAAAGCTTGTTGGGTTAGAAGACCATGAACTTTGTAGCATTGATGACTTTAAGCGAGAATATCAAACCGCTGAAATGTTTGATGATAAGGTAATTGCAATTACCGTTGCAGGTTTTAGAGCTGGTGTAAACTTTGGTCAGGATATGAAAGAAACACTAATCAACTCGTGGGATAGCACGATTGCTAATATAGCAGCAGTTGTTCAAGCCAATATAGGCCGAGCCTGTGGTTATCACAACAATACCACAGCTAAACACTATACCAATTTAAATGCGGTACGCGCTTATAGTGAGTTACTCGATCATCTAGAAAAGCGTAATGTTGATCAGAACTTTGAGGGCTTACAGCAAGTTTTCGAAAGCATATGCATGCGCTATGATGTTAGAGGCTTTGATCGTGGAACAAACATAGCCTCCAGTCCAGAAATTAAAGTGAGTAAAAAACTCGATGATAGTAAAACTTACCTCACCAAGGGCTACCTTTTAGTACCCGCTAAACTCAGTCAGCCTAGTTTTGATTTCACTTCTTATACAGATGATGCAGAATTGCTTGAGTCAATCCAACATATTCGTCACGAATTACTCAAAGATGATGGGCCACGTAGAAAAAGAGGTCGAGCATTAAAAGGCGACCACCAAAACTGGATCAAAGCACAATGGGTAAACGGCGTTACATACGATGATTATACTGCTAGTAGCGCTAAATCACGTGCACTGACTTTTACTAAAGCGTTAGCAGAGGGTGATAACGTCGAGTTTAATAAAATCGTTAACCCAGGAGGAGGAGAAAAGACAGAAGACAAACGCATCATGGCCAGTATCTTCAGCATCTACAACCTATCCGGGAAAATGGATGCCTTTAAACGTTCAATGGACGAAGAAGATATGCAGGAAATCTGTGATCTATTTGAAATAGAACAAGACGATACTTTAATACTCCTTTATCAGCGAGGCATTTACTCTTCCATCTTATCTGAAAAAAAAATACAAGAAGACATAAAAACACATCAATCACGAATAATTAATCGAAGTGTCTTTTAGATTATTATCCGTATTATGCACGTAATATTAAGTTAGTATTTTCAAATACTAGTTCGTAGATGTTGGCTTAAAAACAAGAAACACGTAATACTGAATATATGATTAGACCGGATTACTTATTAAACTGAACAGCAGGCAACATTACTCGTGGCAAACGCATTCTTTCACATTGAGAACTCAAATACTCACGCCAATATGGCCATACATGAAAGCTTGCATTTTTTAATGCAAATTCATCAATGCACTTTTTATCTAAAACCTCTAACATTTGATATTCAGCAATAAAATCTGCTTCAATCAAAGCATTAATATTCTCGTTTTGTAATTCCTCTTGCTCAGGTGCAATCCACCGAGTTCCTAGACGAATAAAAACACGGAGTAGGTAACTATCATCGTGCTCAGAAATCACTTCACTCTTTAAAACAACATGCATTTGTTGTACAAGTAGGTTATCTACCCCAAGTATCGCTTTGGGGTCAAATACATCACTACAGTTCGATCTACTTTTATGTAGATAAACATCATTGATGATTAAATTATCAATGGCTTGCTGTAACAATTTGCTTACCTTAGCCATAATTAACCTCTGATGAAAAATGATGTTCGCTAATGATACGTGTACGAACTGGTGTTCGCTTTGGTAGCGGAAATTTAATAATAGAAACAGTTTGCCACTGTGGCTCTTTAAAAATAACAACCCCTGCATCTGCCATTAATTTAGGCAGGGCAGCAGGTACATCTAAAGCTAAACGGAGTAATTTATCCATCGCTTCTGATTGCATCACATCATCGGACTCATATTTAGAAAAAGCCACAGGACCACCACCAAACACTTTAGCTGCCTGCTCTTGGTTAAAGCACCATTGCTTTCGTGAATCACGAACTTGGGCACCGGTTAGCAAGCCTTGAGTCTGCTTTTTAAAAGCAATCATTGCCCTCTTATTAAAGCGGGTATCTACTGTCGTTGCTTGTTCACTACCACAAGCATCACATTCTGAGTAATGGCTTTCGATCAAGCCAGTTTGAGTTAAGTGTTCAACTTCAACTTGCTCTTGTTTAGCATGAAGTTGTCCCTCTTCACAAATAGGGCATAATTTTTCAATCATCTTTAGAGCCTCTATTGCGACAAATGACATGAAACAAGTAACAAAATCTTACCTGTTTTACCAATCGCAAATTTAACATAATATTCAAAGCGCATATATTTATGCGCATATTCCACCCACTCATCCCGGACTAGCTTGTAGCTATCGCAACCAGCCCAAGGACCAGTTGGATTCTGGACACACCATTGAGAGTTTAAGTACGTCCCTTCTTGTTGGGAAATAGCGTCTTTCACTATCTGGCGTGCATCTTCCTTATCCAATGACCATTTTTGTAAATCAGTTTTACATTTACGAGTCCAAGGAATAGTTTTTTCATCACCTTCAGTTAATAATTGAAGTACTTTTTCAACATCATATAGAGGACCATCTTCTATATAAATAGTATCGGAACTGACTTCTATTGGCGGCAAGCCAGAATAAGCACTAACATTCACTCTATTATTTACCATAATGGTAAGTTATTCCAGTTAAATCTATCATTGACCACATCTCTTTTGATTATCATCATCTTATTTTAAGCTTTCGAGTTAAAGCTTCCATTGTTTTAGACTTCTTTCAAAGTCACATTTAATACCGGCGTTAAACATTCCTGCAAACTCAAACCACCATGATTGTAATAGTCTCCAGCCACATAACCTGCAATACCAGGAGCCATCGCTACAGTGACATTTTCATTCCAATGCCAGGGAACTTTTAACTCCGCAGTCTCAACATTATCTTTTAGAATAGCGCAACGAGCTAATCGCTTTTTCACTACATTTTTTGAGATATTTGCTTCCGCTAATTTATTCGGCACCCACAACCAACCGTGATCAGTCACAATACGAACATGTTTCCAACCCGCTTTTAATAACCCATCAATCCGAGCAACAACATCTTCTAACACAGCATCAATGCTTAACGGCATTTTCATTTGTTGCTTATGCCCCATGTTATCTAAATCACCGGTTTGCACCCATGCAAGGCCTTTAGGAGTACCAGTATCTAGGCCCTCTAAATATTGCCAGCCTTTTTCATCCAATGATTTTTTCAAATGGTAAGCGCTAAATTCAGATCCAGAAGTAATAAGCATTGGCGTGAAATTGTCATTGTCCTGCGAGCCAGAAAGTAATTCAGCCACAGGTGTAACGGCTGCTTTTGCTGTTGCAGTTAAAGAAGGCAGTGCGCACCAGCTTGTTTTCAAATCAGTTTCAACTGAAAGTCTATCTAATTTTTGTTGTAATGTTTTAGCAGTATCAAAACGCAAGCCATCAACAAAGAAAACAACCTGGCTACCTGCATTATATTGCGCAGTTGATTCATTAACTTGTAATGATTGGCCAGACTGGCCAGGATACCCCTCTGCACGAACTAAATTTTGAAAGTTTAAGGCAACCTGCTCTAACCAAGGTGTATAAATAACGGTAAGCACATCGGCAACTATTTGTTGTTGGTTTATATTTTTAGCAACAGCCATCGACTTTATTGCAGCGGCATCGGCTTGCCAAAAGCGTTCTTGATAAGTACGCGCCATGGCATCAACGGATGGGCCTGTAAATTTAATCTCAGTGTGTTCGACCACTAAAGCTAACTGCTCTAAAATCGTTAACCAAGGAGACAAACCTAAACTACACCATAACCATGCTTGCCTATCACGATGAGAACTAAACAGCGACACGATGCTTTTTTTAATGGTAGATACATCTTTTCCGATAAAGTTCTTTAGCTCAGCTTCAAGTTCATTCTCGTCATTCAAATTTTCAGTTAGAAAGTGATCTGCGTTAAGCGCAAGCCCCTCAGGGTGAACGCTCATAAGCTTTTCAATGAGCAAAGGAAGATTATGTGCAGTATCTTTAAAACGATGCCATACCGGCTCCCAGTGTCCATCTGATTCACACAGTTTTAACAGAACAATTTCATTAGCATCTGAATCAGGATCAAAACCATAGTTATCTACACATGTTTGTTTGAAGATAGGCCATTTATTGTCATTCCATTGTTTTCTTTTTTCAGCCGGATTGTTTAACCAAGCTAAGATATCTTTTGCAGGATCATTCATAACAATATTGATGAAATCTTGGGCTTCTAATTTTTTCCCTTTTAACGACTCATCAGGGGTTTCCAATAGATCAGGTAATATTTTCAATATTGCAGCTTGAGTTTTTTTATCTTTAGCGACATCAAGCTCTAAACCAACACGAGGATTTGTTAAAAATGATCCAACAGACCAATCTCTTCCTGCTGTGTTGTAAGCCCACCAACACCCACGGTATTGTAATTCAGCAAGCGGTCGTAATTCATCAGAGCATTCTTCAATAGCCCTTAAATCTTTACGCCCTACCCCAGGAAGATAAATTATCGGCGTTTTTCCTGTAGGTAATTCACACTCGTCTAATACACCAGCAATCGCACACTTAATCCAAATAGCCGGACCAATACGTTTTTCAGGGTTATATTCACCCAGTTCAACCAATTCAGGTAGATATTGCTTAATAGCTGGCATAGCTGACTGCCATTGGCATTCAATATCAGTCCATAAAATGGCAGCAGGTTCAATTTGCACCGCAGAATTAAAATTAGCTGAATTTCGAAGCTGCGAAGCGAGATAATCAATTAATTGCATTTACGTGTTCGCCTCATTAATTTTCTCAAGTTCACAAAGCCAATTGTTGAACAAGCTACATTGCTCTCGCATAGTTGTTAAACCAACTTCTAATGCAGCTAATGCCCCCATTAACGGTTTTTCGTAACCTAGTACCAAATTACAAATTCGCTTACTAGGTGCTGTCTGGGGGCTATTATTAATGTGTTCCGGTGTATCAAAACTATCAGCTATTTGTTGAAACGGGGTAATTAAGTCTTTTCTATCCATTCCTCTAGCCATTCTAGCAGGATCGCTAAACAGCAAACCTTCAAACTCATACATTTGAATAAAAGGTATAAATCGACGCATAGCGTCATCACCTAATGTTTCGGTTAATTTGATCATCAAGGCATCGTTTACCCTACTAGACTTTCGTGTTATTGATTCATTAGCAACCACATCACGTTTGCCCGGAAATGATTCAGGTAAACCATAAAAATCAAAAAACGTTGTACAATAACATTCACTATCTCCAAGCAATCTATTTTTTATCTCGGGTAATAAACGCTCAAACTTAAAGTTACCGCCTTTATGCCCTGGTTTACCTATCAAAGCAGGTAACAACAAAATCCCTTTGGCTAAAAAAGGCTCGGCTAATAACTCCTTAACAAAAGCTTCTTCTGTTTGCCCTTCACAAATCACATGAACTCGAATCATTTAGATGGCCTCCCGCCTAAAAGGTTTTTTTCCCACAACTCACCGACGGAATAGTCCTCTAGCCAAAGATTAAACTTCTCTGCATCAAGACGTTTAAAAATAGATGCGCCATCTTCACGCTCCACCACAATTAAATCATCCAACTCAAATTCGTTTAATAATGGAACCGATTGCGTTGAGACAATAACCTGCATGCGCAAAGAGGCAGAACGCAGCAATGCCCCTAATAAAGTAATAGCATAAGGATGCAAACCTAATTCAGGCTCATCGATGATAATGGTTGATGGCGGGCAAGGCTGAAGTAATGCAGTTACTAAGCAGATAAAACGAATAGAGCCATCGGATAACTGACTTGGCCATAATGCATAATCACTATTTGCTTGTCTCCATAACAAGCGAATCTGCTCTTCTCCAGACTCAAGTTGCGTGGGTTTTAATACAAAGTCATCAAAAAATGGCACGGCTAAACGTACCGTTTTACAGATTTGGTTATACACATCCGTATTATCTTTAGATAATTTATATAGATAAGCAGCTAAGTTTGATGCATCCGTGCGTAAATAGTCATTATCGTGCAATGAACCAATCCGTTTCATAGCGGCGGTATCACTGGTATCGTGGAAATGAAAAACCTTCCATCCTGAAATTGTTTCATAACAAAATTGAGCAACTTTTGCCGACGTTCCTCCTTTAGTCTCAGCTTTTAAATTCGACTCTTTATGCCCGGAGCCTAAATTGGGCTCTGTGACGCCGAAATATGGACCATCAAAGTAGAGCTTTTCTTGATTAAAGGTAAAAGCAGAGTCGGCGGTGGATATCAATTCAGCGGCATAACCATTATCTCCAAAACGGATAACAGAAAGAAGTGCGCTGGTTTCTTTCACCCCATAACTCAATACACGATCTGCCCCCCCTTGCTTACTACACCACAACTGTAAACGCCCCTCCACTAGCTCATGCAGCATCTTAAAGTAACCGACAAAATTACTTTTACCAACACCATTGGCACCGATCAGCACATTCAAATTATTAAGCTGAAACTGATCTAAAGAACGAATAGACTTAAAACCTTTAATAGTAAGCTTATCAATTTTGCTCATTAGCTTCCTCTCTAGCTGCTTTTTTCTCAGCTAATGTTAGGTGGTGGTCGTTGATGCGGTCGCCTTGTTTGCCACCGTATTCTAGACCTAGGTCGAACCAAGGAGCTGAAGCCACATCGGTGCCTCGATCTTTTTTCCAGTGGATATTGGGCTTTGAACGTAATACACCAGCATCTTTTTTACCAACATCTTTGGCTTGCATAAATGGACGGATATTTAGACGTACGCCATCGTTTAAATCAGGATTCCAACCGATAGCTTGTTCGGCTAACGGTTTCCAACGAACAAATATATCAAGTCCACTTTCACCCTTTAAAATTGATTCAAGTGATTCTTTTAAATTACGGGCGGCGGATAAACGTAATTCTGCACCTTCATTACCATCTTTTTCAAGTTGTATTTGGGTACTTATCCAATCATCTAGGTAAGTGTAAATTAAACGCTCTAAACCTTTGTAATCAAGTATCTGGTAATTAACTAACGCTGAGAATCCATCAGCCAAACCATCCCAAACTTGCCAAATAAACGGTCGATGTTGGAATAGCTTTGAATGTTGTTCGAAAAACTTATCACGTAACCAAGTGGTTAGATTAGTGGCATTTACCGATTTTAGTAGCTTATTTAATACCGTTGCTGACCACTCATCACCATAAGCTGCATGTAATATGGCTTCTAATCTATCGTTTGCTGGCTTTTCACCGCGAATAGCAGGAATACATACAATGCCATCGTCATCCACTAGCCCATCAAAGTCTTTACATTTAGCCAATACTTCACGCATTTCTGGTGCCAGTTCCATCTCAGTATCAAACTCTGCTGGCCAACGATAACCTAACAAGCGGGCTATAGCGACTTGCAATACAGCGTCATCTTGTCGCAAGTCACCAATAGAGGTTGATTTAGTTTCCTCATTCCAACTAACAGAGGCGCAAGGATGGCCGTGGAAAATCCACTGTGTTGGAACATCAGAATATGGCAGTGGTAATCCATTAGGGTATAATTCAAGTCCTCGTTGTGACCAAAAGTCTATTTCAAAAGGTATTTTAGTTAAAGTAGCATTTGTCACATTAATTTTTGTGTCAATCTTTCTCACATTTTGATGAAATTCTTTTGAAGAACAATAAGCTATAACTGCTAGAAGATGAGAATCAGATTTTGGAACAATTACAGCAGCATTTTGGTCGTAAAGATCTCCTGTGTAAAAGGTTGATGCCAAATACCTCATCCTACTAACCAGAACACCTCTTCGTCCCCAAACATTTCTCCCTCTTTCATCAGCACCATGATGTCGATCTCTTCGAACCTCTTTTATCTCTCTTAAGTGTCCATTTTCCCTATCATAAAGTATCAAGCTATTCATTCCTGAATAAGGCTGTGTTTTTTCTGGTGAATTATGTATTGGCCACCACAAATTACTTCTGTCCTTTATTGTCCAAAAGTCACGAATAAACCTTGGAGAATCACCATTAAGTATTCCTGCAACACTATCAGCAAACTCTTCAAAAAGAGTACAATCATCCATTATTTGAAATAATATTTTAGAGTCTGGATTCTTCAGTTGTTCTTTTTGTGGGATATATAGTATTTTTTTTGATTTCATGTCGTGCTTTTTTTGTACGATATTTTTGCTACTATCTGTATCTATTAACGCTGTTACAAACTCATCTGCTTTTATGTTTGATATTGATGCCAAGCTAACGAAAGCACCAGCAGCAGAGCCACTTTCAAACCCCCCTTCACCTAGGTTACAAATAAAGTCGATTCCAGAATTATTTATTAACATTTTTCTAAAATTCGTATAACTAGACAAAAACATCCATAAATTAGGACTCACAATTAACGAGGTACCTCCAGATGATAATAGCTTCAATAGTCTCTGTATAAAAACCGTTGCTAAATCATGCTTTGCCTCTGGATAATAATCTTCACAAAACTTTCGAATAGTGCTGTTTTGTTTTCTAATACCAAGGTAAGGAACATTTGTTGTCACTAAAGAATATTTATAACTGAGTAATTCAGCCGTTTTGATCAAACCTCTTACTGAAATTCTTGATTCTTCTGATAATGCTTTTGGGTCAGAAGTTACTTTTTTTAATATACTATGATTTTTATCATCTTCATTCGATATTCCAATTAAACTACCTAAAGTAGGGGCATGTCTAAATGTTTCCTGCATCCATTTAACCGCACCTTGTAAATTTTCATCATCTTTAGCCAGATCCTTCCATTCTTTTTGTGCTTCGGTGATCGACATACCCGAACAAGCTAATTGTAATTCTGGTAATTGGCGATAACCGCCTGCGCCTGGATAACGCCACGCTTCTAGTGCCAAGGCAAAAGCGGCTAATTCAACACAACGCTGGTCTAGTTCTAAGCCATGTATATTTTCAGCTATGACCTTATCAACCGCTTGTTTAGCAGTTAATGCTTCTAGCTGCATACGCATTGGCACTAACATTAAGAATTTAGCGACTAAAAAGTGACCAGATCCACAACAAGGATCGAGTGTTTTTAGTTCACTTAAGTGCTCCGGCCACTTATCGAAATCACCCGCAGCATTTGACCATACCTTTGTTTCTTCGTCCTGAACAAACCTCAGGTACTCTAATGGCACACCAGGAATAGAGGCTAAATCTCTTAGTTCTTGTTCGCTGGTAGCTGTTTGTAAATCATCTTGTGTTAAACGGCATTTTGCCCACCAAGCTCCTAATGCATTGTCGAGTAAAAAACTGACCATATAAGGTTCGGTAAAAAGTTGAGTCACAGGGCTTAACTCTTTAGCACCAATAATTACGCCCGATTCGTTAACTTGCTTTTTCATTTTGTTTTGCCAAAACTGGTAACACCAACCTAAGGAGTCTGATGCTTGAAAGGTATCTGGATTTAATGCTGCAATAAGTTCTTCTAGGGCATCAACGTGGTTAATTGAAAGTTTTACTTCAAATACAGGCGAATCGGCACGGAAAATTTGCGGCAGCATTTTTTGTGCTAAACGTCCAGCCAATTCCCAGCCATCTTTTACATCCGACTCTTCTTCTGCCAGTTCAAAACATTCATCCAGCGTGACTGGTGTACCTGGCTCGTACATCAACAAATCGCTTTGTTCTAAAAAACGCGCAAAGAGCATACGATGCCAGTGCTCATAAGCCATTTCATTAATCAATAACTCAATTTCTTGCTTGCCAGATTCTTTATGTAAAGAACCTCCTAATTGGCGGCCATGAACACGTAAACGGTTTCTTAGTTTGCGCTCCTCTTCACTTAAATATCCAGGTGCACTACCCTCGCTTATACCTAAACGGATTAGCGCTTCGTTTACCGCTATTTCAACAATATCACGCGCTTTGACGACCGTATCTTCGAGCTTTTTACGTAACGTTTTTTCTAATGCTGTTCTCATATTTTTTACCACTTATTTAGCAGGCTACCTGACATTATTGATTTGTATTATTTGAACTCAACTCATTGATTAACTGATCACAACTGGGCCATTTACCATTTCTGCACGAATTTGCTGTTCAGTCGTTTTTAACCAAGCTTGTAATTGGTCTTCTGTTTCAATAATCGGTTTAATTAACTTACAGTAACGCGCTTTGGGTGTTAGCTCGCTTATTGCATCTTTTCTAGCAGCATCAAAACGCCCCGGCAGCGCAGATATACGATCGCTCCACTGCTCAAAACTGGTTTCTTCTAATGCATCATCAATAGCGGCACTATCTGACAAATCCACCTTTGGTATTTCTGTTAAGTTGCGTTTATTCAATAGTGCTTGGTGTCGAACAGGTGCTAACTGAGCCCAATTGCTATCCTCTTGTAGTTCACGCATACAAGTATGATATTCCGTTTCATACTCGGTTAGTTTTGCGGTGATCGCATCACGTAATGCTGACGCCGCTTGTTTTAATAATGGCTCAACAGGGCTTGGCTGCACTAACAAACTACGGTTTTGGATAATGGCTTGTTGCTGCTGCTCAAGGTCTGAATAAACCGCCAACACTTTACAGTGCGCCATCGATCTTGCTAGCTCACTCCATTGTGCCATTCTTGCTTTTGCTAAATCAGCTTGTTGCTGCCACAAACTATACTCTGCTTCTATCTCACTTTTATTGTCGAATGCTTGTTGCAGTTGGTCATTACCTGAATACATCTCTAAGTTAGTCAATATACTCGTACTCGGAGCTAATGGTAATGGCGCTTCTCCACCCGCCGTTCTAGCAATTTGTTTGGCGTGTGCAATCGCTTGTGGCAATTTGCTTTGCTCTTCACCTGCTCCACAGTTTTGACCTTCAGGCAGCAAAGCATTTATTAATCCACGAATTTTGATTATATGTACTTTTGATAAGGTGACACTTTCCGGTCTGAACTTTGTTTGTGTTACGGATGATCTGTCTAAGCTTTTAGCATCAACCGCTTTTTCCTGGCCATCTGACGCTTTTAAAACCCCCGCTGCTAACATGGCAAATAAAGCACCTTCTATGGTATCTTTACCCCAGCCATAAGGCGCATCTTTAAAGTTGTCGATAATTTCACGACCTGTTTTCATGACACCAATAAAACGTTTGACCTCTGCACATACCGGATGTTTATCAGCGTCATCATTGTGGCCAATTGCTTCCAATGCATTTGCATCTGCTTGGGTGCTGGCACGATTAAATACTTTAGCCCACCCTTTGTTATCGGCCATTTTAAACTTGTTGTATAAACGCTGACACGCTAATACACCTGCATTTTGAATTTGCTCTGCAAGCGTTTCGCCTTCAATTTCTTGACCACCGGCTAATTTCACTTGGATTTGATCAAATATCTGCTTCAAAATAGCTTTTTTAGTACGATCGGCTTCTTTAAATCGATATTCCATTGCCGCGTAGGCTTCTTTGCCCGCATCAGTTTTTGCCGTTCCACGCACATCAATGGTGGTTTCTGCCGCTTTTAACTCAACAATGGCTTTACGAAGCTCATCTCGCTGGGTCGTTGGAACATAGATAAAAATAGTTGCCGTATCAGTATTGGCTCCACGTGCTAAATCATTAAACTGTTTTTCAGGTACTTCTGGCACCCAGGCATATAGTTTTTTATCGGCATCGTTTGGCAATTCGCTACCAAACTCTAGGTTAATGGTCCGAGGCTCAGCGACGGTACCTTGAGTAATACGGGCTTGTGCGACTTGTTTGCGGACATACTGCTGTACTTCTTGTGAACGAAATACTTCTAAGCGTTGTGGATTGCTTTTAAGTTCACTTTCTTGCTGACGATACATGTCATACCATGATTGGCTTTCGACCGTTTGCAGACGATACTCTTCACCTTTGACAGTTTGCATTGGCATGATTAAACCATCATCAACCAGTTTGCTTAATAGTTTAGGCACCATTGCACGTAACTCATGCTTTCCTGCAAGTAGGTTTTCAAGTAGTAGATCAGACAAGGTATCAGCTGTTGCGGCTATACCATAATCAATATCGGTCGGTAATTTACTGATCAATAAAATAAGAGCGAGAATACGACCTTGTAATTTCTGGTCTGTATCTCCTCCTTTTAAGCGACTGATCGTTTCAAAGATATCTTTACCGATAGCACCACTTTGTACCAATTTTGTGGCTATTTCATCATAAATAAAATCAGCAGGTACCACATAACCAATAGGCTGGTGCGCGGTCGATTTTGTTGCTTCGTGGACGACGCGTAATTGGTTTCTTAGTTGTGAACCAGTGCCCGTTCTATCAAGTGCTGGCAATACTCGTTCCCAAAAACGACGGCGAACGGGTAAAAGAGGGTAATCGGCTACCATCCATTGTTCATCATCTTTATTGTGTTCAATAATACTGCCGCGAAGATGCCGTGTTATTTCACCTAATTCAGCATTCATAACCGTTTGAATAGCACTTCGAGCTGATTCTTTCTTTTGCAGAATGACTTTACGAATAACCGAATCAACATCAGTGTCTTCAAGCTGAACCGCAACTTGGAAACGGCCCATTAAGCGGTTAAGGTTTGCCATACCTGATAATGCACTTTGGCCGGTTGCAACAAATAATAGTTTTGAATTTAAGCGACCATTACCACTACAGGTTTCGACGACTTCTTGTACATCAAAAGCTTTTTTAACATCATCACCAATGTATTGTTGCACTTCATCAAGAACCACAAGGGTAAATGGCAATTCACCATCAACAGACAGTGTATCCATGATTGCGGTGACCATTTCATCATTTGTTACGTCGTCTACTATTTTGTATTGTGCACGTAACATGTCACGCACTTCTTTCACATCACTGGCAAAGCCAGGTAACGCTTGAAGCAATGCATTGCCCATGATTGGAGATACATGTAGGTTTTTTAATTCATGCTCCCAGGGGTCGCGTCCTTCTTTTGCTTTAGCATTTGTTGCGATGTAACTTTGGACTTGTTGTAATACACCCTCTTCTTTTAACCACAGTACAAACCGCGCTAAATGGTATTGCTCCGGCAAACCCGCCGATTTAAAGATAATGCCTAAAAATGCTAAACGGACTTGTTCACCAGCGCCTGCACCTAGTGTCCCTGAAGCCGCATGCAAACCTTGATTTTGATCAGCTAGTGTTGAAAGCTCATCAAACTGTGCTGATATATGACTTGGCAGGTCAACTAAACTACGCGCATCACTACCATCATTTAACTTTTGATTGGTCCATAAGGTACGTAACATTTTTGCCAAATGTGATTTACCCGAACCAAAGAAACCACTGATCCAAATACCCGGTTGCTCACCATTATTTTTTACATTTTGTAGATAAGCATCGAGCATTTTCTCCATGCCTGCTGCGTAAGCACCGGCACAAACGAAAGTGCGTAACTCGTATTCTAAGGTTTCAAGCGCGGCTTTAGATAAGTCATCTTTAACTTGAGCAACACCATTATTTGCTAAACGGCTTGTAATTGGATCATTAAGATATATTTCACGATTTAACATTTGTTTATTATTCCTTATGACATGGCAGTAATGGCAGTGGCGTGATAACCCCAGCCGTCTTTAGCATCTAATAGTTTGTAATTATTGTTTTGGTGTTCACCTGGAAAAAAGACAACCAAGCGCCCCTTTACCTCTTTCGCAATTTCTTCAACTAACCCTGAGACAGATGCAAAACCAAATAAAGCGCCACATCCAAGTAATGCAACCACTCCATTTTCGTCTTGTTTAGTTGTAAATAATGCTTTCAAGCTTTCGATTAGTTCATCTGAAAAGTCTTCGTACAGCCCTTTCAGGTATTCAGGATCTTCAAAATAAGTTTCTTTATAGTCTTGCTCTTCCATCCATTTCTCAAAGCTATTGGTAATATCAAGTTGCAACCATGGATGACCGCTTTGTGTTGAGCTTGCTTCAAACTCACCAATACGAGCCCGAAGTTTTAATTCATCTTCTTTGTTATACACAACAAAAATAGTGCGCTCATCAGCTGAAACCGCTTGTGGCCATGGAATGCTGATATGGCTTTCAAAGCTTTTTAGTAGTTTAGATAATCTATCTGACATTTAGCTTCATACCTTTGGTAAATCTAGATTAGGAAAAGTCACTTCAATCACTTCACTGACCTGTTTGAAGTTTATTAAACCTCTTAAGGATGCTCTATGTGCTAGCTCATACAAATGTTCTTTATCTTGAGATAACATCTGGCACCAAAAGCTGTCAAACATTCGTTGGCCGGATAAGCCGTGGCAATACGCTAAAAATAATGCATAAGCGATATTTACATAAGTCGCTTTCGGCTGTGCACGGTATTTTTTAGCTTTACCTTCTAAATAACCCGATTGCGTCCAGGTTCCATTGATATTTTGTGCGAATGATTTAAGTGATGCAGGACTAAAGCGATCTGGATCATCATGAGCAAGATGCTGCTCGACAGTATCACGAGATAAATGTTCGCCAATTTGTAGCGATAGAATAACTTGCGCAGAATTCCGTAGTATTGGATCTCGTGCTACCGCCAATTGCAAAGCCAACATAGGCTGTGATTCTTCAGATAATTCCCACCATTGTCGAAAAACAGTAAATAAAGGAATATCCATCGACATTCCATACAAGTCGAGTAAGTGCCTATAGGTTAGTTTCCGAGATTTTTCAGTTGGTTTATGTAATAAATTAAAATTTACGATGTCACCTTCATAATCTTGCTTTGTCGCGGTTTCTGGTCTTGAAAAAAGTAGCTCTTTTAACTCTTCAATCATCATGCTTCTTGCTGAATGAGCACCATTTTTGCCAAATTTAAAACCCAACTCAGTCAGTTGTTGTTCTGTGATCATTTTTCTATTTCCTGGTAACCTGGCGCTAAGTAAGCATTTTCTACTGCGTATATTGCTTCTCGCGCTTTTAATGCAAGTTGGTATTGGTTGTGATTTAACTTATAGCCTTCTGAACAATCAACATTCCACTGGTTTAACATATACCCAGTTAAAGCGGCCCTAACTTGTATAGTAAGTTTGCCATCTGTCATTGCATAATCAAGCTCTATAGCTTCTGGAAACGATGATTTGGGATGTGGAATCAAAGTAAGATCAACAATGCGATTCCATTGATTATCAGATTCCTTCATTTCCCCAATCTCAATATCTGAATCAATAATTTCAAGCTGTTTAAAACGTGTGATAACAAAATCTTTAAAGGTTTTGCTATTATGATCATAAGCTCTTACATGCCAACGTTTACCGTTGTTTACGAATGAGTGTGGAATAATCACTCTTTGTTTAGCCCCTGATGTCAACGATACATAGTCACACTTTAATGCTTTCTTTTTAACAATTGCACGCATCACACTCGATATAAGCTTTGATGAAGGGTTAACTAGACTTACTGAGTTAATACACGCTTGGTGAAGTTGGTTTGGATATGATAGACCGAAGCCACATGAAAGTTCATGCAGAATGGTCTCTGTTTCATGATCAAACAGTGGTTTAAAGCCCTCTGTCCTATGATACGTTTTTGTTTTATGAATTAACTCCATATTTTCAGGTGCCAATTCTTTATAGGTAGCAAAGTCTCTAGTTGCAGCCGCTGGTCCAGTCTGAAATTTATCGATAAGCTCTGCGCGAGATATTTCACCTAAATAGCTTAAACATAAATCTATAAAAATTAATCGCTCTCTTTGAGCATAAGATAATTCATCGATTATTTTCATAAAGTACACCTAATTGAATATACCTTTAATATACATTAACCAAACACAACATCAAATCAAAATGATTACTTGTTGTGATATATAATAACCATTTGAATACCATTCGATATTTTTAACGAAATAATCCCTTACAGAATGTATTCACTTAGTTGTTTTTTGAATAAGCATGTTTGCAACCATAATCTGATACTTCATATTATTTTTTTTAAATAAAGCCTGTATCTAGGCCATCCGATTCTGAAAGCTTTTACAACTCTGCATCTGAAAAAGTTACTACACGTATAACAGGGGTGTCATTAAACGAGTGTTTTATGACACCACATTACTTAGCTCCACATTGGTGTCATTTAACGGTCATTTCAGAAATTGACACCAAAGAATCGTGTTGATACCATTTAATGACACCAAAAATATAAAAGAGAATAATATTATGCGGACATTCGCTTACTGCCGGGTATCAACCACAGAGCAAACTACTGAAAATCAAGTCATTGCCATTAGAAAAGCAGGCTATGAAATTCAAGCAAGTCGGGTTATTGAAGAGACAATAAGCGGATCAACCTCTACGATGCAACGTAAAGAATTTAGTAACTTAATTAATAATAAGCTGGAATCTGGCGATCTGTTAGTAGTACTTAAATTAGATCGATTAGGTCGAAACAATATAGATGTGCAAAATACGATCCTAATGCTACAAAAGAAAGAAATTAAAATTGTATGTTTAGATTTACCTGTTTCAGATCTATCAAGTGCCGAAGGTAAGTTGATGCTGCAAATGTTTACTGCATTCGCCGAATTTGAACGTAATCGTATCATTGAACGAACTAATGAAGGATTGGCACGAGCAAAATCCCAAGGTATAAAATTGGGTAGACCAAAAGCACAAGCGACCACTTCAAAGGTGCAACAATGCAAACAAGATGGGTTATCTCAGAGCAAGACATCCCAAATATTAAGCATTAGCCTTGCGACGGTTAAGCGTCATTGGAATAAATAAAAATATTTGTGGGTAACTGGATAATATATAGGTAATAAGAACATTGATTTTTTAATTGGCCAATCATCGCAGGGCTCGATTGAATCATTCCAAGTGTCTATTCATGTATTCTATAATTAAATATTAACCCAGAAAAACTAACATAAAAAATGATAAAATTAATTACAAAGTTCGCACTACTACAGTGCGAAATAGTTCACTTAAAAAAATCATAATTATTAATAAACTATATTAAAAAACATCAAATTGTCAATACTTTAAATTGACCTTAAATTTATATTTGTGGTAATAATTATTAAAATATGTTATAACTATTATAACTATTATAATTATTATAACTATTATATAACTAATATAAGGTAGAAACAGCCGTGAATGCATTTTTTAAAACATGGTGGTATAAACCTTGATGTAATTCTTCTACCTCTGAGAGCGCTTAGTCTACCCCTGATGGGTAATTGAAAATTATTTACTCACTCTCACTGCCAGTCACTGCATTTATTAAAAAACAATAATCCCTCCTGCGAAATCACAATATAACTCTAACTTTCTTTTTTCATAATAAGGAAAGTTTTATGTATACAAAACTACAAGGAAAAAAAATGGAAAGCTATTTTTTATTGAATGCATAAGGCTTTTTTAGTCGTCATTTTAACTCTAAGTTTTACTTAGCCTTCATCTTTATTCCAAAAAATAATAGTTAAAAATTTACTGTATTTAGGCGACTACTACTAACTAAAGGTTTATCTTAATAGTGTTTTTTTATGAGGCGTTTGCGGACCAAGATGGGTATTTTATCGCAAAGCGAGGCCACCGCAAAGCGGTGAAGCAATCCATTATTCAGTGAATAACAGTTCACTTTCTAATATTTCATCTATTCAATTAAAGATATAAAAATACAACAATAATGAGCTAAAGCTTCAAATTCAGTTCCTAAATCTAAATAGAGCGGTGAAAAAAGAACCTAACAATATGAAATCCTTTCTCTAACTATACATTCAATCTTATTTGTTAGTATATCAATTATTAATTCACTCCCATCCATATTAAAAAACCTTTCTTTGGGGACGATTATGTTAATTAATGACATTAATTCAGTTTCACCACAACAGCATAGCTCTTCATTTAAAAATGTAATTACAATCCGTTTAAATATTTCTTTTTTAATTTCCCCACGCGTAAGGCAACCATGTAATATAGATTCGTTATTCATATACAACCTCGCATTAATTATAGTCAACTCATCTGAGCTATTAGTTAACAATTTTTGACCAATTTATTTTTTAACAGTGCTCGTTCTCTGCAACAATACAATCACTTAAAAAAAGAGGTCCTCCTAGGGTTAAAATTGCTTCTTCGAATTCATGATCAAGCAAACTTAACTCCCCCACCTGGTCAAGAATTGACGATTCAGCGAAATGTGTTTTATGTTCGCGTACAGTTAGTGACAGTACTCCAAGGGTTGAACTGCGATTCCCTTTATGATCAACCTCATTTCTGCTTTTGTTCTTGTTCACTATTGACCAATCATCGGAACGTGTGAGCATCGTTTTATTAAAACACCCCACCCCTTTCAATTTCTTTACCACCTCGCCGAAAACGTTATAAATAGGCTTATAAACCATCGCAACTGGGAAATTTACACGAGTACAGAAGAGACCTCCCATGGCTTCAATGAACATTGACCAATTACTTGAATCAGCAGCAATACGCGCCATCTCAATCAGGTCGCCTTCACCTTTAATAGATCTCTTATCCCCATCTTTTTTTTCTTTAGTTTCAGATTTTTCCTCATCTTTTTTTAACCTTCGTAATTCACGCCATACTGAAACGGGAGGTCCACCAATTTGTTGAAACTGACGAATACGCCAAGTACTGGACCAGCCACAAGCAAGTTCAGCCAATCGATTTGTTGGTGTATCATCTTTAGATTCTAAATTAATACCATCAATATTATTGGATACATACTTCGCTAGATATCCAGTAGCAGAGCCCTTTTCATTATCAATAACCTTGTAATCAAAACGAGCATTAATGCGCTTAAAAAGACTCTCAGTAATTTTTTTATTACTTTTGAATATTTCCATATCAACCTCACCAACCACTAAAGAGTCACTTGCACTAATAACCTTACCCCAAAGCAAAAAATCATCATTGCAGATATTTAACTCATCTCGTTCATCCTGCGTAAAATAGTCAGCCAACACGTAACGAATAAGCAGTTCATGTTCAGGTCGGAAAAAGAGGAGGGCATGCCAATGTGGCGTTCCATCATGGTGAGGTTCACAAACACGAAAACCAATTAATTCGATCTGCAAACGCTTTAATTTAGCCCGAGATTTCGCCCACACAGAGCACAAATATTCTTGTGTTTCCTTGGGGCTTGCACCTTCATACTTTTTATTCAGGTAGGCACTTTTGCCACTTTTTGTAGCACTAAATGCGTGGAACTTTGATGGTGCAGTCAATGTGAAGAAGCCCCCCATCAGGCCATTTTCATTGGCAATATCTTCAAACCCTCGTAGTCTACACATTAATTCATGATGCCTAATTTCTGGGTTGGCAATCGTTCCTTTTATTACATCTAGCATCTCAATTTCTTGACCTGTTTCATTATTCAATGCAACTAATTGAGACATAGCCAACTGTGTATTGACCTTTCTTGTCTGAAAGTCTTTTAAACCGTGCTTACTCAAGTAACTTGAAGCACCTTTATGAACACGGCCATTGATAATTTGACAATGTTCATAAAACTGCCTAAATGCAGTATTAATTTGTCTTTCCCACCATTTTTGATCAATCAGACAAACTATGCTGAGCCAAGCTAGCTCATCAGCTTTTCGAATTTCAAAGTCATTATTTTTTTCTCCATCAAGTTGAATTACCTTTCGTTTACTATCCTTCACTAAAAAATCCCATTGCTCAGCAATTTTTTTAATAACTTCCCTTGTTTTTACAACGCTCATTTTCTGTTCTGCACATTCAGTTATTGCGGCAACACATCTATCACACCAAATTTTTGCAATAGTTTTACGACCAGAATCAAAATAAAGATCATTAATCGGCACAGGGAAATGCCGTGCAAATATGCGAGTTTTCTCGGTGGTTTCATGCAGCCAAGTATTGGCATTACAAGCACTGTCATTAGCAAGGGCGAACATTTCCCATTTTTTTACATATTGATTAAAGATAGATCTTGCTAATTCACGAGGCATCGTTTCAATTAATGAAGCAACAGCCCACTTTTTATCGATAATCCACAGTTTCTTCGCATAACTCGTCAGCAAAGCATTTTTAGGCGATGCTCGATAGTATTTGAATTCCTCATTTAGATAATCACTTTGTTGTCGACATTTACTATCAATCGCTTGCGTTTGGCTCATTGGGAGTTCCATTTTCATAGTTTATTCCCCAATTAAGTGCAATTTGTCTTGAAAACGATCACGATTAATACGTTGTAGATACTCATGATCCCATTGATAGGTAGTTATATTTTCATATCTCACGCGACCTCCTCACGACCAGATTTAGCTTGAGCGATAACATCAATGAGATTTGCTTTACATTCATTTAGTTCTTTAAAAGCATTTTTGCTATTTAAATAGACTCCAAAATCAAGCAGTTTTTCGTAGCTACAACTTTCGTAATCACAATCAACCGGATTAGCAAATACACCAAATTTATTTACGTGACCAAAAAAATCCACAAACACATGAACCACCCCTGTATTTTTAGTGGCTAACTCAATGATTTCATAAATCACTTTTAATTTTTTATAATGGATATGTTGACTCATATATGTTCCCTTAATTAATTTTTCTGTACCAATAAATTCAAAAATGCGTAGGTGTTAATTTCACTAATCATCAGTTCCAAGCAACTTCCAAAGAGAAATATAACAACATACCTCTAGAATTAATGAGGCTGTACTGATTGCCAATCGTGATGAGCGATTTCATATTGCGAATCAATATAAACAGCTAAATCTTCAACCTTCACCATGGTCGGTGAACGCTCAGAATTACGTAGCTTGCAAGTTGGAAAAGGCAGGGCACATGCTTTGGCTTTTGCTTCTGCTGTAACGGGGGTAAATCCCAAGAATTCTTGGCTAATTAATTTCAGTTGAACAAAGGGGCTCTCAAACCGGGCTAGTAATGCAAAATTTGTATTCATAAATTACCTATAAGTTTATTTTCAATTAATGTAATTAGCGGTATTTAACGGCAATTTGAACTGCCACGAAAGACGCTTAATTAACTTAACACACCAAGACAACTAAGTCAACCAAAACAAACAAAGTAGTTGACTTAGTTTATTTAGCATGTTATTTTTTACGCCGAAATCAACTAACCTAGAATGTAAGTCAACTTAGTTGAATTAATAAAGGGGTAACTTATGCGTGAATGGTTTTTAAGCTCGGAATTAATATCACTAGATACAATGCCAAATACAACAGCTGGCATTTCAAAAAAGGCAAAAACTGAAAAATGGGTCAGTCGCAAAGCTAAAGGAGGTGGACGCTCACTGGAATATCATCTGGATAATTTTGAACTACCCATCCAATACCAACTCTACTGCATAGAATACGACCCAATAGGATATGATGAGTGGATGATCGAAACTAGAGAGTTTCAGAATAAGATGCAGAATATAGCAAATATTAACTTTTCTCGTGAACATCAGAAGCCATCTGTAATGGATGCAGAAGAGAACCATATCCAGCAAATAAATAAGTATGATATTGAAATGTCATTTATCTTAGAATTTGATGTTCAAGCGTTGGCGAAAGCCGATTCGGTAACTTTTAATGAGCATGCCACTGGACACTACTCTATTCCAACACAATCACTTTCTAATCTTGGCCTAACGGAAGAGCATGCAGCAATTGTATTCTGCTCTGGTGACAGCATGCAGCCATTAATGAGCGATGGTGATCGCATCATCGTTGATATTCGCGAACAACCAACTCCGGTAAAAGATGGTATTTACGTTATCAGTATCGATGGCGTAGTTTACGTGAAGAGATTAGGGTGGAACATTCTTGAACACTCCTACACAGTTAAGTCTGAAAACAAAGAGTCTAATAATTTTTCATTAGAAGGTGATAACCTAGAACGTTTAAAGGTAATAGGAAAGGCCAAACTGGTCATGAAGACGCTATAGTTATCAGGCCATACATTTAATTACCGATAAGAGAACTCTAATGGCACAAGTTATTTCCATTTTTTGACTTGGAAATAACATAACTAAAATAAAAGATTAGATAAAGGTCTGATTGCCCTGGCGCTTACAATCACGTCAGTACAATTCAAAGCAATTCTGCGCAATCAAAAAAACGTGCGACTTGTCGCATGTGATTGCTAGCCACTATTGATAATCAATCGGTTAAGAGGTTAAACATCAACGCCAATGAGTTCAAGCTCATTAAACCTTACTTCTATTTTCTCAAACAATAATTCAAGCTATTTAAACTCTTTTTCTTGTTTTTGAATAACCATATATTGAACGCCAACAGTAACCAACGCAGTCCCTAAAACTAGAATATAAAGCAACCTTTTCATAACTCGTCTCATTAATAACTAGTAAACAAAGTGTAGTAAACCCTATGCATTAAGCTAACACTTTCCTACAGGCACAAAAAACCCGCTTAATTAGCGGGCTTTTTATTAGCTATACTGATTTTCTTTTCTATAGGCCCGATAAGAACTTGAAATAAAAATGATAGTGAGGACCAAAAGCATAATTGGTAATAAATATAGCAGGAAAGATATTCTTTCAATAAGAGCAGTGATGATAGTTGTTTCAGTACTTTCTATCTTCGACATCACCCAGTGAAAAGATTTAACCGTGAGTAGCCCTGAAACAAATGAGATAAAAGCACCTACTTTCCAATTCAATTCCACAAGAGCAAAAAGAACTTCCATTACTCCATCCCTATTAGCCCTTCTTCGCCCCATACATTGTTATCCTATTAAGTTTTATTTAATAACCATTTATAACAAAGTCACTAAATAATAAAGTTACTCGCATCAAGTAAATTAAAATTAGATAACAAATACTTAAATCACAGACACAAAAAAGCCCGCTTTATTTATTAGCGGGCTTTTAACCATCAAAGTATGTAATTTAGGAGGCATTAACCTAATGGAAGCCTAATAGAGTAATACTCCGAATTATCAAGAACGTTGCTTCCAACTTTGTTAATAAATATACGGGCGTCTCTTTGAAAAAACCACTCTTCATCTTCAACTAACTTTGTAACTTGTTCGGCTGTATGAGAATGTTTGTACGTCATTTCAAAATATATATCTATTTGTGCAATAAGTAACGCATCTTTTACATCGTTAGATTCTGAATTTTCGATATCTTTAATAAGTGCCTTAATAGTAGCATCAAATCGCATAACAAATATTTCATTATTAAATCGAAGCTTTTTACCTTTTACTTTATTAAGTCCAACCTGTAAAAAACCTTCTTTACCTTCAATATCCTTGGAATTCTCATCTAATTCATCTTTAAAACTTAGTTTCAACACACGTCTTTGAATTAGTCCAATATCATTAAGTTTCATTGCACCGACCTAAATTGACTCATATTAATAACCATTGGCGTAGTCACCTCTCTCACAAAGTCATCACCATAATAACCATCTTGTACATGGTTGTGATTATGGTTATGGTTATGAACTTCGTTCTGGTTAACGTACTGACAAACCGCAGATTTAATTACTTCATTCATGGTTACATCATCCTGCTTAGAACGGATTAAGCACTTCTTATGAAGTTCTGCTCCGATTCTTACATTAAAAGAGCCTGTGAAAGTTTTGTTAGGCTCTTTGCCAACTTCTGCACAAAACTCAATGTAATCATCAACCTCAACATGAAATTGTTGTTTTAGCTCTTTCACGCTATCGGCACCAAACACGATACTATCTTTAATAAATTCAATTTTTCCGTATAAGCATTCATCTTCAATAGATGTGCTAACTGAGGCAAGGTAACCTTTATATTCTAATAATTTTTTCATTATTGCTGTTCCTTGATCAAGGCTATAGCTTCATCGACAACATACTTTTTAACTTCATTGCCAGGGTGTGGTTCATGCCACTTTGCAATTTGTCCCGTCTCTGCATTATAAAACCGTCTCCCAGAGCCACCATTTGCATTTTTCATTACAAAACCATGGTGTTTCATTACAGAGACCAAATCATCCCACTTAAACTTTGCAGGTCTATTAAGTAACGTTTCTGTTAGTCTTTCTTTTTTACCCATTACAATTATAGCCTACTTCGATAAAATGCAACTATACACTAGTTGCAAAATTAAAAAACTGTCCATTCATACATATTTTATTAATAAAGGCAGGACAATTACACTTTTTTTTTAGAATATTAGTTAAACATATTATTCAATACACCTAAATATTACAATGACAAACCACACAATAAAAACATCTTTAGAAGATAAATAAACTGCCATGAACTGAATATATGTACAAAAGGTTGGAATGGTACGGTAATGAAGTTGATTGAAACGATAATCATAGTGGTATGACTTCGGTACACCTTTATAACTAAAATTTCTGACAAGCTCCCTATTCACCACCTCATAGAGGCAAGAGCCACTAAAAACCTAAAAGTCAGTCCAATCAAGCATGGGCGCAATTGAGAAGCGGTTTGTAGGGAAAGAGTGCATACGATACCAATATAAAGATTAAAAATTAACGTACAGCCAAACAACAAATTTATTATCTAAATGGCAGTCTA
>JBLHNB010000063.1:0-33588 GCA_047621305.1 Alteromonadaceae bacterium | reverse complement strand
TAGTGCTAATTGTTCCCGCGCAATACTTGATCACTTAATTCATTCCTTTGGTATAAAGCAACTCCTTTCAATACCATCACCCTTCAAAGAAACTTAACTCCTGCAAAATAAATAACAAGGCAAAAACTAACAATAAGCCCACTGAGCCAATTATTAATCCTACTTTTAGCATTTGCTTGGTTTTTATATAACCCGATGCATAAGCAAGCGCATTAGGAGGAGTACTCACAGGTAAACACATGCCCATTGAAGCAGAGAATGTAACAGCAATAATTAATACCACTTGCCCACCATAGGGTACTAATGACGTCATAGAGCTACCTAACGCAGCAACTAATGGTAATAAAAGATTAGCGGTTGCGGTATTTGACATGAAATTTGCCATAACCAGACACAATACAGCAGCTCCAATAATTAAAACTAAGGGATGAAAGTGCTCAAAAGGGATAGCTTCTACAGCATTGGCAGCTAAACCTGTCTTATCTAAAGCCATGCCTAATGCAATACCCCCCGATACTAACCACAAAACATCCCATGAAATACGTTTCAGATCATCAGTATTGATAATGTTAAACATTGAAAAAATAGCGACTGGAATTAACGCAACAACATAAGAACTCATTCCATGGAAAGACCCCATTAACCACAATAAAATGGTAACGGTAAAGGTAATATAAACAACATAAGCTTTCGTCGTTTGTAAAAATTTCCCTTCAATTGATAAAACAATTTTTTCTTTTTGAGCCGGGAAGAGTTTATTTAATACAAACCATGCAAAGGCTAATAAAACCACCACAAAAGGAAGTCCCATCAACATCCATTTGCCGAAGCTAATTGTATTTTCATCGCTTAAATACTTTAACGCAACAGCATTAGGCGGTGTACCGATGGGTGTTGCAATACCACCAATATTAGCAGCTACGGGCACCGATAAAGCAAAACCTATTTTTCCCATATCCTCTTCGTCGAAAAGTAATAAGACAGGGGTGAGGATAGATAACATCATCGCAGTCGTCGCAGTGTTACTCATAAACATTGAAAAAATAGCGGTGATCATCATAATTCCGAGCATCACATATTTAGGTTTCTGCCCGAAAGGCGTCAGCATGATACGTGCTAAATTAACATCTAAACGATATTTTGTTGCAGCCATTGCAAGAAAAAAACCACCTAGAAAAAGCATGATAATGGGTGATGCAAAAGTGCTCATAATGGACGTTTGGGTCAATAATATACCGAGTTGCGGATCACTATTATCAGTAAAAATCCATAATCCATGATCTGAAATCACCAAAAGTTCTAATACGATAATTAATACTGAGGTAGCGTAGATAGGAATTGGCTCTAACACCCAACATAATGCAGCCATTAAAAAAATAGCGATAACACGTTGTTGCACGATGGTTAAGCCATCGATTCCAAAACTCGACAGTGGTAATAACAGTAATATTGACGGTAAAACAATAGGTAAAATATACTTCCACTGCAATGATTTCATAGCAGATCCTTAGCAATTTATGAAAACGATTATTTTAGTAAACGGTATATAGTAGGTGCATCTAAATTATCAATGTGATCTTGATAATCAATCCCCTTTTCCAAAATAAATACGGTAAATAACTTCCGTAGCATTTTTATCAGTTCATCGAAATACCAGACTTTTTCCAGAAAAACATCTAATTTAGCATTGTTAATAGCAGGAGCGTATCAGTCTGCGTAACAAGTCCCGTTAACAATAATTTCTTAGTGCCTAAAAAACGTTCATCATATGTATTTTCAGTTAGTAATTCGACACCCGCTTTTTCAGGCATCACATGATCAGAGATAATAAGTGCGACATATTCTTGTTCTGCATCAATCCCCTAACAACTCAAGACATTCCAGTGCAAATTCACACTCTTCAATATTAAAAAGAGTACTAAAACACTGCAAATCTCGACTAATAGCCGTGTAAGACTTCACTTTCATCATCTACAAAAATTATATTTATTTTTTCCATAACAACTCCATTACTAATAACCTTTTAACAACAGACTAGCGATTATTTTTATCAAGTTCTATTACTAATTGAGTATGGGTTGATCAGTCTCTTTAGCCAGTGTTAAATAGTGCACAGATCAAGGAGATAAAAGAAAATATATCCAACAATCAAAAAGGCAATCTAGATCACACATATTTTATGTGTTTTTCTCATTGATCTCTTTATTCTTGCTTAAATATCAATAATCGATGGAATGACGATATAGTTGCCTTAAAGCGTTTATTTATTACGCATATGGTAAATAAACACTAAATAACAATTGACGCCAATAGCCTAACTCAGTACTATCTCGGCTCGTTGTTAAGCAAACAGATTTAAAAATATTTGTTGATTCACTTCAAGCTAAATCGAAGTTGTCAATGAGTATTAGAACAGTTTTAAAAACCAGCTATGCGCCCTTAGCTCAGCTGGATAGAGCAACGGCCTTCTAAGCCGTAGGCCACAGGTTCGAATCCTGTAGGGCGTACCATATTTAAAAAGTTTAGTGGCGGATGTAGCTCAGTTGGTAGAGCCCCGGATTGTGATTCCGGTTGTCGCGGGTTCAATCCCCGTCATTCGCCCCATTTTTTAAGTATAAGAAGTAGAAAAAGAGTAAAAGTTTAAATAGTTGCGGAAGTGGCGGAATTGGTAGACGCGCTAGATTTAGGTTCTAGTATCGTAAGATGTGAGAGTTCAAGTCTCTCTTTCCGCACCATTTAAACTTATAAATCAATTAGTTATTTACAACACCCAAGACTATTATGATTTAACAATTTCGGTGATTAGCGCAGCTTGGTAGCGCACCTGGTTTGGGACCAGGGGGTCAAAGGTTCGAATCCTTTATCACCGACCACATTTAAAGAAACCGCTCTTGTAGCGGTTTTTTTTATGTGTAAAATTTGCCTCAAGGAAAGATTTCCACACAAAAAATCTAAAACATCCCCACTTTTAGACAAAATGAAATTCGTTAAAATAATAGTAAATTAGTCTTTGTGACCAACTTGTGACCATTTCGTGTCCATGCTTTACTAATACACTTCAAAATAACATTAATCGCCCTGCTGAAAAATATCATTTTTTTGTACTAAAAATTTTAATACCACCAGCCTTTATCTCGTCTAATGCCAATCCGCTTAAATATGTGATCTCTTTTAGTAAGTGAAGATTTATCTTCGCCTTGGCATTCTCCGCAGTTAGAGGGCTCCTCCAAAATAATAAAAATGATCAGTTAATTAGTGGAATTGGCATAAAAATTCAAAGATGTTTTTTCAACATCAATTTTACAAGAAAACTACAAATAGATTGGCGCATTGGAATTAATGAAGCGTTCAGAGATTACGTAGTAAAAATTAATTCTAATAATAACGCAGTAAAATTTTAACAAGTAAGGATGATCACAACTTTAGTTGCAATTAATTAATATTGTTGGATATTGGAGTTTGTGAGGCCCTTTGTGAGATAGAGAACTAACCATTATAGTAACTCCCCCCCTATTTCTTTAACCATAAAAAGCACCCGAAGGTGCTTAATATTGATTAGTAATCTTTGTGTTATACAATTATTTTATCTAACTTTTCATCAATTAGTTTTTTAACTACTATGCATTCGGGTGAATAAGAAATTAATTCATTTTTAGCTAACCTCTTTAACAAGCAATTGACTAATAACGTGTCTCTCAATATTTGCGAGCAATTATATTTCTGGCATTTTAAAAATGCTCTTTGCCCTGTCAAAATTAACGAAGGATATAAACTATCCATTTTTTTATTACCAGATTCAATAAAATGGTTTGGATGGAGCTGCTCATGAAAAATCACCTCAACGAACTCAGCCCTTAGCTGGTAATCATTAATCTTAGTAATCAGTCCAATTAAGATAACTAAATAGCCAATCAAGTTTTCATGTATTGAATACAACCAAGAAAGAAGTTTTACTTTATCAACATTAGTTGCAATTAAGTGTACTTCAGTTATCTCGACCTTATTATCTAGCTGTTCGTAATCAACCAGTATTAAAGATGGGCTATAACAATGAAAATGAATATTATTACTTAACTGTGCTTTTAGTATTACTGCACCATTTTCCAATAAGTAATAATTATCATGACATGGTGAAATTATATAAGGTTTAAACTGTTCTGTTAACATAATCAAACTCCTATTTATTTACGGAAAATTTTTCAGATAATATTCTTTCAAAAGCACTGCCATCTTGTCGTGTCAAATTAGGTACATAGCGACTATAAACCCTAAATAACATTGTTGTAGAGCTATGCCCCATCTGTTGTGCTATCCATTCAGGGCTTTCACCAGCAGCCATCCATAACGTTGCAGCTGTATGGCGTGTTTGATAAGGGTTTCTTTTTGAAAGCCCTGACGCCTTTAAAGCGGGATACCAAACGTGACGAGAAATGTATCGATTTTTTAAATGCCCTCCTTTGGCAGCAACAAAAACAAATTCTTGATTTTTATCAGCCTGTAATTGATGCTTCAACAATGATTGATACACAAGATCACTCATTGCTATACTGCGATAGGAGCCATCTGTTTTACATGGCACCATTTCATCAAGAACAACGGCCTGATACACATTGATTATACGGTTATCAAAATCAACATTACTCCAGGGTAATCCGTCAATCTCTCCTGTACGTAACCCTGTAAAAAAACGGGTTAAAAAATAACAGTGATACTCTGGTCGAACATGTTCTAAAAATAGTTCCACTTCATCAAAGCTAAATGGTTGGATGTCTGTTCGTGGAACAGGTAACGCTTTAATATTTTTCCATGGCGAGTTAAACTCATATCGCTCAGCGGCTTCATTCATAATTACTCTTAACGGAGTCATTATGTGGTTTACACGACTAGCAGATAATTTCCCATTTGATCGTCCGGTTACTTTGGCGAGTGTTGAACGAAAATTTAGGATATTAGCTTTAGTGATTTCGCTGAGCTTCTTTTTTCCAAATGCAGGTATCAAGTGCAATAAAAGCACATCTTTAACGGTTGTGTAGTTGGATTTACGCCACTCAATTTCTTTTTCAGATAACCATAACAACGCAAATTCTTCAAATTCAGCTCCATCACTTTCATCATTAATTACAGCTTCTAATTTATCTGCAATTACTTGAAATTTCCCCACACGCTTACTCTTAGGAAAATACTTTTCATAATCAAATTGATCTAATGTAATTTCCGATTCAATGCGCTTAAGTATTTTCTGCATACGTTTTCTATTTGCAGGTGTGTCATCAAGCTTCGATTGCTCACGACAACGTATGCCTTTAAATCTAAAATCAAAATACAAAGTACCACTTCTCTCTTGAATACTTCCCATGCTTCCTCCTTACATGACTTGATTCATAACGTTTTTAATATCAGGGCCATTTAACATTTCATCTTCAATGCGATCCCAAAGGTATAAAATCTTCCGACCTCCGAATGGGCGAATATAATGAACCCCTTCAAAAAGGACTGAATCTTTTAAAGATTCACGAATTGTTCTAACATCATATTTAATTTGTGACGCTAGCTCTTCCGTAGTTAGATAGATATGTGACATAATAACTCCTATTAAAATTATATTAACCTAAAAGAAACTTTAAGCAGTTAAAAGAAACTTTGTTACTTTAAAAGTAACTATAGGCCCTTTTGATTACATTTTCAACCACTTTGTTACTTTTAAAGTTATTTATTTCTGTTATCTGTACTTATTTGTAAGGAGTAAAATTTGATAAAATGTAATCTAGCGAGAATTCTTGGAGAGAAAAAATTAAAAGTTGCTGAAGTAGCTCGTGATATCGATGTACATAAAAACGTTATTTATCGCTTTTACAACGAAACGGCTGTTAGGGTAGATTTATCCGTAATTGAAAAGTTATGTAGGTATCTAGATGTGAGCATTGAAGAGTTTTTTGAACTGGTAGATGATGAGTAATATTAATCTAGAGTAGAAGTTATTTAAAAGCAGAACTATTTGTAAATCAATTAATATTAAAGGAAATTTACTACCCAAATAATATATTTAGAAATAAACAAAGAAGCGGATTATTACTGAATAAATTTTCACTCATATCATTTGGCCAGTTAACTTACCGCCAGCAGAGCCGGAAGTTTGTTGATTACACCCTCAAAGAGCTAAAGTAAGCTTCCATAGGCGCAAAGTTGTACAAAGCCTTAGAATTTTGGCTAAATTAGTGGCCCAAATCACTTAGCTACAACTCACAACTAAAAAAAATTCAAATGTCATAACTTCTTTCTTCTATGGAAATAATATCTAGTAATTCGGTAATGACGTTTTGAGTTTGTTCAAAACCTTCACTTTTACAGAATTGTTCAGTATTTTGGTTATTAAGATACAATCTTTTGTTAACTTCGATCATAATGGATTTCACTAATTTATTACCATAAAAATCATTTGGTACGATCGCATTTCCATACGGTGTATTTATACCAACCTTATAACCATTTTTTTCTAAATGGTTTTTCATCTTTTCTAACATTTCAAAGTTATTAAAATCGGAATTAAAACCTAAACAAAAATCAATATCAGCTTTATTTTGTTCATAACCAAAACTATGACAATCAACGACAAAAATAACAGGGATCCAACAAAGTACTATTCTTGTGGTTTTATTTAATTCTTGGTGATGCGTTTTGTAGATTTCGATCATTTCATCTTTATTAGGAACGTTAATATCATTTCCATCAAAATCTTTATTGTATGAAATACCGTAACCATCTTTTAAAAGAGATTCGATATCATCTGGCAATCTTTCGCAATCGACAATAAATCGTGAATGTTTTTGTACTACACGTTCAGCGCTGGGATGTGAGAATAATTCATCCGTAAACCAATCTGTTCCACGTAGAATATCTTTTCGACTGATATTGCGATCTAGTATTTCTGTTCCGCTATGTGGGATATGTAAAATCATAATGAGTCCTAAAGCCTATTATCTATTAATTGCAAATCATTTAGCTGAAAATGACAAAGCTGATTTAATACTTTTTATTACAATTGCATGCAGTTAAGCGCTTAAGGTCAATATCCAGCAAAACTTGTTTTTTACTTCAGCTTCACATAAAACATACGTTTCATTAGTAACAGCAAGCCCATTTGAAGGTAGCCTTACAACACCAAGCTCATCTCTCATGTAGAGTTTTCCGATGGTAATGGCTCTCATCCCATTCAAGATCAGAAAAAATATGATGCACAAATTTACGAACACTTATACACGTAGAACTCATTTTTTTCTTTATGGATAGTTGTATAATATCCAGAATTTTTTACTAATCTCGCGATGAAGAATTCGTATATTTCAAAACGTTCATCTTCGCACGAAAAGTAAAAATACGTCACACCACAAGAAAATAGATATTTGATGTATTTTTGTATTTCGATAAATATTGAGAATGGGTTTAGCTTACCACGTAGGTTGTTAAAGCTTCTGTTTACTTCGCCCCACACATCCATCGGGTTGTATTTGTCATTGAAGGTGTAAAACATAAATTCACGCTTTTCAGTTAGTGAAAATACGAATTCTTTACCTTCAATGATAACCTCTTTTTTATATTCCATAATACTTCCATCAGGTTAACTTGCCATTTTATGAGTCTTACTCATTATCATTTTCTCTTAATCTTGCTGATACAACCTCAATTCACTTCCCCAAATTTCCACTCTGTCTTTTGCACGAGTAATGGCGGTATAAACAAGTTGCTTGTTAATAATCGGTAGTAACTTCTCGGGTAACAAAAACAGTACCTCTTTAAATTCGCTACCTTGAGATTTATGCACCGTCATGGTAAATGCTGTTTCATGGCTTGGGATTCGACTGGTATTAATAGCTCTATGCCCTTCAACAGTGGGGAAATAAACACGCAGGTCACCATCACCATTTAAATCGAGGCATAAGCCGACATCGCCATTGTATAGTTTGGTTTGATAATCATTTTTACTGATCATGATAGGACGTCCGTGATACCAATATTGTTCACTTGGAAAGCCTAATGCTTTTTGCGCAATCTCATTAATTTTCTCTAAACCACTGCCACCTTGGCGGATACAGGTTAAAACACAGAAATGTAAGAATGCTTCATTTATCGCCTCAAAGGATTCTCGTGCTTTTAATGCCTGTAAATAATCACCAAAACCCTGTTTTATTTTACTGATAATGGGATCCGCATTAGCGCAATCCCACTTCCTATATTCACTCGCGGCATAATCTACCCATGCAATATCAGAAAAGGTTTCATCAGCTAATAATGTTTGTGCCGAGTCAATATCGCCATTATTAATTGCTCTGGCTAAATTGCCAATACCGCTATGGGCATCAAAACGGAAGCTATGTTGTAAAAACACTAAGTTATCTGACAACGGCTGATGACTTGCTTTCACTTGTGACAAGTCTTCACCGCTTAAGTTAGCTAACTGCTTTGCAAAGGGTTCACTAAAACCATACTGCGCACAAATATCAACAAATGGGCTACCTGGGCCAACGGGGGGCAATTGATCTTTATCGCCTAATAAAATAATGCGCGCATGCGCTGGAATGGCATCAAGCAATTGACTCATCATGGTGGAATCAATCATCGACGATTCATCCACCACTAAAATATCAACAGCAAGTGGATTATGTGCATGATGACGAAACTCCACGCTTTGGTGTTTATAACCTAATAATCGATGCAGGGTTGATGCATTCAACGCTTGTAGTTTTTGCTTTATTTTATCAGCACAGGGCAAGGGGGTAATATTGGCGCGAATAGATTCCTGCATTCGTGCGGCAGCTTTACCCGTTGGTGCGGCTAACATCACTTGAAGTTCACGTCCCCCCGCTTCTTGTGCTTCGTACAACGCAGCTAACAGTTTCAATACCGTGGTGGTTTTACCTGTACCGGGGCCACCAGAAATAACACTAAAACGTTGAAATAAAGCTAATGAAGCAGCGACTTTTTGCCAGTTACCACTGCCACTTGCTTGCAGCGCTGGATCAAGTGGAAATAAGCGTTGTAAAACAGGTTGCATTTTATCGCTATCAAAAGTGCTTCTCTGTTGTCTTGAAAGCTTAGCAAGTAGTGTTTCAAGCTTGTTCTTATAATGGTAATAACGGGCTAGGTAAAGTTGGTTGCCGTCAATAATCATCGCTTTGAATTCGTTTGCTTGCCCTGCAATGCCTTGCGTTAATAATTTCTTTGAAAATGCATCGGAGATTGCAACGGATGTTTGCCCTTGTTGCAATGCACTGATTAATTGCTGTAATGCAAGTTGCACAGTGCCAATTTCGGCTTTAGAGCTGGTGCGAACAATGGCACTACTAAGGTGTTTAACCAATGACTGTGACCTTTCATCTAACTCCATCACGCTAATATTTGAGCTCATAGGTTGTTCTCCATCGTTAACGGCGAATGTACAGGTGATAACGCATTATCAATGGCACAAATTAATGCGACAGGTGGCGTAAAATGATAAATACCCTGCTGTTTTTCTCCATTTATACCCCTGATGAACAGATACCAAGCGTCTCCTAACTGTGTATTGGCATCATAATATTGTAATGTGTTTTTTAAATGGCGATGCAGTGCCACTAAATAGAGAATGGCTTGTAAGTAATAATGACTGTGCGCCATTGCCCCTGCCATCGCTTGTTTGTGATAATCACTATGATGCATGCCTAGATGGTTTGATTTCCAATCTAGCACATGAAAACGGCCGTTTTTATCTTCAAAAACCAGATCAATAAACCCGGTTAAATAACCTTCTATCTGTTTGTTATCTAGCTGTTTACAGGCATAAACAAACTCACTTGGCAGGTTATATTCAGGCTTTCCAATGAGCGTGGTTATTTCACTTAACTGTGTACAACCCGATAATAGAAATTCCATTTCCGGCAGACGCTGAAAAGCAGGCATTTTGCTTAAAATAATGTGGTCGTTATCTAAAGGCGTTTCGATAGTACTTTTCACCATCGCCATTACCGCAGGGAGCCAATGATGTCGATCCTCTGATTTGCCCACATTAAATAGCGTTAACTGTTGCAGAATCATCTCCGATAGCGCGTCATCATCTTGTTTTTGGTAATCCCAAAATTCAAAAATGCCATGCAAGGCTTCTCCTGTCATCGCACCACGTGGCAACTCAAAAATAGAATAGGGATCCTGTGTATCTGAATCTTCACTCTCTTCACTAAATGAATCAGCCGCTTTTAGCTCATCATTATGCAACACCACTTCTTCATTGTGCTCTTCGCTATGCGCTTGCTGCCCTTTGGTTAAACCACTAAAACTAGATTGCCACCAGCTTGCTGCTATTTTTTGTTTTGGTAAGCTGGCAGATATCAACTGCTCAGCATCACTGGAAACGAGGTTTAAGGGTGATTGCATCTCAACATAGCTAATAATATGCACACTAATATCGGCGGGTACTTTACCCTGCTGTGTATCACCTTTATTGGCACGGGATTGTAAATCCAATACCGATTGTGAGAACTGCTCAAAACTCAGTGCTTTTACCGTGCTCGCTAATGAGATAACAGCATCATCAACCATGTTTTGGTCTGCATAGATAAGCCAAGCTAAGGCTGCATAGTCTGTTTTGTTTTTGATATTTGGCCAGTTCAGATATAAACGAAATACCGGACGAGTCAGGGCAACATACAAAAGGCGAATTTGTTCCATTAATAATTCGGTCTGTTGGCGCTGTTTTATCTGCTCATAATCATCGCTAGAAAAATCGATGTAGGTTTTACCATTATGATGAGCCGATACGATTTCATCGGACTTCGGATCTTTACCGATGGCAATAAAAGGACAAAATACAATGTTATATTCAAGCCCTTTACTGGCATGAATAGTCACGATTTTTACACGTTTATTATCACTTTCTAAGCGAAGCTGGTATTCATCGTCATCACTCTCTTCACTGATTGCACGCTCTAACCAAGCAACTAATCCTTGCATACTGCCCAATTCACCAGACAAGCTCTGAATAATCTCTGATAGATGCATTAAATCTGTGAGGTAGCGCTCTCCATTTGCCAGAGTCATCAAACGCTGTGCAACCGAATGGCCGCTACTATCAATCTGCTCTAACCAACAACGGAACATACTACTGAATCCACTCTCTATCCACATTTCACGCAGTGACCAAAATTGCACAAGCAATTGCTCCCATTGTTGATCATTGTGTTTCAGTTCATAAATAGATTGCGCCTGTGCCCCCATCAAAGCATCACCTAATAACGCAACAACATTTGCTTCATGACTTGGTGCAGAAACAGCCTGCATCAGTCTTAGCAAGGTTGTTGCAGCCACGCTGCTCAAGACCTTCTCTTTACTGTGTCTAACGCTAGCAATGTTCAGTGCATCGAGCTCTTTTTTGACACTATCGCCATCACGATGAGAAGGTACTAAAATCGCAAAGTCACCCGCTTCAATAGGACGAGAGTGAGAGCCTTTGACAATATTAGCTTGACCTTTTTGTGCTTTTCTTAAAATTTCTGCAATTTTAGCGGCTGTATAACGACACGATAATGGATCTGCTTCAGTGCGACTAAAAGGTTTTCCGTCATCTTTTTCGACTAATACAAAGGTAACTGCGCTGTCTTGGTCGTCTTTGATTTCAAGGGTGGCTTTATTAATAGATTTTACCCAATCAAAGTGAATATCTTGACTGATAAAGGCATCGTGATCAGTTGCGAAAATGGCATTTACACTATTGACCAAGGCAGGTGTCGAACGGTAATTGGTACGTAATGTGTATTGATTAATAGTCTTTTTAGCAGCTTCAAAATAGGCATAAATATCTGCACCACGAAAACTGTAAATAGCCTGTTTAGGGTCGCCAACATAAAACAAAATAGCATTTTCTTTCACGAATAGCGTATCAAACACCTTTAGCTGTAACGGGTCTGTATCTTGGAATTCATCAATAATAGCGGCTTTAAATTGCCCACTCACCGCACTCGCTAGAATTTGTCCATTCGGACCGACTAATGCGTCGTAAACCTGTTGCATCATGTCGTTAAAACCAAGCAGGCCGAGTTCCGATTTAAGCTTAGGTAACTCGCTTTCTAAATACACTAACAATTCAGCACGTAAACGATTTAATTTCACAGCGAAGATTTCTTGCTGTTGATTATCAAGCGCTATCGCTTCATCAAGCAGGATAAAAAATGAATGTTTAACTAATAAACTGTCTTTACCCTTTTTGACCTTGCTCTTCATCATCTCTGCGCTGCATTTTTTAGAAAAAGCACACCAATTAAAACGCTGATTGTCTAATAGTCCATACAGCGCATCTAGATACTGATCCTTTTGCGCTTTTCGATAAGTTGAACCATTTAAGGCGTCATCGAATGCTTGGTTAAATTGCAGCATAATGTCAGCTTGATCTGCTTGCCAAACACTTAATGCTTGCTGATACAACTGCTTTTCATCACCTTGTAAAACGGGTAACTCAGGCACATTAAGGGAAACGAATGAATGTTTGCCTAAATGCTTTTCAACACTCTTTAATAAACTACTTGGGCTTTGCTTTTTCTCGATTAAATAGGATAGCCAAGTTTGGTCGCCTTCATTGCCGGCGTCTAATTGCCCGATCTGTTTACGCCAAAAATCTTCACTAACCTGCTGACGGTAAGGTGTTTCATCGGTGATCGGTTTTAGATCAAATCGTGTTGACGCTTCAAAACTATAATCATTTAATAAGCGCTGACAAAAACTATGAATGGTATAAATAGCCGCTTTATCAAACTCACTGATAGCAAGTTGAAGCTGTTTTTGAATGGCACTAAAATCTTGTCCCTGCTGTGACCATTTATTCTGTAAATCAGCATAAAGATCCGCATCTTCAACCTGTTTATCACCACGCAGAAATAGCAACATATCTTGTAATCGAGAGCGTATTCGCCCGGCAAGTTCAGCAGTAGCTGCACGCGTAAAGGTCACCACTAAAATATGCTCTGGTAGTAACTGTTTTTCAACAATCATGCGTAGATACAACCCCGTACTACTCCAGGTTTTACCCGTACCTGCACTAGCCTCAACTAAATTTGCACCAGAAAGCGCAACATTGACCACATCAAAATCGACACGCGCAGTTTGCTTGGAGTGTAGTTTGCTATCAGTCATATTATTTACTCTCCGTTTTCGCATCAAATGTAGTCTCAACAGGTGCTTCAAAAGCCGTTAGCAATGGCATTAACAATGTATTTGACCAATATTCAAAATGTTCACTTTCGATAGGGTTGGTATCGCGGTACAGATATTGATTCGCGGGTTTACTGCCTTCGCCTGCATAATTAAACCCATCACCCCAAGCGGTTAACGCTTGCTTTAACGCGCCTTCTGGTGCTTTAGGTTTCTTTTTAATCGCGTGTGCGTATTTAAAGCTACAACGATGAAAATACTCTATCGGAAAATTTTGACCAAATAGCATAGCGGCTAACCAGTGGCTTAACTGCAATTGTGCATCTTCAATGGGACCTAATTCTGCAACACCATCTTGACTTACCACTCGCGTTTTTAATGCGACACCGACAGGTTTCACACAACATAAAATCAAATGCTTTAACCACACCTCAATCTGTAAATAGTTGTGGAATCTGTCAGCTAGCACGAGATGAAATCCCTGCTCTGTGATATCTTCGATTAACCCATGTAATGACAGTGGCGTTGTTGCCAGTCCTCCCGCACAAAGCGATGTTACTTCGTCTAATTGACTGATCAGCGGAACTTGCATCTGTAACTGAAAAGGGATTGCATCACATTGGGTTAGCGATTTATTCTCTTCTATCGCTTCAATCTGAGCGTTGAGCGTATCAGCTTGTAATTGATGTAATAGTTGCCCGTGCATCCCATGCGGTATAGCACCTCCTGCTTGTGCTACTTTCAGTGCGCTAGCTATCAATTCTGGAGATTGACTATTGGGGCTATTTTTAATGCACTGCAATACACCTTGACGTACCGCGCTATCTGCAAAGTTTGCTAAATCAAAAGGTTCACTGTTTTCCCACTGAACACTTTCATCAAACAATGACAAACCGAACTTTTCTCGTAGGTAGCCGTTTTGTGGGTTTTTAGCAAATTGTAATAATGCTTGTAAGGAGATTTCTCTTTTTATTTCTCCCGCTAAATAGCCAGATGCCAGTTCCATCAACGATTTAGTACCTAGCCCTAATTGCTGACTTACCTGCAACCACTGCTGTGAATGGCTTTGTAAAAGACCAGACTGAAAGTTACTTTGACTATAGGCATGCATTGGGTGCGTGAAAACGTCAAAAGGAACACCTAACTGACGCGCTAATTCGGTTAACTCACTGACCAATACCGAGGCGGGTTTCTCTTCGGCTGTATTGATGTTGTGTCCGATATAACTCACATATAACGCTTGTTGTGTTGCGAGTAAAAACTGAAGAGTTTGATAACGTGCTAACTCCCCTGTTTTTCGATCTCCAGGCTGACTAAACTTTTCAACAAGATCAAATCCTGGCTCACGATTTGAGGTTGGCCACGCATCGTAATTCATGCCTAATAAGCAGGTAACTTTTGTTGGAATACCTGCCAATGAGTTCATACCAGCAAAATTGATTGCACCACTCAATCGACCGCTACGACTCGCTTCAGGAAGATAAGGTTGTAGTGCGGCTGTAAAGGTTGCAATATCAATGCACTCATCGAGTTGACTGTTTTGGGCTGCGATACAAAGCTTATTAATTGCTTCTAAAATCTGTTTGTGCATCGCTTGTTCACTTTCATCCACCGCGAACAGATCATCCATTAGGGTTAATAACAGTTGTTGCCATTGAACAAATGTTTTATTGGTCTGAGTGTGTTGATGCCAAGAAAATAACAGTTCACAGTAATTAATTAACTCTACTAATACGATATAATTACTACTATCAACTTGATCTGCAGGTAACAGATCATGTTCGCCAAACAGCGGAAAATCTGTTGAGAAAGCAACGGGTAATGCGTACCCTACTAACAGACGATCCAGTCCTTCACGCCAACTATTTTGCAAGTCAGCAGGTAAGTCTAAATCGGTTTTATGGGCAGCATCCACTCCCCAACGTACCGATGCTTGGTCCAGCCAAGTGGTGATTTGTGATAGTTCATCTTCGCTTAATGAAAATTTATTTTGCACCAAGCGATTACGTAATAATGTTTCCACTTGCTCGCGGGTAAAACGCCACTGATAAACTTCAAGTAGTGTTTGCACACCATTTAACAATGCAGATTGATTCGCCCCTTGATTATCGGCAAATTGGTAGGGTAATAATGCATCATCTCTATCAAATACCGCACGGATAAAGGGACTGTATTTTTCTAAATCCGGTAGCGCAACCAGTACATCAGCAGGCTTGAGGATTATATCACTCTTAAAACGATTTAATAGATAATCATGCAATGCTTCTACTTCACGCATCGGGCTATAACAATTACTCAGTACCAGGCTGTGATCATCAGCATGGTTATTAGAATTACTTTCCTGATGTTGATCATCGCGTTGCCCTTTGATAGCGACTTGTAATCGTTGTAACTTATTTTTTTGAATAGGCATCGCTTGATCAACATTTATCGCAGTCACCGCTAAGTTATCTTGTAATACGCCCCATATCTGTTGCCAATTTTGTAATTCGGGCGCTTCAATCGACTTGGCTGTTTGCGGGGAAAATGCAAATAGATTAACGTCCACTACCTGAGCCAGTGCGTTAAATAGTTCGATGGAGACTTTTGGTAAATAACTAATACCAAATACATTAATCGTAGCTGGCAAGGTTAATTTTTCAGGGCTCTGCGCTAAGGTTTCAATCAACTGTTCAATCAATTGATAACGCGCAGGTTGCACGGAGCTTTGCACTAACTCAGCCCATAAGCCTTGTTGCCAAAGTTCATCTTCACCTAAATTTAGCGATTGACCATTACTCCATGCATCAAGCCAACCTTGACGAAATAGCTGGTAGTTATCAAATATCCGCGCCGTTTTAATCGCCAGTTTCATGGTGTCGACATCATCACCATTTTCAATATATTGATTTAAAAGAGGGTATTGCACGCAAAAGGTTCCATCATTAAACAGCTTAAATATTCTCAGCTGTAACTGCTCAACACCAAAGTCACTGTAAGCGTCTAATTTAGGTGATAACTGCTTTACTAAATTCCAACCAAACTGAGCGGGCAATATGCGTTGCACATTGGCTTCAATGCCTTTGGCTTGCGCAAGCTGTAAACTTAACCATTTCGCTATTTTTATATTAGGAACAACCAATGGTTGCGGCTGTAACGGGTGGTGAATATCCCCCGTATTTACTTGCAGGTATTGAGTAAACAGTTGACCATAATCACTCGCAGTATAAATATTAAGCATGCATGAACCTTTTCATTCGGTTAAATAATAGGAGAAAGAAATATGGCAGTGTGCGTGGAGATTGCCAACGCGCCTCTTTATCATTGGGCGCTATAAGAAACTGTTATATTTGATAAATAATCTAATTCGCGTTAATACCTAGATCGCTTGAATAGCGATTAATCTTACGCGCGATTATCTCACACCTCTCTTTGCTGTTCTCAGTCGAAATTTCAAAATATGCCATCTGTAACATATATAAATAACCACTTAACTCTAATGGCGCATATTTAGAAAACAGATAAATGCTACTTTCATAGTTATAATATTCATCTCGACATTCTTCTATGTCATTAACACCAACCGGATCCCATTCAGTCCATATCAATTCACCGATATATTCATACAGTTGTTGCTCTTTTTCACTCAGCGCATCACCTTGTTGTTCACTAAACTGCTTTTCTGAACGAGATAACAATTCAATCATGCTTATATTGCAATCATATTCAAAGTTAGGTTTATCAATATATTCAAATCCATATTGCGTCGCGAATAGTTGCTCATCGTTTTCATCTAAGTGGGCATCAACACGATAAGCGACCAAAACATTATCGTCTTTAGCAGCATTGTAATCCACACAGACCACTTTATTAGTGAGAGGCTCAGGTCGTTCAGTTAATGTGTAATGCCCTATCACAACAGGTTTGTTACCTTGATATTCGTGCCACCATTTCACACGTTCTTGCGTTCGTTTGGTGCCAGTTTTATCGATGAAGAACTCACCATCTGGTAATGTTCTTTCTGGGCCTTTTAATAACGCTTCACACAATTCAAATAGTTCATGTTGCTCATTAAAAGCATCAATCCAATGTACCTCTTTTAACGAATGATCGGCATTCAGATAAGGTTTAAGGCGCTCGATTGCTTGTTCATCCCAGCAAGCATGAATCGCGTTTACCGTTTCAAAACTTAAAAATAGTGGCAAAGATTTAAACCAATAAATCCATCTATTATGCTCAGCAGAGCCCTCACCAACGGCATTTAAGAAAGCTCGATGCTGTTTGGTATTTTTATCATTATGTGGACGGCAAAATTCACCATTTGCATTTTTTGAAGCCCAGCCAACCGCATTAAATTCATGATTTCCTAATAAACAAAACGCATGTTTATTTTTCTGTAATGTATGAATCGTTTGTAACGTAGCAACGTGCTGATCATCGTCTGTTACTTTGTTGTCAATTAAGTCGCCAATAAAGACTAATTTGGCTCTTTCACATGCAGACTCTGGATCTGTATCGACAAAGTCAATTTCTGTTAATAGCGCCTCTAACTTTGTGTGTTGTGCATGAACATCACCAATAAAATATATGCTTGAAATCTGACCGTCTAACTGCATTCTTAATCCTTTTAAATCAATTTAGCGAAGCGCTTTACATGAGTTAAATCTTTCTACATCACAATTTTTATGTTTTCTGTATTTGTCGAGAACAGTACTCATGGCTTGAAATCAGCCCTTCTGTATTATCGACTCCAACAGTGCCGCCATAGGGTTCTACTCCCAATACAAATCGACGTAGATTAACCTTAAGCTGATACTGCTCATTCATTGGGTTTATATCCCGTTTACGGTCTTTAACCTCAACATTACTGTCATAATAAAAATCATACTCTTCAGGGAAAAGCTCGCTGTGCAATTCATTTAGAGGTTTATTTTTCTCATATTCTAGCGCCCATATTTCTCTATTTCTTTGCTTTTTATTGCTCATACCTTCCCCTTGATTAGTTATTATTTGTATGAATTTTCCCATCAAAAACATTGATCTAACCTGCTTCACCTTTAACCAAAAACGTCAATCGTTTTAACCACAACTGCAGAGAACCATCTTCTTTGAAACCATCCCATACTCCATCAGAAAAACGATCTTGACGTATAATTGCAGTAATACACTTAAGTGCATCGATATAACTCATATTATTAAGGAATTTAATTTTTTCTTGTCTATCTTCTAAATCGTCATATTCCAGTGAAATACCAAGCAGATGCATAGACTCAAAATACGGCCAGTCAAACTCAGCCAACATTAGATTATGTTCATAGAGTAATTTATATATTTTTCCGAAAAACTCCTCTCCCTCTAGCCCTTCTAAACTATCAAGAAAAGTGTGGCTTTGAGATACAGTAGGAACAGTCGCCAGAAGAGCTGCTGTCTCTATTAACTTCTCATTCCAAGCAAGCTTATCCAACCAGTGCTTAGGCAGTCCTTCTGTGCCATAAAACGCACCGGCAAGCTGTCCGTATATTGCAGCAGTTGTATCTGCATCATCACCAAGGTTGGCCGCTAATAACGCGCCTTCTTCAAAACTATTCGAGTTTGCAAAAGCCCACAATGCGGCCTCTAGAGATTGGACTACAAATCCTGTTCCAAATATTTCATCTCGTGATTTTCTTAAAAATGAGCCTTCTACAATTGCCATAATATGCGGATGTAAATCATCAAACGCGGTTAATAGCCCTTCGAACAAATCTTGTTTATCAACATCCTGATGGCTAAATAACTGATACAGCAACCATGTCATTACTTGGCAAGACTGATAAGTGCGTATTTCACCATGAGTAGTTAATGAACTTTGCTTTGCAGCCTCTAAAGCATCCGTTAAGCTAACGTTTTTTGTAGGAGCAAAGAAGATAGCGATCGGTGCTAAACGCATTAAACTGCCATTACCCGCACTATAATCAGCAGTCGAACCAGCACATGCGCTACCGGTTTTTAAATAATTCCGCAACGCACTCGATACTGTATTGCCAATATCAAAACAACGCCCTGTTACTGAGTTTTCTCCCTCTTTCCACCAGCGAACATACCGTTGTATTTGATCATCAAGGGAGCACTTTCCTGTCGCTAAAAGGCTATCTGCAAGACACAGAGCCATTGACGTATCATCGGTCCACTGCCCAGCTTGTAATGAGAATGGACCTCCGCCATTCATATCAGTGATCGGGGCATAGCTATCTTTGCTTTTAAACTCTAAGGTAGTGCCTAAAGCATCGCCAAGTGCTAAGCCAAGTAAAGCGCCTTTTGCGCGAGAAATGAATTGTTCAGATTGAATTGGTTGCAATATATAAGCGCCTTATATAATAAAAAGAACAGCTGAGTTTGCTCTTAACAAAAACCTCTCAGCAAATTAATTGTAGTATTTTTATCTGACCGCTGATAGAACTGAATACTTTAACATGTCGCAAAATCAAGCAGGTTAATCTTTACATTAGCACTTGTATTTAAAGTAAAAAAATAAGTCACAAGTTAATTTAATAATTTTATTGCCTTTAAGTAAACGCTTAATTTTTTGATTGGAAATCAGTTATTATCTGCCTTAAATAAGCGTAACTTTCTGGTGATGGTTTTTTATTATTGGCAAGTTTAAACTGAGTGACAGATATTTTTTCACCTAGAATTTTAACTTCTACAGTTGCACGCTCAGGACTCAATAATTTATATATAGCTACGTTCTTCAAGTAATATACAAGAGTAACTCCCTACACAATGGTTCATGAAAATGCCTTCTTCAGAAAGCTCCGTGCTATTTTTTATTTGAATGAAATCAGGTAAATCACCAATAGAACATATTGGAAAATCGACATCTAAAACTTCATCACTTATTATCAAGTCTTCAGTATCCGTCATTGCATGTCGTCGTAGAAATGGTGGGATGGAACGTAACCTATGTAAAGCAGCTAATCGACCTTGCTCTGAATTGTTAAAGCGAGTTACCCATTTATCATGAAATTGAGTCAGTTTCTGAGAATCTTTAATTGCCAGCCAAACATGCGAATCCAACTCTCTGCCTAATGCTCTGTGCATTCGTTTTAAATCATCATAAGTCTCACTAAATTTAACAAAATGCATTAAATTATACTGAGTGCTTTTAGCACTGTTTATTTCATTCACTAGTAACTTACTATTTATAAAAAATGGCCGTTTATGGACAATGCGCAAGGCTACAATTGAAACCCATTTCCAATGATTAAACGCATTAATTAACTCTTCATTTTTAAGCATATTTAACAGCAATAAGTACTCTCCTTCACTGCCATTAATTAACTTAATTTTATTAACGAGTTTAACAAGTCGTTTTGACTTAATTCCAAATAATATTTCAACAATTTTTGCTCTTTTCAACTGTAAAATTTTTGCGATTTTTGAGGCAGACCAATTTGCATATCCAGCAAAACAAATAGCTAACCAGCATAGATTTGGGGAGTGTAATAAAATGGTTTCTAATTTAGGATATTGCGCAACTAATCTTAATAAAGAAAACTGTTTGTAACTAAAACAAGAAACCAACTTACGTATATTTTTAGGGATGGCATCAACAAACAATTCAACTGCATCATCTTGTTTTATACAATAGTTACTCTCATCAATCGCGAAAAGGATACCCGCATCTCCTTCTTCAAGTAACCATCGATTATCATCAAACGTAAAAAACTGTAAACCATCGGACCAATTAGTAATTTTAAATTGAGTGTCATAGCCACTTCGTAGCGTTACTATCAATTCCCCGGAATCACCTAATTCAACACGATTTTTGTCAAACATCGCCTATTCCTTAAATATCATCAAAACTACTTCACAATTCAACAACTTAATAAAATAATTAATTGCATTTAACTTACTCAATCAGTATATGTACATTAAAGCGACATGCAATGACTGGATACATTTTCATGTCGCCTTTTCGAGCAGCAGATTTGGAGTAAAGAAATGGACAATATACTAAGTAAACCCATTAGATGGGAGCAACTACTTCGTTACCAACTTATTGAGATTATGGTTCTATGGGAAGGGAGAATCATTACGAACCACCTAAGTGGCGCCTTTGGCATTGGTCGTCAGCAAGCTTCTAAAGATATAAATACCTACATTGCACAATACCCAAATAATCTAGAATACGACAGAAAAGCAAAAGGTTATGTACCGACAGAAATGTTTGATGCAAAATTTACCAAGGGCACTGCCAACGAATATTTACACCTCCTAAACAGTAATACAGCATTAAAAAGTGTCTTTGAAAAATCAGAAATGCCCGCGTCTTATACTGAGGTATTAAGTGTTCCCAATCGATCTATTTCCCCCGATATACTGCGCCCTCTCATCAAGTCTTGCCGTGAAAAATTACGTTTAGAAATCACATACTGTTCCATGACCAGTCCAGAAGGTGAAGAAAGAATCATATCACCACACAGCTTAGTTTTTAGTGGCTTACGTTGGCATGTACGTGCTTACTGTGAAAAACACCGAGACTACCGAGATTTTGTCATTAATCGCATTTCATCGGTAGATGATGAGATGGGAGAAGCTATCGAAAACGATAAAAATGATATGCAGTGGTATCAAAAAATAGATATTGAGGTTTGCCCTAATCCAAATTTAAGTACAGCACAACAAGCGCTTATAGCACGAGATTATAATATGAACAATGGCATATTAACGTTAACTGAACGTGTTTCATTAATCCACTATGCACTTGATCAACTTCAAGTATATTGTGGCGAAGTGAAAACAGATAACACAGAACACCTTGTGCTTAAAAACCGAGAAGAGTTGTATGAATATATAAAATAAAGCGATAGATTTCGATATTCAATCTTTTGGTTTTATTAAGCGTTAATAACCTCTGGCATTGATTGAAGATATTGGTGAGGCCAATGTATACGCTCGTCATCCTTTATGTTTATATCAACGCTGAGATTTACAGGCACAACCCATAGTTTAAGCGCATCTTTATCTTCCACTTCAATGTTAAAATTAAAACTTGAAGCAATTGCATTAGAAAAAAACATGGATTGAGGATAAAGTAAAAACATATCGCCTTTACCGTGCAGATACTTTTGACCATAAGCAAACATCTGGTAAAAATCTGCTTGTGATAATCCATATTTATCAGTGCCATTATTCTTATTTTGGTCTAATACCTTCCACTTAGTATCTAGCACCACTTTAATCTCACCTTGATGCTCAATCACCAAGTCTGGTTTTAATCTGAACCATTGGTGTTCATTATGCCTAACTAATTTTTTAGATTGCACTTGCTCTTTGAGATGACAGCCTTCGGCAACTTGTCTGCGCAGTATTTTCGCGACATAGGATTCGAATACCGCTTCCATAGGAAATAACAGCGACGGCGCATGATTTTTACCTTGCATACTTTGTGGTGAAAATCCGTCTAAGATTAAACGCGACCAATCAAGTGGGCGTTGGTAATAGTTCATACCTCTGTCTATTTTCAGGCGCGTAAAATCAACTTTGTAATCACAACTTTGTGGAATATCACTAAACACAAATAACAGTTCTCGCAGTAGCTTTTGGTTTTTTACTGATCGGGTATAACTATTTATAGCAACCAAAGCGCTGTGCATTAAACGATTCGCAGGCCTGTCCTGTAAAAACGCATCATATTCAACTTGAAACTTATGTTTATTGATGAAGTTATGGCGTAACTGTTTACCGACATTAAGTTTGCCTTTTAGAAAGGTAAGGTTATCTTGCTGAGCCACATAATCACTGCGTAAACCACGCTTAACCAGTGTATTCACCGATTGTAAAAACTGCGTAATAAACACCTCTAACAATGGCATCTTTTGGCTAGCAATACTTGCTTGATGAGTCTCGATATGACGAAACCCTTTCAAGGTTTTAAGCATCATTAACAGAGAGTTACGCGCTTGTTTTTGGCTCTCTTGATTGTCTTTGTCCTGCTTACCCACTTTGGGTAATATCTCTATCTGGGTTTGATCGGGCGTAAAGATAACCCCCGCATAGTTTTGTACCTGCAAGACTTCACAACCACCCAACTGTTTCAGGCGTAAGAAACGGCTTTCTGTTTCATCACACAAACAGATACGTTTTAAGTACCCGTATGCTTTTTCAGATATTGCTTTTATCCTAGGTGAGGCTTGTGCTTTTTCACCAAAGCCCAGATGATCAAATTCAAAAACAGTGACCTGCTTTTTTAGCTCAGACATTATTGTCCAACCGACGCTTGAGTTTCATCTTGCTTTTCAAGCGTTTTTAAAACCAGATGATCATAAATGGCTTGATACGCTAATGGCTGTAACCAAACAGAGTCTTCACCTTCAAAATCAGATAATTGATAGGTTGTCTTTTGATCTTCATAGTTTTCTAATCCATGGTCTTGACCAAAAACATCATTGTATGACACCGTGTTTTCTTGCACAAAAATATACTGTGTCAAGGTTTTACGATTATCCCCTAATATCAGACGAATCTTATTCCAATCCTCGTAAAAATATTCTTCAAGTAAGGGGATAATTTTATTTTTGAAGGTGTTTTGTAATTCGACAAAAGCCTCAGCTTCACTGCTATCTGGATCTTCAAGCTTTTCAAGTACCGGCATTAAAAACGCATGACCAAGCATATGCTCTCGATCATACAGCACCTCAATACGCTTATTCATGGTTGCCAATAACAGCTCAAGCTGAATACCGTTGACAGACTTGCCAGCAAACAACTCAGGTTTTGGCATCATCTCTTGAAAATCAAAACGACGACGTAGTGCAGTGTCCATCATCGCGAGCGAGCGGTCAGCTGTATTCATAGTGCCGATTAAATATAAGTTATTTGGTACAGAAAAGGGTTCACCAGAATTAGGTAAAATGACTTCAAGTGCCTCTTTATTACCCAGACGTTTTGAAGGCTCAATTAGCGTTATTAACTCACCAAAAATTTTGGAGATATTGCCTCGGTTAATCTCATCAATGACTAATACATAATTCTTTCGTTTTATTTGTGTATCCGAAATATTCGATGAAAGTGACTTTAAATATTTAACCATCGCGGCGTAATACGGCTCTAAACCACCATTAATTTTCCGTTCATTATTGAAAATTGCCTTTAATGTTTTAACGTTCATTGAATGAACCGATTTGCCTACTTTTTTATCAAAGCGAATCGTATCATTTTCAATATCGTAAACCGTAATAGAAGATTTACCGCTGACTGTTTTAAATTCAAGGCCAGTTTCTGCGTCGTTAAAGTGTTCAACAAAAGCACCCCAACAAGTAACAAACGAGTTACTGCTTTTAGTGATGGCTGTTTCACGGTAGTTTTTTGCTTCATCACAAATCTCTTTAAAAATACCATCCTTCTCAAAATAAGAAAGACGCTCGCCTTGTGTTCTGGCGGTTAAACCAATAACAAACTCTTCATAACCGTAACTTTGGTGGAAGGTAACAAAACGAATTCGCTTATCACGCACCAACCGCTCATATTCAGCTTTCAGTTCGCTACGAGTTTCCCACTTAAAATTTGGTTCTGCGGTTTTTACCGCTGCTTCGATAGTATGGTAGGTCTTACCTGTACCAGGAGGGCCATATAAAATCGTATTTAACGACGTGCTAGAACCAAGCATTGCTTTTGTACTCCCAGTATCATTTTCCTCTACACCTAGGATTTCAACATTGATGAACTTGTCATATTCTTGCTCTGCATTATTAAAAGCAAAGTCAATTAATGCTTTTCGCTTCCAACCTGTTGGGTAAACTTGCCATAATCTTGGCTGATAGGTGAACGAATACCATGTACGTTTTTTAAAATCAGTATGCCAATCGACTTCTAATGTTTCACCATCGCCGTAGTTATCAGTAACAATACCAATCGCCTTAATATCCATAACAGAGGCCATATTGCCACCATTATCAAAAGGCAAGTCATGGGTTTGTGTGTAGACAGACTTTATGGCTATTTTGTCTCCAACTGCTATTTTCTTTACTTTATCTTGAAACTTTCCATCAGAGCCATTTTGCCAAACCCCCTCTTCTAAAAATCGTTTTGTCTGATCATCCGTACTGCCATAGGAAGCTCCTAAGAACCAGTAGACAGAATCGTAATTCTGTTCTTCATTATCTAACTGCTCCCAGCAATTTTGACCATAGTCAGCAATATTATTAAATTCATTTTTATCATAGCTACCAATTAGCTTTGAATAATATTCACGAAAAAGAGCTTGTTCTTCTAAGCCTGTCAGTTTCGCGAGCATCTTATTAGAAAATATATTTACGACACATGGCTCATCACGTCGTTGATATAAAAAGGCGATTTTCCATTTAAACATGTTAGCTAATGAAATTGTTTCTAGTGCATCCATATCACCCAATTGAACAGCAGAAATAACCGTCAAAATAGTATTACGTACTTCTATAAACGCTTCTTGCTCCGTTTTACCAAAACGGCTTTGCCACGAGTATTCTGCACCTTGCGCCGTGCCGCTCTTTTCTTTAATTTCTTTAATTGGATTACGTTTAAAGATGCCAAATTTGTATGAAGGAGAGCCATTAATACTGCCCATCGCTTTATATTTAGTTTCAACACTGTAGGTAAATGTATTTTTATCCTGAAAACCAACATACTCTTCTAGTGTCATGTTTTTAACACGCTCTAATGGCCATTCTGCTAAAAACTCATCCCATAAAACTAATAAGTTACTCATACGTCTCTTCCCTATTATTTATTCTTGGTTTTATTTGTCTTAGACGCTTTAGTTACTTTCTTAGCCGCTTTTTCTAATTTGTCAGCTTCTAAGCGGGCGGCTTTGATGCGCTCAAGTAGTTTGTCGGCGGGTTCGTCATTTGGGTCTTGCGGAACTAATTCACCGCGAAAGGCCTTAGCTAAGATAGATTGGGTTAGATTATCAACGCGTTTTTTGGCGTTTGTCAGGTTCTTTTCTAAGGTATCGGCTAAGGCAAAGTATTGCTCGACCAGACGAACGATTTCGGTTTGTTCGTTTTTACTCGGCCATTCCAAAAGAAGTTCCTTGAATTTCTTTTGAGTAAGGTTCATACCACTCTCTGAGATACCTGTTTTTAGTTTCTCTATCTCTTCTAGATATTTAAGGGAATTTAACTGCAGGACAAGGAACTTATTTATTCCCTTTTCTTCTTTTACTTGGAATCTGTAAACCTTGTCGCAAATCATTAATTTCGATTTTATATCAGTTACTAAACAAGTTATGCCACAACGTACTCTAGGACCCGCTCGTGTAACAAGAATATCGCCTTTTTGAACTAGCAACTTTTCCCTTGGCTCCAAGTGATCAGGAAGCTCTTTATTTTCTTGCTCAACAAAATGAATGCTTTGAACAGCTGATGTTTTAATCACCCCCCAATCTCCTTCAGAAGCAGGAACGTTATTACATTTAGGGCTCCACCCTTGGCTAATAGGAGTTACAACGTCACCTAAGCGTTTATTCGTAAATTTTTCACAGTCATTCTCTACACGCCACTGTTCGGTGAGTTTGCCGGAGACGGCTGCAGCGAGTACGGATTGGCGGAAGCGTTTGATGATGTTGGGTAAGTTGTTGAGGCGTTGTTGGATGGACTCAACCTGCGCCAATAAGCTATCCAGCTTTTCAACAATGCGCTTTTGTTCTGGGAGTGGTGGAATATTTACTTCGAGTTTTTTTAAAGTTGCAGCTTTAATTCCCTTAACAGTTGTACCTGTTGAGCTACCATTGAGTACTTGTTGGAATTGAGGGCTTCTTAAAAAGTAAAAAATAAAATTAGCGACATAACTTTCATAGAATTGAAAACAGATTGCACGTTGAGCTAACGCGAATCTTTCTTCTATATCTATAATTGCTACGTTCCCTAAAGGAGCTTCAGTAGTGAGCAAAACATCACCTACTTTTGGGATACCTCTTGTCATCCAATCATCATAAGCATCCGTAGCTATAAACTCTCTTGGATTACGATCTATATACCCTTGTCGAATATTTTTGGCTGTAATTAATGGAATACCATCTTCTGTTTTCTTGGGTGTACGACCTCGATAATCAATAAACTTAGCCAACTCGATTAATGATGCATTATCCCACCCAATAGGCAGCATAGCTTTAGTTTCAGCCATTATTCAACACCTTCAATCATTTTCTTTTCCAACCCAAACTCTTCCGCCAATAACATAACTTGCCCTTCGGCTTGATCAACCGCCCCTAAATCAATCATCAGTTGATTCATTTCACGCAGGGCTTCTGTGAGTTCAGTCATCGCTTCGGTTGCTAAGACTTCTGGGGCAGGTAAATTCGCAGCATCGGTAATGGAGTTATCTTTGAGCCAAGTAATATCTAAGCTATCGTCTTTATCTTTAATAAACTGACGAGAAAATTTTCTAAACCTTGCACTTTCAAGATGATCCACTTCATTTGGCTCAGGGCTGTTTTCTTCAACCTCAGTGGTACAACCTAGAATATTATAAACACCCTCTTGGCGTTTGCTTTGACCATTAGCATCTTCGCCATAGGCTTGTTCAAAGCTTTCAAGGTATTTAGCTGTAAACGGGCTACGTTTACCAAAGGTTTGCATATTCGTGCGCAGGTCGTATACCCATGTATCGATGGTACAGCCTTTATCTTGTTCTGGATTTTCTAGTGTGCCTTTTTGGAAAAATAGCACGTTGGTTTTTACACCAGCGGCATAAAATATGCCCGTTGGTAGGCGCAAAATAGTGTGTAAGTTACATTTATCCATTAAATCAGTACGAATAGATTTACCGACACCGCCTTCAAAAAGCACGTTATCGGGAATGATCACTGCCGCACGGCCACCGGGTTTCAGATTAGTGTAGATATGTTGCATAAAAGCCAACTGCTTATTGTTGGTATCATGGGTAAATTCACGACTCACACCAGAACCTTTTGCACTGCCAAAGGGAGGATTAGTCAAAATAACATCGGCACGCTCAAGGCTTTCACCTTCACCGCTGAGGGTATTACCCAACTGGATAGGCCCTTCGCTATTTTCCGGACCTTCAATATCGTGTAATAAACAGTTCATTAGCGCTAAACGGCGTGTTCCAGAAACTAACTCGATACCATGAAATGCACGGCGTAATTGAAACTCCTGTTGCGTGGGTAATAGATCTTCCAAATCTGAGGTATGTCGCTTGATAAAAGCGTCTGCTGCAATTAAAAAACCTGCGGTGCCCGTAGCAGGATCTTGAATAATCTCACCCGCCTGCGGTTGCAGTAGTTTTGTCATGCTGTCGATTAATGGTCGCGGCGTAAAGTATTGCCCGGCCCCCGATTTTGTTTCACCGGCATTTTTTTCTAATAAACCTTCATACATATCACCAAAATCTTCACGACTGCGACCAAACCAATCAAGTTTGTCCATACCTGCTATCAGCTCTTGTAAATGTTTTGGTTTATCAATAGTGGTATTCACGTTGGCAAATATGGCACGCACGATAGAGTGTTCATCTTCCCCTAAATCCACTAACAAACGACGATAAAACTGCAGTTGGTCAAGCCCTTTTTTGGCGGTTAAATCAGTCCAACGTTTACCTTCGGGTAACAGAGTGCGTCTTTCATCTAGTTCATCGCACATTTTAATAAACATCAATGATGCCAACTCAGTCACGTAATCTTGATAAGTGACACCATCGTCACGTAATACATTACACAGATTCCACAGTTTACTGACAATTTCATTGGTATTCATAAGTTCTTCTTTTAATAATTTTAGGTGATTAATAATATGTAATTTAGATGCTTAGATGTACGTGTAATGACGTCATCTTGCTCGACGATACACGTACGGCAATGTACTGAGCGACATTATGCCGACTCCCCCCATGTTGCGTCGATCAAATCTTTCATTATTTCGTCCAACTGCCCGTTTAATGCCAGATCCGCTCTATTTTTGCCTCCTTTTGTTTTAAGCGTACCTTTTTTAAAGGAATCATCATTTAAAACCAGATCTTCTTTCATTTGATTAATGATTCGTTTAAGCCAAGTTACCTGTGGCATCTGCAATTGGTAATCCCTAATAATTTTATCTTGAGCATGCTCTAATCGCGTTTGAAAAGAAATAAGCGGACAGCCAATAGCCGCTTGTCGGACGAATCCAATGATGCGCGCAGCAATATCTTCCTGTTTTGCAGCTTTTCGTGCTTGTATAAGGGTTTGCTCGTTGAATTTATGGCTTTCAAGTTCAGACATTAAGGCAACCAGATCTTTTTTAGTGAGATCACGAGGACGATTAACCACAATGTCCAATGCTGACAGTTTATTAACGTTTTCGGTTATAAAACGCTCAAAAGCAACAAGGTACTCTTCTGGTTGTTGATAGTCGCCCCAGTTTTGCGTCACCGTCACATCACCTACATCACCATCATAAATCAACGGAGCACGTTCACCGAAGTTGATAGCCTGACGTAAACTCGGCATTTTGTTAAGGATCCAACCGTTCTCTTTAATAACCTTCGCGGCAGCCATTGGGCCTAGTTGATGTAAATGTTTAGCGAGGTTTTTCACCCCACCGTCAACCTCGGGTAATTTATCAGCGACTAAAGCATCAAGCTGTGCAAGTTCAGAGGCCACACCTTCTTTATCTAGTTTTAGTTTATTTGCTTTATTAATGGTACGACTTAATTTAACCGTAAATGCATCTAAAGACTCTTGAGCAAACGATTCATCACTTTGTCCTTGATGGTCGTTAGTAGCAGGATCACCCATTTCATCAACCAACTGCTCCAACGAGACATTAGGCCGCGTCACCACGGGTTTCATAAGTTGCGTTGCATCTAATTTTTCGATAGTTGAGGTTAAATTTACCGCATCAAAAATGCGGAAGGTTTGTTTATTGATATCATCACAAATACGTGTTGCACGCCCTTTCATTTGCTCGTACAAAATACGGCTTTTAACTTGACGTAAAAACACTAAATTACTGATAGGTTTCACATCAATACCCGTTGTTAATAAGTCTACCGTCACCACAATATTTGGCAGGCGTTCTTTACGGTAACGTGAAATCAATGATTCTATTTGCTTGGAGTCGCCACCCACCGATTTCCCGGTAATTTTAATAATCGATTGATTAACCTCATCACCAAGTTGCTTTCGGTAAGTGTCTCTTAGCATTGAAACGACTTCTTCAGCATGGATATCGTTGACACAAAATACTAAGGTTTTAGCGGCTTTGGTTGGGTCAATATACTGCGGTAAAACATCGCACACAGCACGGTTAAACTCAGGTACTAATACCCGTTTATTGAAACCTGTAATGTCAACATTAACCTCTTCAGGCAGTACACCATCAATAATCTCACCTTCAATCAATTGCTGTATATTTGCACCCGCTTCAAACTGTATTCCTTGTTTGGAGAGTTCTGTTTCAATGATGATTGGTGGTTCTTGATCCACCAATCTTCCATCCATGACGGCTTGGGCAAAGCGGTATTCATAAATCGGCTTACCAAATATTTTAACGGTATTAGTAGCAGGCGTCGCTGTTAAACCTATTTTTATGGCATCGAAATAATCTAAAACTTGACGGTATTTTGATTGATACTCCCTTTGGTCACGAAATAACATTTCGCCTTCACTTTGTTCAACATCTTCGTTATATCCGCGATGAGCCTCATCAACAATAATACAATCATACATCCCCGGTGTGAGTGGATTATTATCACTTTGTAACATCAATGATAGAGATTGCACCGTAGTAATTTGAATCCACGGTTTATTACCAGACTCAATAACTGACTCACCTAATTCATAAAGGTTGTAGTGGTCAGCGAGTGGTAATTGACGAATACGATACTCCTTGAAGGCGTTAACCGCTTGCGTGCCCAGCGATCGTCTATCCACTAAAAACAGTGCATTACGACAAAGGCCAGAGGTCAATAAACGGTACATAGTCGCCCCTGCTACACGGGTTTTCCCAGTGCCCGTTGCCATCGCCACCAGCATAGTTTCTTGACCGGTTAATAAAGTATTTTCTACCGCATCAACTGCTGCTTCAGAGGGAGCAAAAAGATCAAGATCTTTTTTATCGTTATCCTGTAACCATTGGCGAGCTTTATTTTTATCGGTATTAATTTTTCCCGATAGGTCATCTGGAGAATGGAATGCAGCTAAAACATGTTCACCCTCACCTGATGCATTGGCAAACCAAATTCCGCTTTGGGTTTTCACTTGCTGTAAGTATTCACGGCCATTAGCCGAGTATAAAAAAGCGATTCGTTTAAGAACTATTTTATCATTTAATGCTTGAGTCACTTCATACGTTTGCTTTAATTCTGTAACTTTGTCTGTTGGTTTCTTGAGGCTTAATATTGGACGTTTTGTACGACTTTCTGATGGGTTTTCTTTGTTTGGATTAATGTAAACTAATTCATTTTCTTGCGCATATTTCTGATAATCAAAATCATCTGCATAACGTTTTGCTTGGGGTAACGCATCTTGAACACTAAGCATTTTCTTTTTAGCTTCAACTATCGCAACGGGTTGTAATCCTATAAATAAAACATAGTCAGCAGGACCAGATTGAGTGGGCCACTCGGCTATTGCCATATTTTTACCTTTTTCAGGGCGAGTTCCTTTGCTATGTCTTAGGTTTTCACTATCAACAGTCCAACCTGACAGCTCTAATTGCCCATCAATAATAAAGCGAGTTTCTTGCTCTGTTAACTCAAATTTGTTTTTGGCTGCACGCTCTGTAAATTCATGAATCGTTGCTAGTTGCTTCTCTTCATTAAGTGAGGAAAATGACTGTTGTTGCTTTTCTAGTTGCGCTTCTAATGAAGCAATTTGAGCTTGTGCTTGTTGTTCAGTTTCATTTTTTTGACTTTCCAGTATTGCAACATAACCTTGTAAATCAATTAAGTTACTTTCTTTTGCCTCAATTGCTTCTGCAGTCGTAGCCGCTTGTTGTCGAGAATGAGCGAGCTTTTCTTTGACCGAGGTAAGTTCCGATTGATAAGCACTATCGTCGTTCACTTTTGGTTCAACAAAAGCGGACGCTATCTCACTAAAGTTCTTAGAAATCAGTTTGTAATACCAAAATGCAATATGATGAGCTAAATGAATAGCTAGCTTAGCGTGCTTTGCGCTGTTAAGGTTTTTATGAACAGCATCATTACCAAGGATTCGAATTTGGTGAAAAGCGCGGCTCATCTCCGGATTGATGATATTACTTTTGGATAAAGAATTAATAAGATTAATCTGTGTCTCTGGTATATCAATACCCACTTTTGCAGCTAATGCTTTGGCGCAAGTTTCAGCAAACATACGTAATTTAATCAATGTGGTGTTGGCATCTTCATGCAGGTTTTTTTCTGCAGCTAAAGCGGTTCGAAACATGATGTCATCGATACCTTTTAGAAATTCGAAGTTTGATCTTTGCATAAATTAAAAATCCTTAAAAGAAATACTGAAAAAATTGATTTGAACAGAATCTAAGTGCTTATATTGATCACAAAGCCTCGAAAATACCCAACTACATATTGTTTCTATTATAAATAACGCTAAGTTCAGTCCGAAAATCAATAAAAACAAGTCAGATCTGATTCAGATAATATGCAAGTAAATCAAAGACATTTAAATAATTATTTATATTACCACTGTATATTTAAATAAACACCGTAACGCTCTGATTTTTAAAGATAAGAATTATTTTAAACAGTTAATAATGTTAAATCATGCTTCGTGGTCAATTTCATCATTCAACAAAGCAAGCAACCATCATAAGCAATGTAATAAAACGTCCACTAGTTTCTAATACAGGGAGTGAGTCAAGCGAAACAGCCTTTCACCCAGCATTTTTAATGAGTTAAAAACGTCAATCAGTCATCTCAACTTGAAGCCTTTCTTTGCAATAATAACCAGTAAAGAAAGAAGCTTTCAATTCACTAGCATTCATCAGCTGCAGTTGATATTTAATGGGTCAATCATAGACCTCTCTATGGCTGCCATTCACTTTTCAATTTTTGCATTGTGGCTTGAGATACATGATAATTATTTTCGCATTGCCCTATACAAGTCAAAACCGAAAAACTTGCATGAAACTTTTTCGCGAGCAAACGAAATACATCCATTTCGGACTGCTTTACAAATGTATTCGAAATAACAACACTATTTCCTTGCTTTAAATACATTTCACACTGTTCTTTGCACCAACGTTTTGCGGCTGATAATTGTTCATGATCAAACTGATAATCACCGTTTTTATCAATGAAATACATATCCGTTTCGATATGATGCCCATTTAATGTTTTAGCAATTGTCGATTTACTATTAGACGTCAACTAACTTGTCCGGTCGGCGTCAATTAACTTGGCCGGTATTTGAATTTAGTTTCATTGCTTGTTTTTTTCGATAGCTTTCTCCTTGAAGCTGAAATATTTCAGAGTGATGCACAA
>JBLHNB010000062.1:0-33913 GCA_047621305.1 Alteromonadaceae bacterium | reverse complement strand
TCGAATGTGTGTGAGATATTTACTAAAGAGTAGTGACTATTATCCGCTCTGAAAAGGATCAAGCAAATTTATTTTTCGATCCTTTTAAAGCCATATTAGGAACTGCCACAGGTTTATGAGAAGTTACTTTAGGTACTTAGGTGGAACAACAACACACTTGAAGTAACTATGTGCTTCTCTCAATGTTTCATTTTATCCCATTATAAAGGCAAAACGGTTATGAATAGCGAGCTATTTATCGACGTTTTAACGCTGAGAATATGATGAAAGGGAATGTTGAGCAAGTGCTGCTTACCCAGAATTCAGGTTAAATAGACTTATTAACTATCTATTTCGTTACCTTCCTCTTCTGCTTTTTCTGTATCGACACTTTATACCAATTGAAATAATGAATCGATCATTCTAAGACGGTCTAAATATCCAATATCTGCGTTGCTTTCAATCCCAATAGCACACTATTACTCACTCAAGCGCCTTGCTCTTGAACATTTACTCTCGCTTATAATAGATCACTACTTTAATTCAATTGGTATTAGGGGGAGTTTAAGTTTGAATTTACGTTAATGTCAGCGACAAGGAAAGTTGACAATTTACATTATTTTGTTTTATTCATTTCTCTGAAAATCGCTCTTTATGTAACTTGTTGTGTAATAATACAGGTAGGGTAACGTAACGTGAATTAGGAGAGTTGTATGGCTCACGATGATAAACAATATATGCTGGATAATATTGAAAGCGGTAATGAAGAGCAACGAAGTGCGTTAAAGCAGCTAGCGGATGCAAAAAATGAAATTGTTGATTTAAAAATGCAAATAGCGTGGTTAGAACGTTCTTACGATTAAACTTCGTCTCTCATATGACATAAAAACGGTTATAAAATTTATAACCGTTTTTTTATTGTGTAAAATTACTAAAAAAGAGGATTATTCAGCTGATGTTTTGATTAAATCAAATTCTAGTAATTGATAGATACTTTGTTGTAGTTCGGTTTCAATATGATCAAGCTCGATTAATTTCTGACAAAATGCCGCTGATTTTTGTTCTAATGAGTTCACGCGAGAGCTGATTTCTAATTTTAAGTCTTTACCCATACTTGTCATTCGTTCATCAAAGGTATCAATGCGTTTTTCACTATTTTGTGCGCTATCGTCGTTTGTTATAGTTTCACCAACCGCCATTAATATTGAGCCGATAGAATCAGAAATAATATCTTCTATTTCATTTTCAAATTCACCTGCAAATATTTCATCAAAGTCATCGAAGTCTTGTGCTCCAATGTAATAGCTATTATCACTGTGATTAAAACGCTTACGTAAACGTGATTGCATATCATCAAATTTTTTCTGGAATTTTTGATGTGAATCACTGTTTTCACCAGTTAAACCGCCAATAACTTTGTTTACAGCATTTAAACCAATATCAACACCTTCTATTGCAATAGAGACGATAGAGGGAACTTGTTGGCGTATTCCTGCGGTATATTGAGATAAAAGCGCTCGTTGTTTATTTGTTAGTGAAATTTCACGACCGCTGACAAAAAGTTGATTTTGACCGTTAATTTGCACGTAGGTTTTGTCGTGCTCTAACATTCTTATGTGTTGAGGATCAATTACCACACCATAGTTGAAATTTACGTCGCATTGTTTTGCAATGACATTAGAGCAAATTAACGTACTGCTAATAATACCAACAGTTATGAGTTTCACTGTTTTGCTCTCCAAAATGACTTAGTGAATTTATAGTATTTAGGAATTTGTTGTCTTTAGTCATTGATAGTATTTAGGCATTGATGATTGGATCAATATGAATCTTTCTTTCTTTGTAATTCATTTTACTTGGGCCATATTCTCTTTTGGTTTTATCATGATAATCACCAACAATAAGCTCTACCCCTTGATAAATTCTGTCGGTAGCTTCAATGTAAACACTTAACATATAGGCTTGTAATTGATTTTCAGTTTTTTCTTTTTCGTTTAAAACAGCACCCATTTGATTTGCATGATGACGGTAGGTTGAAATGACTTTAGTCAGCATGTCTGTATTGGCACTACTTTTGGGTAACTTTTTTAGTTTATTTGCTGCTGCTTGTAGTTCGTTCGTTTTATCCGTTTCAATTTTTAGGCGAACATCAATATCGTCAAGTTGCTCTTTAAATAGGGTGATTTTTTTATCGAAAGAAATAATCGTGGTACTACCTGCTGTAGCTCCAACAATACCGGCATGAACCGAAGTGCCAGCGCTTATATAACCTGCAATTAGTTTTCCATCGGCTTTGTCTTCACTCCCTAGCCATAATCTCTCTTCAACATTAATGATACTGTGCATTAGTTGATTTTCAATACGTAAATTTTTACAAGATATCGCTGCATATTGACAGTATTTTGCGAAAACGTTGCCATTACAGCGGATGTTGGCGCTCATGATAATGTCGGAGACGGCAATATCTTCAACTTCTTGTTTACGACCGATAATGCCTCCGCTAATGGTTATGTCTCCGCCGGCGTCTAGCAGTGCTGACTCAATAAAGCCACCAACGGTAATATCTCCTGTTGCGGATACGCGCATGCCTTCACAGACATCGCCATTAATAATAACACTCCCTTCAAACTTGATATGACCTGTGCTGACATCAACATTATTAAGTTGATAAACTTCGTTAACTTCAACGCCATTATCGATAACACTTGGTAAGCCAACCAATGTTGATATAAGAATATCATTGTTATTTTGGCTAAGAATAGTTCCTTCACCTACTGTCATGGTAATATCTTCACCAGGCGTAGGAGAAGTAGGACTTCCGGTAACTGTATAACCATTTATACCTTCTGTTAACGGAATTCTCTGAGCAAGTGGATCGCCAACATTTACACAGATAATATCGCCAAGGTCACGCATGTCTACAGTGCCATCTTCTCTTGCGGTAGGGCGTAATATTCGCTCTTGGGCACTTTCCACTAACATCTTTATTTTTGCATCTTTACCATTGATAGCTTCTTTACCTAAAGCTATTTTCCCTATTACAATACTACCTGCGGGTTCTAATGATGCTCTTTTGGCTAAGGAAATTAATTCTTCTTTGCTAAACCCCTTCGTGACGCCAGCGCTTTGTGCAAAGTTGAGAATAGCTTTAGCGGTTAAATTTTTCCCACCTTGTGCGGTTAAAATCTCTGCGCTAGCTGACATTTCGTCATTTTCAATTTTTATTTCTATGGTTGCATCACGACGTTCAAGTATTTGATAACGAACTTCTCTACCTGTTTTAAGATCTTGAAGAGGTTTTAATACACTGTTTAGTTCAGCTATCGCATTTTTAATATTAGAGGTGTCAACATACAAACCTTCATATCCTGATGCTTTGATCAACTCATAAATAGAGGCATCAGTAATTAAATCTGTGTCTTTTATAGGTGACAATACCAAATCAATATTGTTTTTTTTATTATCTATTAAACTTGCTTTGCTCACTTGGTACCATCTCCAACAACAGACTGGGTATTATGCTTATAGGTAATGCTTATTTTATAATTTTTATGTGTAATTTTCTTGGTGAATTTTGATGAAATTCCCCGTGCCAACTTTTGAGTAATCTACTTTATACTCTTTATTATCTAACGCTTGAACAAAGATTAAGGTTTTTTCTTCGCCAAAAACTTCTGTTGTACTTACGTCGATAACATCCAGATAAGCTTTTTTCGCTTCAGATCTTTTCTTTGGTACATCACCTTTATAGACACCGATACCACGGTTACTAACAATGACAAAAGGGTGACCACCATTGACTATTATTAAATCAAATTTTCTGATTTTGTGGATTATGGTATTTCGACCACTTGTAATGTAGTTTTTTTCAATCAAAATATGCTCTTCCTTCGAGAACTACTGAATTTATATTCCAGCGTATCATTTATTTATTTGTTTAATTTTGTAACATACACAAAACGAATAACAAATTTATAGCATGAATAAAGCAAATAGTAACACTATATTCATTAGTTTAGCTTGTTATGCCTATAAAAATATAAAGTTTTGATTTCCTGCGTAATAAATAATATAAATGTGGCACTAGAGATATATCATATCAATTTTTAAGAATTTTTTTTTACGGTATAACTTTACTGTTAACTAAGCTGCCTTTTCTTAATAAGTACATCATTAAGTAAAAGTACTATAAAAAGGGATTTGCGTACTTTTGATCAGTCTGCGTCTGATCAGATCAAGACTTCTTGCGGCTACCATTATTTGAAAATATTTACGAGAACCTGATATTTTAAAAGATTGGGCCTCTATGTTTTTTTTGTCTCCCCATGCAATCCAAACTGTGCCTACGGGCTTATCTTGGGTGCCACCATTTGGCCCTGCAATACCAGATACAGCGATAACAAAATCGGCAGAGGCTTTTGATAATGCACCTTGTGCCATGGCAATAACCGTTTCTTGACTAACTGCACCATAAGTCTCAATTGTTTTTTCAGGTACAGCTAGTATTTGGTTCTTTATTTTATTTGAATATGTTACAAATCCGGCTTCAAATGCAGATGAAGAACCGGGGTTCTCTGTTAACAAACTCGCAATTAAACCGCCCGTACATGACTCTGCTGTGGTAATTTTTAATTTGTTAGCTATTAATAACCTCAGCACATGTTCAGCTAAATTAACGGGTTCCTGGATTATTTCATCCAAGATATGATCACCTAAAAGATTCTTAATTTTTGTTAACCACTGTTTTTTTAATGAGTGTGCAAAGGTTGAATGAGTGATTAGTTTTAGTTCAACAGTAGGCATATCGGCTCGATAGCCAATTTCTATTTCTGCTGGCCAATTGGGAAAATGTTCATCAATCATCAATTGTAACTTTGATTCACCAATACCAAATATTTGTAGACGAGTAATGTTAGTTTTGTTTTGTGTAACAAAATGACTCGCTATCTCGGGTATTATTTCCTCACTCAACATGATCTTTAATTCACTAGGCACACCCGGAGTACAATAAATTGTGCAGTTATTGTGAATTAATTTGATACCAACAGCACTACCAATACTATTGCTAATGATGTCACTGTCTTTGGGGAGAATAGCTTGTTTTAAGTTGGGTTTATTTAGCGCTATATTTCTATATGCACACCATTTTTTTAGATGATTAATCGCCAGAGGGTTCTCAACTAAGGGCCTTCCCGTTGCATTAGATAAAGCTTGGCTAGTCAAATCATCGGATGTTGGCCCTAATCCGCCGTTTATAATTAATATATCTGCGGTTGATGACATATGCTTAATTTCAGATACTAAATCTGATAAATTGTCAGCAACGGTCACTTTCTTTTTTATATTAATACCGAGTGCTTTAAGGTGTTTAGCGATCATTGCTGAATTACTATCAACAATATCACCGATCATTAGTTCATCGCCGGTTAATAATAATTGCACATTTAAGTTAGTCATCAATAATATACTTCTGTTGGTATGTTGCCGATTATAGTAACATTTCTTTTACTCGATATTTTGCCAAAGTATGTAAAGTCTATAAAATATTTAACATCGGCTTTAACGTTTTTTATGTTTTCCTAATTAGCCACTACTGATACTAATGATAGCTATACAGATGTCTAATACCATTAAAATGCACTTTAAAATAGCTATATTGAATGAGATAAAATATAAAATAAATTGAGAAATAAAAGGAACTCCATGAACCACTCAATGATTAAATTTACAACAGCAAGCATAACTGTTTTAGGACTTTTCTCTAGTGCATATGCTAGCGTTTTTGATAAAATAGAAGGTTCATTTAATGTTGAGGCTACGTCTTCACTTCGTTTAGAAAATCTTAAAGGTTCGGTTGATATTAGTGCGTGGGATAAACATGTTATTAAAGTGTTAGCTGTCATCCAAACAGACGACCAACACAGTCGCGATAGAATTTCGGTTGAAATGACTGAAAGTAGCCAAGGTATTCGTGTTAAGACCCACTATAAAAAATTAAGTGATGGAGGTCATCACACTTCTGGAACGGTGAATTATACGATTATGGTACCTTTACAAACTGAATTATCTGCAATTGATTTAGTCAATGGCTCGTTGATGATTGAAGGGATTAAGGGAGAAATTAGGGCCGATTTAGTTAATGGCTCTATTAGGGCGTTTGGTTTGGAGTCAGACAGTGAGTTCAATTCAGTCAATGGTAGTATTAGCGTAAGTTATAAGGCTATAGGTGAGAATTTAAATCATATTAAATTGGATACCGTCAACGGCAACATTACATTAACGCTACCAGAAAAGATCAGTGCGTCACTCAACGTGGAAACTATGCACGGTAGTATCAACAACGACTTTGGTTTGAAAGAAAGTAAGAACATGTTTTCTGGTCGAAGCCTTAAAGGAGATATCAGTGGTGGCGACATTGGTATTACTTTAGAAAGTGTTAATGGCGCTGTAAATATACTCAAAGATTAAAATCACCTGATAGTTTCTAAGCTTTATTTATGTACAGGGTGTACACTTTGTTGTTGTGGACGACAGACAAGGGATGAAAATGTTATGGGTCATAATTTATGTTTGCTTGAACGACCAGATAAAATGGTTTTAAATAAAAAATAAACCACCAAATCAATTTGTATTAACTTCCAACCATTAAATATCCCACGATTATGAGTAATTTAATTTTTTATGAAAAATCATCAAGAATTTATTGATATGATTAAGCTCAAATATAGAATCAATGAAGGACTTTAACGCTGTGATTAAACATTTTAACCGAAGTATGTTGATTGGTCGTTGGTATAGAGGAGGCCATCAAGCATCTGGTGAACACTTTAATGAATATGCAGAAATGAGTAAGAACGGGAGTTTTGAATTTACTTTTATATCAGTGGATAAACAAGGGACAGAAATTGAAAAAGTCATAGAAGTTGGGGATTGGGGTCTCGTTGGAGATATTCATTTTACAATGACAAAAAGTGAATTTTTTGAGAATAATCATTATCCGGCAGACTTATTAAATGAAGATAACTACCATGCTTATAAAATATTGCAGTTAAACAGCCAAATTTTCGAATATCAGCATGTTGTTACTAATGAAGTGTATATCCTAAGGCGAGTTATTGATAATATTGGTCACTGTTAAAGGTATTATCTGTTGTCCTATTTTTATAAACACCAATAATAGGAAAATCATGAAATTAATGCAGAAAAATAATAAATTCAATTTTTATCGATATTTGAGAAAGTGATGAAACAATTAAAAGCAGCAAGTTTAATTACCGCAATAAAAACACCGTATAACCAAAAAGGTGAATTAGATCTTGCTACATATGATGCACTTGTTGCTGAGCAAATAGCTGCGGGTGTAGACGGTATTGTTGTTGGTGGAACGACAGGCGAAGGACATTTATTAAGTTGGGAAGAGCATTTAATGTTGATTGCTCACAGCGTGCATCAATACAGTAATGAATTGATTATAGTTGGCAATACGGGGAGTAATAATACCCGTGAAGCGATTAAGGCGACTGAAAATGGCTTTGCGATGGGGATGAATGCAGCCCTACAGATTAACCCTTATTACGGGCGTACTTCTACAGCAGGTGTTACGACGCATTTTAATAAAGTTTTAGATATTGGCCCTGCATTTATTTACAATGTACCAGGGCGAACAGGACAAGATCTCATCCCTGATATTATTGAGCCTTTATCAAAACATCAAAACTTTATTGGTGTAAAAGAATGTGCAGGTAATCAGCGTATTGCCCATTATGAAAAACAAGGTATCGCTTGTTGGTCTGGAAATGATGATGAAAGCTATTTAGGTCGTCATGAGTTTGGCTCTCATGGTGTAATTTCGGTAACGTCTAATATAGTGCCAGGGTTAATGAGAAAGTTAATGGATAATCCAGAACCTGCACTTAATGAAAGCCTGCAAGGTTTAATGAAATGGTTGTTTTGTGAACCTAATCCTATTGCAATTAACACCGCATTGATGATGACAGGAGCGGTTCAATTAAATTTCAGATTACCTTATCTCGCGCTAACCGATACACAGCGACAACAAGGTTTAGCGTTACTTTCTCAATTTAAAACGAGCGATTTAGTCGGTGATAAATTATCGCTGCTCGCCAATAGTGACTTTAATTATTGCTGTTAGATTATTATCTTGGAAAATAATACTAACTCGACATTACTTTAGAGCATTTAGTGAAGGCATTAAATGCTCCGGTAAAACAAATAGGCGACTTTCATCACTCATAGGACAAGTAAAACTGAGTGATATCGCACACAACTGCAAATCCACCTTCATTTTAAGCGTATCAATTTCTTCATTTTTACTTTTACCATGTAATCTATCACCCAGGACAGGCATATCAATACTTGCTGCGTGTATTCGTATCTGATGTTTTCGTCCGCTATCAATTTTTACCTGTACTAAAGAAATATTTTTTTGTTGATCATATGCAAGGTGAGTAAAGGTGCTACTGGCATTCTTTCCGTTAACATCAGTAACAAGTTTGTCTGGCTGTGGGCGCAAGCTATGATCTCCGAGCACAATAATCTGATAAGTTTTTTCTAAATGATGTTGTTCAAACATAGCACTAAGTGCGCGCGCAGCTTTTTTAGTGTGAGCAATTAAGATCAATCCGGTTGCCGCTCTATCTAATCGATGCACAACAAATACTGCACGTTCAGGTGTTAAGTGGCTTTGTGCCCAACGAGCAATCGTGCAATGGTCGCTCCATTTAGATCCCTGCGACAACATGCCGTAAGGTTTGTACCAAACACTATAATCAATATGATCAGCAATTAAGATAGCCTCATTGGGTTGTTGGCTTAATACTTGTTCATCATAATAAAAGTGCAGTTCGTCACCTAGCGCTAACGTTTTTTTTATTCTCCGCAGCCGTTGTGTACCTTTCCCTCGAGTTAACCATAAAGCACCTTGCCCAATCGCTTGTTTTAATTGAGTATTACTTAAAGAACAATGCTGACTTAATTCGGTGATAACGGTACTATTGTTGACTTTAATCTCTAGGTGCAGTTCAAATTTATTCAAGAGCAATATTTCTTTGCAGTTATTAATAACACTAGTTTATCAAATTAACCGTTAACTGAATGATTATTATTTTATCTGTAGGTAAATAGCGTTAATTAATGCTGGTTTATCAAAAATTTACCAATGAGATTGGCAATATTTGACTCTACAATATAAAATAAAAGTACTAAGTCAAAATGGAAAAAATAATGGAACGCGATTTAACGCTCTTTCCAGAAAATAATACCGGCGATACGCTATGGAAAATGTTACTTGCAGGTGATGATCTCACGCAGGTAAGAGAACTTCAATTTTCGGTGATTTTTGCAAAATATGAGCAAGCACTAAAATTTGGCAACCTGTTATTGGAAAACAACCAGAAACTGTCATTATGCACCTATCAAGGTGATGAACAATTTCCTTGGGAAATCACCGCCTACCCGGATGTCGTACCTAGTTATACGAATATTGCTGGATATATAGATTTACTTACTAATAACTCAGAAGAGTTTTCTGGTAAGTATGATGGCTGGTTTTACCTGCCTAAATAAACGTTAAGATAAGACGCAATGATAGATATTAAGCAGTTTTCTGAACTGAAAAAAAATAGTACTAAATCTTTTAACGACCAAAAAGCCTTAATTAAAAAGGTTATGTCCGGACGAAAAATAAATTGTGAAACTTGCGGGCAACCTTTACAGTTAGTATTGCCCGAAAAAAGCGATCAGCCAGGGATCTATTGTCAAAAAAGATGCACCGATATTAATTTAGATTTCGCCTAAAAATCTGATTGTAACTATCAATTAAAATAATCAACTATTACAATCAATTATCACTTAAAATGACCAGTTACAAAAATGTCGCTATTTCATCAAATGGTTTTTTGACTGCTGCGTGATGTGGTACGGTCGCGTCTGCAGCAGGATAGCCGGCAATCAATAACATATAGGCTCGATCGTTTTCAGGTCTATTACAGACTTTACTTAAAAATGACATAGGTTTAGGTGTGTGGGTTAGGGTTACTAAACCTGATGAATGCAAAGCGTTAATTAAAAATCCAGTCGCAATACCCACAGATTCATGTACATAATAATTAGTATTACTATCTTCAGTATGAATACCGCCTTTCTTTTGACTAAAAATAGCGATCAACCAAGGGGCTGTTTCTAAATAAGGTTTATCGGCGTCAGTACCTAGCGCTTTCAACGCACCTAACCATTCTTCCCCAGCACGACCCTCATAAAAGCTACGTTCATGTGTTTCAGCTTGTTCACGAATTTGTTTTTTTATATCACTACTGTGCACGGCGACAAAGTGCCATGGTTGGTGATTAGCACCACTTGGAGCGGTAGCAGCCGCTTTTATACAGTTTTCGATGATCTCCTTGGGTACGGCTCTATCACTAAAACTTCTAATAGTATGACGGCGTTTTATATCCGTATAAAATGCCTCAGAGCGCGCTAACATTTCTGCAACGGGATACTCGATATAATCGTTTAGTGGTGATGCTTCATGGTCTTGCATTGTTACTGATCCTCAATTCGATGTTTATATGTGATAGATAATATAGAAATACACATATATTGCAAGTGCAACATCTTTGTTGTCGTATAATCTAAATAACGTATGGATAAATACCCACAAAAAAAGCGCTATAAAGCGCTTTTTTTAAACTGATTGTTTAATATGTAAAAATTAATTAATCAATAATTTAACCAATAAATGCACGAGCATTACGGAATATTCTTACCCAAGGTGAATCTTCTTGCCATTCATCAGGGTGCCACGAGTTGGCGACTGTTCTAAATACACGCTCAGGATGTGGCATCATGATAGTCACCCGGCCATCTGTCGTGGTTAATGCTGTAATGCCGTCCGGTGAACCGTTTGGATTAGCAGGGTAAGTTTCAGTCACTTGGCCATAGTTATCAACATAACGCATTGATACGGTACCTGAATCGTTTATTGCGCCAATAGCTTCTTCTGAGCTAAATTCAGCATGGCCTTCACCGTGTGAAACGGCAATCGGCATACGAGACCCCGCCATACCTTTAAACAATACTGATGGGCTTTCTTGAATTTCAACTAATGAAAAACGTGCTTCAAAGCGTTCAGATTTATTCTGTACAAAGTGTGGCCAAGCATCAGCTCCCGGAATAATTTCTTTGAGGTTTGACAACATTTGACAACCGTTACAAACACCTAAAGTGAAGGTGTCTTCACGTTCAAAGAAAGCTTTGAACATTGCTTTAGCGTCTTTGTTGAATAAAATTGATTTTGCCCAACCTTCACCAGCACCTAGTACGTCACCGTACGAGAAACCACCACAAGCAACTAAACCGTTAAAGTCAGCTAAATCAGCTCGACCTGATAAAATATCAGACATATGGACGTCAATGGCAACAAAGCCAGCTCGGTCAAATGCGGCGGCCATTTCAACATGAGAGTTAACACCTTGCTCGCGTAAAATAGCAATTGTAGGGTTAGTTCCCTTCAACGCATCTTGTGCGATTAACTTAGCGACAATATCTTCGTTGATATCAAAAGTAAGCTCGGTATTTAAGCCTGGATCTTCAGTATCAAACTTTACGTCATGTTCTTGCTGAGCACATTCAGGATTATCACGCATTGACTGCATTCTATAGGTGGTTTGTGCCCACGTGGTACGATAATACGTACGAGAGTTCTCAAGTACTACTTCACCATCACGACTAAAGCGAATAGCATCTTCATTATTGATGCGACCGATATCAGTACAGCAATCTTCAATACCATATTCTGCTAATACCACGTGAATAGTATCGATATCGCTTTCAAGAACCTGAATAACAGCGCCAAGTTCTTCATTGAATAATACATCAAGATCGTTGCCTGAGGTTGACGTTAATTTTGTTAAATCAATATCAACACCGGTGTGACCGGCAAAAGCCATTTCAACAACGGATGTAAATAAGCCGCCATCTGATCTATCGTGATACGCAATAAGCTTTTCATCACGAACCAATGTTTGCATCGCGTTGAAGAAACCTTTTAAAGTTTCAGGGCAATCAACATCAGGGGTCTCACTGCCAAGTTGTTTATAAACTTGTGCTAAACATGAACCACCTAAGCGATTTTTACCTTTTGATAAATCAATGGCGATAATACGTGTTTCGCCCAAATCAGTACGAAGTTCAGGAGTCACCGTTTTACGAATATCTTCAACAACACCAAAAGCGGTAATAATTAGTGACATTGGCGAAGTAACCGCTTTTTGTTCACCATTGTCTTCCCATTTAGTTTTCATCGACATTGAGTCTTTGCCAACCGGAATAGTTAAACCCAATGCCGGGCAAAGCTCTTCACCAATGGCTTTTACTGCTTCATATAATCCTGCATCTTCCCCTGGGTGGCCTGCTGGCGACATCCAGTTAGCAGACAATTTAATACGGTTTAAATCACCAATATCTGTACCCGCAATGTTGGTTAATGACTCTGCTACGGCTAATCGAGCTGAAGCGCCAAAGTTTAATAAGGCCACTGGAGTACGTTCACCTAATGACATTGCTTCACCGTGGTAAGAGTCAAGAGCAGACGCGGTAACACCACAATCAGCTACAGGTACTTGCCAAGGACCAACCATTTGATCACGATTAACCATACCGGTTACTGAGCGATCACCTATGGTGATCAGGAAGGTTTTCTCTGCAATGGTAGGAAGTGATAAAATACGGTCCGCGGCATCAGTTAAGGTGATATCCGTTAAAGATAGCTCATCACCAGCGGCTTTTTTAGTTGTAACATCTTTGAATATTTTTGGTGTTTTACCTAATAAAACATCCAGAGGTAAATCAATTGGCGTATCTAATTTGTCGTTACCTGCAAAGTATGAATCAGTAACGGTTAAATGTGCTTCTTCAGTGGCACGGCCAACGACAGAAAATGGCGCACGTTCACGGTGACATATCTTTTCAAACGTCGCTAAGTTTTTATCTGATACGGCGATAACATAACGTTCTTGAGATTCGTTACACCAGATTTCATGAGGTGCCATGCTACGTTCATCATTAGGGACATTTCGCAATTCAAAAACACCACCACGGCCACCATCAGCAACTAACTCAGGGAAAGCATTTGATAACCCGCCGGCACCGACATCATGAATGAAAGCGATTGGATTATCTTCTCCAAGCTGCCAACACTTATCGATAACTTCTTGGCAACGACGTTCCATTTCAGGATTTTCACGTTGCACAGAAGCAAAATCTAAACGTTCAGCAGATTGACCAGAGGCCATTGAAGAAGCAGCACCGCCGCCTAAACCGATATTCATCGCAGGACCACCAAGAGCAATTAAGTGGGCACCAACGATAATTTCGCGTTTTTGTACATGTTCATCACGAATGTTACCTAAACCACCAGCAAGCATAATAGGCTTATGGTAACCACGCACTTCCACGCCATTGAATGAATTAACTTCTTCTTCGTAAGTGCGGAAATAACCTAAAATAGCAGGGCGACCGAATTCATTGTTAAATGCTGCACCGCCCAAAGGGCCTTCCATCATAATATCTAGTGCTGAAACGATACGATTAGGTTTACCAAAGTCAGTTTCCCAAGGTTGTTCAAAATTTGGAATACGTAAATTAGATACTGAAAAACCAACTAAACCTGCTTTTGGCTTTGAGCCAATACCGGTTGCGCCTTCGTCACGAATTTCACCACCTGAACCCGTAGCAGCACCAGGGTAAGGAGAAATAGCGGTTGGGTGATTGTGCGTTTCAACTTTCATTAAAATTTGAATATCTTCATGGTGGTAACCATAAACATTGGTTTCAGGGTTCGGAAAGAAGCGACCGCCTTTATTACCGACCATTACTGCTGCGTTATCTTTATAGGCACTTAACACAAAGTCAGGGTTTACTTCGTGGGTATTACGGATCATTTTGAATAATGATTTTGGCTGTTTTACGCCATCGATAGTCCAGTCAGCGTTAAATATTTTATGTCGACAATGCTCTGAGTTTGCTTGGGCGAACATATAAAGTTCGATATCGTGAGGGTTACGACCTAATTTGGTAAAGTTTTCGAATAAGTAATTTACTTCATCTGTTGCTAACGCCAAACCTAATTCAATATTTGCTTTTACTAGTGCTTCTTTACCGCCACTTTCAATATCAATAGCGGTTAATTTACCGGGTTCAGCCGTTGCAAAAAGAGATGTCGCTTGATCCATTGTTGTGAATACAACTTCCATCATGCGATCTGAAATTAAGTGATTAAGCTGAACTTGTTGCTCGGTACTTAAATTAAGCTCATTTCTTGAGAAGGTGATGTAATAAGTAATACCGCGCTCTAAACGTGTAACTTTCGGCAAACCACAATTATGAGCGATGTCAGTAGATTTTGAAGACCAAGGTGAAATTGTTCCTGGGCGAGGAGTCACTAATAAAAATTGTCCAACAGGCTCATGCTCTTTAATGCTAGGTCCATATTTAAGAAGGTGTTGTAAAACTTGAAACTCTTCATCGTTAAGTTCGGCTGAAATATGCGCAAAATGCGTAAATTCGGCGTAAATATCCGTTACCGGCAGTTTTAAATCTGCACATTGAGCTAATAATTTTTTAACTCGAAAGTCTGAAAGTGCAGGGGCGCCGCGAAGGGTTTTCATCAACATCGTCATAAACGTATTCACCAGTTTAGTATTCTTTCAAGTACGCATATGCTACTTGAAATAATAGAAGAAAAAATCGCGCGTATTATAGTTGAATTATCTAGGTTTGATAAGTAATAAAAGTGCTTCAGTGAGTAGATATTTTTTTCTATGATAAAAAGTTCTTTGATAAAAAAATGAAATAGCGCCACAATGAATAACTATGAGGTATAAAAATATTAAAATTATCAAAAAATTCAGCATCTTTACAAGTTTTCTACTTGCTCTTTGTTTTATGTTACTTGGTTGTCAACCAAGAGAAGAACATGCCAGTTTGCAACGTATACTTGAACGCGGTTATGTGAGTGTAGGCACACTTTACGGTGCAACGAGCTATTACTTAGAAGCTAATGGCCCTAATGGTTTTGAATATGATTTAGCTAAAAAGTATGCCGACTCACTGGGCGTAAAATTGGTGATTGTGCCGAGTTATCATATCGAAGACTTATTTCTTAAACTCGACTCCGCAGAGGTGGACTTTTTAGCTGCTAATCTATCTGTTACACCTAAACGTCGTGAAAATTATTTGTTTGCACCTAGCTATGATCATGTAAGTCAAAAATTGGTGTTTAAGCAGGGCAATGAACGCCCACGCAAGCTAAAAGATTTGACCGGTAAATTAGTGGTAACAACCGGAACTAGTCATGCAGAGAACCTCGCACACTTAAAAAAAACAAATGCTGATTTAACATGGCAAGAAACGGTGGATTTAGACAGTGAAGAACTCTTAATACAAATATTGTCAGATGAAATTGATTATACCGTTATTGACAGTAATGCATTGGCAATAAGTAGGCGCTATTACCCTGAAATTAGCATTGGTTTTACCATTAAAAAACCAGAACCTTTAGCTTGGGTAGTAACAAAACAACAAGACAATTCAATTCTGGCCAGTTTGGTTGAATTTTTTGGGCGAGTACACCATGATGGTACTTTATTAGCGCTTGATGATAAATATTATGGGCATATTGAACAGTTCAACTATGTTGATACACGGATGTTCATTAAAGCAGTAGAAAATAAATTACCTAAGTACCAAGCTATTTTCGAAAAACATGGGCAAGAAATTGATTGGCGGTTATTGGCAGCAATTAGTTACCAAGAATCTCATTGGAACCCTCATGCTCGTTCACATACGGGGGTGAGAGGTATGATGATGTTGACTTTGCCTACCGCTAAACAAATGGGTATTAAAAGCCGTTTAGACGCTGAACAGAGCATTCGTGGTGGCGCAAAATATTTTAAACAAATGATTGAACGTATGCCTGATCGGGTTCCATATCCTGACCGCTTATGGTTCGCATTAGCTTCATACAATGTCGGCTTAGGTCACCTCAATGATGCGCGTAAGATCACACGTGCGCAAGGTGGAGATCCCGACAGGTGGGTTGAAGTAAAGTCTCGGTTACCTTTACTTAAACAGAAGAAATACTATAAAAAAACGAAATATGGTTATGCTCGAGGTGACGAATCGGTCAATTATGTTGAAAATATCCGCCGTTATTACGATACATTAGAGTGGATGGATAATCAGTCGAAAGCTAAAGAAATTCAATTGAATGCTGATATTAGTGACAAGTTAAGCTCAGAATAAAAAAGGAATATTTGTTGATTATCTAATATTACTTATCTTGTCATAAAAGAGTCATAATGACATAAGATAATGTAACCGTATTTTATTGACAACTTTACTAATAACTAAGGAAAATGGATATGGCGGCTAATTTACGTAGACGTTTAACAGCTTCACAACGCAGAAGACAAATCAATCGACAAAAAAACAAAGTAATTAATCGACGCCAGTTTTTGTTTTTACAGCAACTATCCAAGTAACCCTTTGATGAAGTTACTTGGATTAAACTTTTTTAGAAATTTTTTAGACGTTAACGTTAACAAATCATCTGAAAATGTTAGCTCAATGAAGGGACTAGATTGAACATTTGCAGAAGCTGTGCACCAATAATAGCAACACCACATGTAGCTGCAATAACAAGAGCAGGAACCCCGCCTCTTACTTGATACTCTGCTGTACTGACACCACGTTCTTTACGTTGTACCCAAACCATAGCCACAGGTAGAAAAACAGCGAGTACTACTAAGGCAATAGCAGCATAGCCTAATGCAGCAATAAAACCTTGTGGATAAAATAAAGCAAAACCAAGTGGTGGTATAAAAGTAACACTGGCGGTAATCAATCTATCTCGTTTTGAATTAGAACGATTTAAGGTATCGCTGAAAAAATCAAATAGCCCCAAACTGACACCTAAGAAAGACGTAGCTAATGCTAAATCAGCAAAAATAGTTACAGCGCTACCAATACTTGGTGTATTCAGAATGTTAGATACACTACTAATAAATCCTGTTAATCCTTCGCTTGCAAGTAAATCATTTTGACTCATAACACCCTGGCTTACGACTTGCCAGAGTAAGTAAATACACAAAGGAAGGGCAGAGCCAATGATCATCACTTTTCTTAATGATTTAACATCGATACCAATATATTTGACCACGGAAGGTATTGAACCATGAAAACCAAAAGAGGTGAAAATAACAGGGATAGCTGAAATGATTAAACCTTGTTCCAGTGGCATCTCAAGTAAATGCTGGGTTTGCACATGTGGTGTTAGCATGTAAAACATCACAGCTAATACAACTATTTTTATAGTAAACAATACGCGGTTAACTTTATCTACCGTCGCTGTACCTAACGTAATAATAGAGCCAAATATCACTGCAAAAGCGATAGAGCCCAATTGCGGCGCTACGTCAACACCAAGTGAATCGCTAATATTCATTTGCAGTTGTGATCCACCACCTGCTATATAAGCAGCGCAGAGCGCGTAAAAGAGGAAAATCATGGATGAATTGGCGATTACTTGCCCTTTTTTACCCAATATAGATTTTGCCAAGGTATTTAACGTCGCTTCCGTACACGCGTGTTGATGCACTTCAAGCATCAGTAATGCAGTATAAGCCATGAGTAACCAAGCGAAGAGTAAAATAACAATTGCGGTTGAAAAGCCGAGCCCTGCTGAAGCTATAGGCAATGCTAACATGCCCGCGCCTATAGTTGTTCCTGCAATAATTAACATACTGCCGATAGTTTTACTTATGATCACAAAGTGCGCCTTTATTATTATATTTTTCGTTACTTATTTTTTATTAGCATTGTTAATGCATCATAAAAGGGGCTGATAAAATAAAAGTATCAGCAAGAAATTGGAATAGTAGACAAGCAGATACTATTTGTGAGCTTGTAAGTTTATATTTACGCTGGAAATGGACTGCTATGCTTGATTTGTTAAGGTGATTGTAAACGACTTAATGTTATCTATTGTTTTTAATGTGTTTTATATAAATAGAAAAGCTTACTAGACAAATACACCAGTAAGCTTTTTCGCACACTTTTCATTTTAATCAATGAATACTAGTTATACATGTTTACCGCGAGTCCATGTCGATTTAGACAATAAACGTTCACCTGCGTCAACTGCACCGGTTTCCATAGTGGTACCCATAGAGTCATTCCAGCGGTTTAAATAACCAAATAAAGCCACAACACCTAAAATCTCAACTATTTCACCTTCGTCCCAGTATTTGTTTAATTCCGCTGAAATGGGATCATCAACAGCATTTGGTACACTCGAAGCGGCAAGAGCAAACTCAAATGCCGCCTTTTCACCGGCGCTATACAAGTCACTTTCACGAAAAGACCAAATATTAGCTAAACGATCTTCTGAACCGCCGTAACGTTCAGCAGCTAAAATGGTATGGGCTTCACAATAACGACAACCGGTATTAGCACTTGTTATGTAACCTATTAAGCGTTTTTGTTCGGCAGTTACGCTGCCATCATTGGCCATAACGGCCATATTTAGATTGATAAACGCTTTGGCAATAGCAGGGCGACGTTGCATGGTTAATACACTATTAGGGCAAAATCCTAACGTTTCATTAAAAAATCGTGCAAGTTCTGCGACTTCTTCATTATCGTCAGCGGCAAGAGGTGTTATTAAAGGCATTGTTTATCTCCAATTTAATTTATGTTTTATAACTACCTTTAGCATAAATAATAGATGTTGCATTTGCAATAACTTTGTTTGGGTGTTGATAGTTTAGATGGCACTAGTATGTGTTAATAAGTGTGGCGATGACGTGCTATAACTTCCTGTTGATAAATGCTACAGTCGCCTCATTCATTTTTATTGAGAATATCATCATTTCTTCCTCAGCTAGAAAAAAAGCATTTATGCTTTCTAACCACATTGAAAACCCCCTAGATTTAACTGCTCACTTGCCGTTTCGTGTCGCTGTGGTCAGTAATTTATTGGCGTTAAATAGGGATTGGAAAATCAGGGGATTGTGTGACCTTGAACCAAGAGAAATGAGAGTACTGCTAAATATAGGCTCATACATGCCAATAAAATCAGCAGATATTGCCTATCAATCTCGATTAGATTCATACACGGTAAGTAGGGCGGTCAAAAAACTCCATCAGCAAGGTTTGATTGATATTCAACCGGATGAGTTTAGTAAAAACATTAAAAATTTAGTACTTAATGAAGCCGGAGTATTACTTTATAAGAAACTGACTTCAGCATTAGAACCCCGTTCAGAAGAACTTGAAAGTGTCTTAACGGAGGAAGAGCGAATTTTGTTTTATCAGATGTTAGAAAAAATAGAGAAAAAAACCGAGTCTTTGTTAGCGGAACAAGCGCTGGAAATGATCAAAAGCGGACTTGAACCGCCTGCGGATCAAAAAGAATTAATCCGTTGGTATAAGAAGGGTCTCAATGAGTAGATTGAAACTTGCCAGCACACCAAAAATAAGATTGAAATTACTAGCCAAAGTATTGGATAATGCGCGCCCGCAACAGTGGAGAACGTCATGCGATATGCTTTAGGTGTAGAATACGATGGTGCTAAATATCATGGCTGGCAGCGCCAAAACAATGCCATTAGTGTGCAAGAAAAAGTAGAAAGCGCGTTGTCAGTGATTGCTAATGAAAAGGTTTCTGTCGTATGTGCAGGTCGAACCGATACCGGTGTTAGTGCCACCAATCAAATTATTCATTTTGATACTGAAAAAATTAGAAAAGACGTTTCTTGGACCTTAGGGGTAAATACACATTTACCTAACGATATCGCTATCTCCTGGGTAAAGGAGGTTGATGATGAGTTTCATGCCCGCTTTAGTGCAACGGCAAGACGATACCGCTATATTATTTATAATAGCCGCTTACGTTCAGCTATTTTGAGTACCGGCATTAGCTTTTACCATCAGCAACTTGATGAAAAATTGATGCATCAAGCGGCACAGTACTTTATTGGTAAACATGACTTCACATCCTTTAGAACGGTGCATTGTCAATCACATTCGCCGGTAAGGACTATGGTTCATTGTGATATTACACGTCAAGGCGATTACGTTATTATTGATGTTAAAGGTAATGCGTTTTTACATCATATGATCCGAAACTTTGCTGGCTCTTTAATGGAAGTTGGTGACGGCTCTAAACCGGTTGATTGGATCAAAGAAGTGCTTGATGCAAAGAATCGCTGCCTAGCAGGAATGACAGCTTCAGCTGCTGGTTTGTATTTTGTTGGTGTCGATTATCCTGAGCAATTTGAGCTGCCAAAACGTCATTTAGGGCCATTATTTCTGACTTAAGTGAAAAATATCACAGAACAGACCAGTTTTTTATATTAAAGAAGGCCTAAACTGTGCTCTAATCCAAGGTCATATTTAGTAATTCTTAATATTTGATGTTTAGTAAGCCAACTTAAGTGCTAGACATTCAAAATTTTCTCGAGCAATAGGCAAAATTTAATTATGAGCTGGATAGAAAAAATTCTCCCAAAAGCTAAATCAATGGCAGCACAAAAACGTGGTGTTCCTGAAGGCGTGTGGTGTAAGTGTACTTCCTGTAATGCAGTGCTTTACAAAGTAGAACTTGAGCGTCAAATGTCAGTATGCCCTAAATGTGATCACCATATGCGCATTAGCGCTAGAAAACGCATTGACAGTTTTCTTGATAAAGGTGAAAAAATTGAGCTTGGCGAAGAATATGAAGCACAAGATATTCTAAAATTTAAAGATTCTAAAAAATATAAAGACCGTCTTAGTGCTGCGCAAAAAAGTACCGGTGAAAAAGATGCTTTAGTGGTAATGAAAGGTGAATTGCAAGGTATGCCGATTGTTGCTGCTGCTTTTGAATTTGGATTTTTAGGCGGCTCAATGGCATCCGTTGTTGGTGCTCGTTTTGTTAAAGGCGTAGAATATTGCCTTGAACATAATGTCCCCTTAGTTTGTTTTTCCGCCAGTGGTGGAGCTCGGATGCAAGAAGCTTTGTTTTCATTAATGCAAATGGCTAAAACCAGTGCGGCTTTAGCTAAGATGAGTGAAAAAGGCCTACCTTATATTTCGGTTCTTACTGATCCAACTATGGGTGGTGTTTCTGCAAGTTTGGCTATGTTAGGTGACATTAATGTTGCTGAACCTAAAGCGTTAATTGGCTTTGCTGGTCCGCGCGTCATTGAACAAACTGTTCGTGAAAAACTTCCTGAAGGTTTCCAACGTAGTGAATTTTTATTGGAAAAAGGTGCTATAGATATTATTGTTGACCGACGAAATATGCGTGATACTTTAGCGCGTATGTTAGCTAAGTTTATGGGACAGCCTAGTCCAAAAAGCTAATGTGCTGTTGATTTTGTAAATTATTTAATAATCTTGTATTAAGCGAAATAATGGTAGATAACCTATTAAGCCACTCATCAAGGAGCAATCTTACTGAGTGGCTTTCTTATTTAGAAAATTTGCATCATGTTGAAATAGACTTGGGGTTAGCAAGAATACAAGAGGTTGCTAACTTACTTGATATTCATTTTGATTTTGCCAAAGTTATTACTGTTGCAGGAACAAATGGCAAAGGAACAACCTGCGCTTTTCTTGAGAATGCGCTGCTTGGTGAAGGCCAATCTGTTGCTGTTTATTCTTCCCCTCATATCGAACGCTTTAATGAGCGGTTACGCATTGATCATCAAGATATTGACGATAATAGCCTTGTTCAAGCCTTTGAGCAGATTGAAAAAACACGTGGCAATATATCATTAAGTTATTATGAATATACAACATTAGCTGCTTTTCTTATCTTAATGATTAAAAAACCTGACATCATTCTTTTGGAGGTCGGCTTAGGTGGACGTTTAGATGCAACAAATATTATTGATTGTGACGTGGCGGTTATCACGACGATTGATCTTGACCACCAAGCTTTTTTAGGTAATGACCGAGAAACCATTGCTATCGAAAAAGCGGGTATTATACGTGCTAATGGTCATGTTGTTGTTGGTGATATCGACCCACCCAAATCACTTCTTGCCTATATAGATAAACTTGATGCTCATCTAGTTTGCCGTAACCAAGATTTCACCATGAGTCGATGTAATGACCGTTGGCAATGGCAGCTAGCAGAACACATATTTACAGACTTGCACTTACCGCATATCCCCATCGATAATGTCGCGACCGCATTAGCTGTATTAGTGTTGTTGAATATATCATTAGAGCGTGACAAAATTAATCAAGTTATTGATAAAACACGTGTTGCTGGCCGTGCTGAACTTTTCAATAGACATTGTGATGTGATACTTGATGTTGGTCATAATCCACAAGCAGCACGTTATCTTGCTGAGCAACTAAGTAAGATGAAGTACCGGAAAATATATGCGGTTGTTGGTATGTTAGCTGATAAAGATATTAGTAACGTTATCAAACCATTAGCACCATATATCGATAACTGGTATTTCGGGACATTAGGTGTGCAACGAGCAGCGAGTGCCAATGAACTTGCAGGAAAAGTGTCTGAATTCAGTAAAGAATTTATTTGTTTTGACAATGTTACTCAGGCATTTAATATAGCCTCTGAAAAAGCAACAAAACACGATTTAGTGCTTGTTTTTGGTTCATTTTTTACTGTTGCTGAAATTAGGCGTTTATTAATTTAGTGAGTATGATTTTCACCATTAATTAATTGCTTATTTATATTAATAATTAATAACCATATTGGGTAATAATCTAGGAGATTAGCTTGTCTACACCTTTTCAAAATCGTTTAGTGGGCACTGTGATTGTAGCGGCAGTCGCTATTATTTTTTTACCCGATCTGCTTGATGGTGATAAGAAAACTTATCAAGCAGACTTTGATAATATTCCCACTGCGCCTAGCATGGATATCGTTTTGGAGAAAAAGCAATTTCCAAAAAAAGATTTAGCCCATATAGAGACCGTGCCATTATCAGAAGAAACCCCTCAAGATGATGCACTTCGATTGGTTGAGGCGTCTTTAGGTAAAAGTAGCGCAGATGAAATACCAAGTACTGAAATGGTTAAAGTGAATGCTCTTGAGCAAAAAAAATCATTTGAGCCTTCCTCAAAATTAACACCAACGGCTGATACTTTAGATAAACAAACTATACCAACCAAACTTTCCAGCAAGCAAGCTTGGGTTATACAATTAGGTAGTTTTCGTCATGAAAACAATGTAAACGAGTTATTGATTAAATTAAAAGAGAATGGTTATACCGCTTTCACCAAGCCGATAAAAACTAAAAATGGTACCTTAACCAAAGTATTTATTGGACCTGAGCTTAGAAAAAGAACACTAGACAAAAAGCTACCTTTACTTAAAAAATTAACGAATGTGCAAGGAAAAGTGTCCCGTTTTTATCCAACAAAATAATAAAAAAATTAGCTAAAGCTAATAGGGTTCTGTTAGAATGCGCGCCTCTAATCCATGAGAAAATTCAATATATGATTTGGGTAGATTACGCCATTTTGGCAGTCGTTGGTATTTCAACATTAATAAGCTTGGTTCGTGGTTTTGTTAAAGAAGCAATTTCTTTAGTCATTTGGGTCAGCGCTTTTTTTATTGCTAGCAGCTTTTATTCAAATCTTGCCAGTTTTTTAACCCATATTTCTGATCCATTTCTTCGTAATGCGGCCTCTATTGCCATTCTATTTATTGCAACATTAGTGCTCGGTGCTTTAATTAATTACATTATTGGGCAATTGGTCAGTAAAACAGGATTGTCAGGTACAGATAGAGTCTTAGGATTAGCATTTGGTGCATTAAGAGGGGTATTGGTTGTGAGTGCCATACTATTTTTTATGGATGCATTTACACCAGCATCATCAAGCCCATCGTGGCAAAACTCTATTCTTATTCCTGAATTCAAATTAATTGTTGTGTGGTTTTTTGAGTACCTCAAACAATCATCAAGTTTTCTTATTCAAACATAGTTCGGCGGAGATAAATTCATGTGTGGTATTGTTGGTATTGTCGGTAAAACTCCTGTTAGTCAATTATTATATGATGGTTTAACGGTACTTCAACACCGGGGGCAAGACGCTGCAGGTATTGTTACGATAAGTGATGATATGTTTAGAATGCGTAAAGCCAATGGGCTGGTTAAAGATGTATTTCACACGCGTCATATGATGCGTTTACAAGGAAATATAGGTATTGGTCATATACGTTATCCGACCGCAGGCACATCAAGTTCTTCAGAAGCTCAGCCTTTTTATGCGAATTCACCATTTGGTATATCATTGGCACATAATGGTAACTTAACCAATGCTGAAGAGCTAAAAATTTGGTTAAACACTGAGGCGCGTCGCCACGTTAATACAACGTCAGACTCTGAATTATTACTTAATATTCTCGGTCATGAGTTACAACTCAACAGCAATTTAGATTTAACACCATCCGATATTTTTTCGGCTGTAAGCAAAGTGCATAAACGTGTTCGTGGTGCTTATGCAACAGTTGCCCTGATTATTGGGCATGGGTTAATTGCTTTTCGCGACCCTAATGGCATTCGTCCACTGGTATTTGGTAAGCGTAACGGTGTTGCGGGTACAGAATATATGGTTGCTTCTGAGTCGGTAGCGCTTGATGCATGTGGTTTTGATTTTGTTCGTGATGTTGCTCCAGGTGAAACTATTTTCTTTACAGAAGATGGTCAAATACATAGTCAACAATGCGCTGAAAACCCGTCATTTAATCCATGTATTTTTGAGTATGTTTACTTTGCTCGTCCAGACTCCACCATGGATAAAATTTCTGTTTATGGTTCACGAATTGAAATGGGTAAAAAGCTCGGTAAAAAAATTGCTACTGAGTGGGATGACCTCGACATTGATGTCGTCATCCCTATTCCTGAAACATCGTGTGATACCGCTTTAGAAATAGCGCAACAGCTAAATATCCCTTATCGCCAAGGGTTTGTTAAAAACCGCTATATTGGTCGGACATTTATTATGCCCGGACAAGAACAGCGTAAAAAATCAGTTCGTCAAAAACTCAATGCGATAGCCGCCGAGTTTACAGGAAAAAATGTACTATTGGTTGATGATTCTATTGTGCGTGGTACAACCTCAGGGCAGATCATCGAAATGGCGCGTGCTGCAGGGGCTAAAAACGTTTATTTTGCCTCAGCGGCCCCAGAAGTTCGCTTTCCAAATGTTTACGGTATCGATATGCCAAGTGCTAATGAGTTAATTGCACACGGTCGTGAACTCGATGATATTTGCCAATTAATTGGTGCGGATAAGCTTATTTATCAAACATTAGAAGATTTAGTCTCAGCGGTTCGCACAGCTAACCCAGAAATAACGACTTTCGATACATCAGTATTTAATGGTCAATATATTACTAATGATATTAATCAAAAGTATTTAGACCGATTAGATGCACTGCGTAATAATGCAAGCAAAGAAGACTCTGATAAAAATGCAGATTCTATTATCGATATGTATAATGAAGGTGATGAACAAAGCTAGGACATTTTATTTCAATTGGTAAAATATAAAAAAGGCACTTTATATAGCGTAAATATAAAGTGCCTTTTTGTTATCTATTAACTATTTATAGATATTCAGGCCCGATGCCAACCCCAAAGAATATGATACTGGCTGCCAATAAGCCGACTAATAATACTAACCCACAAGTTACGACTGAGCTTGCGTAAATAAATCCTTTTTCTTCAGGAATATTCATCATAATAGGTACACCGGAATATAATAAATATACCGAATAAGACATTGCACCTAAAACAGCCAGTACCACGAACCATAAAACAGGAAATAGTGCTGTAATACCCACCATTAATAAGGGTGTTGCTGTATATGCAGCTAATTCTAATGATTGAGTGAAGTCTGGTGTGGAATCAAAGGTTTTTGCCATCCAATGAATTAAATATGCTAGTGCTATAACGCCAATAACTAAGGCTGAATACATAACTAAAGACATTTTTAAGGCACTTGCTTCGGATAGCATTAATGGTTCGGTTGTTCCTATTGCCCAACCAATATGCGCTGCTGCATAATATCCACAGATTGCGGGAATGAGTGCAATTACTAAAATATGCACCATACTATAAGTTAAACTTTCATGACGTTTTTCGATCGTTTGCCATTCCTCTTTGGGATGAGTGTATAGTCCCCAAATATGATTTAAGATCATAGTTTCTTCCTCCTACTACACCGAAAATAAATTAACGGCTAGAATGTTTATGAATATGCTGACTCAGATCAACTTGTTATTTTTATTGCCTACACATTATTTATGTAAGATGGCGAGGGATTCGTCAATAGATGATTGGAAAATAAGTGAAATAAATGGAAAATAAACCCTTTTTATAACTTTTACGGATATAAAAATTATTTTTAATACTAAAGTGAAATAAAAATTATCAACAAAGTTTAACTCTAACAACATTCATTACTTCCATTTCGAAACCTGCAATAGATTCAGTGCCTGGATAATAAGTTATATTTACTTGATTCATGGCTAAAGACTTATACACTTTTTTGCGTTTATATTTAAAGGGTACATTTATGCCTTTAACCATGATGGTATTAATTATCCAATCATCTTGTTCTCGCTGAATATGTGTATCAACGGTCAATGCTTCACTATGTACAAGACTTTTATGTTCTTTAAGTAGTTTATCGACAGGGGATTTCATTTTGTCCTCTATTTAATGATTGTCAGGGGGATTAACTACTCATTAGTATCTCAGTAAATAGATGGTAAAAAAACTAAAATAAAATTTATGTGCGAGAGCGATAAGATAACTTTTTTATTAAAAGTTATCTTTAAAAAGACCTAAAGAAACCTTTACTTAGTAAATCGCAACCAAGCTGGTATTAATTTACTACTTATCCCAATGCTCGTATTTCTGATAGTGCCTTGTCAATTTCTTGTTCGTTGTTAATAAGGGACGGAGCAAATCGAGGATAACTGGTTCGATACGGTGTGCTACTCATTATAATTCCTTTACTGTGTAATCTTTTTACTACGTTTACTGCACTCATTCCTGCAACTTCGAAGCATACTAACCCTGAAGAGAGCTCATTTGATTCAGGAGTATACAGGGTTACATGGGGCATTTTTGCCAAACCTTCTTTTGTTTGAGTATTCAATTGATGAATACGCTTTTGTACATTGGCTTTACCTAATTGCATATGAAGCTTAAAGGCTTCAGGCAATGCCCAACGGTGCTCAAAAGAGTGAAATCCACCGGGTGACATATGTTCTCCTACGGGTACTTGGTCTTGAGTGCTATTACCTGACCACACATCATATGAGGCACTGAAGCTAGGAATAACGGGGTCAGTGTTGGCCCAAGCACGGTCACTCCCCCAAATGACGCCAGTACCGCGTGGACCAAAGAGCCATTTGTGTGTACCAGCGACAAAAAAATCACATCCTAAAGTACTAATATCTTCATCTTCAATACCAAAACCGTGCACACCATCTACGCAAAATAATATCTGTTGGCTTGTATTTCGGTCTTTGTTAAATAATTGAATAGCGTCGGCCATCGCTCGGATCGGCAGTTTTACACCTGTTGAAGAATGTACCCAGGTTGCTGCTACAACACGGGTTTTTTTGTTAATGCCTGCTGCTAAACGTTTGATAATATTGGTTGTATTAACTGTTGCTGGGTTTTCATAGAGTGCTATGCGCCGTACCTTAGCACCTGTACGTTGTGCTCGATGGGCTAATGACATATCTGTTGAGTAATGGTCATGGATTGTCTGTAAAACTTCATCCCCAGGTTCTAATTTTAAGCCACTGTAAATCATTGCTAGACCCATAGTCGTACTATCGGTTAGCGCTATGTTTTGTGGTTTTCCTCCCATATATTCTGCTGCCACCTTTGCAATATCGTGTTCAATTGTTTGAAATCTATGGTGCCAATAATCTGAAGGATTTTCATCTAACCCGCGTCTGTGCATTTCGATTGCATCGGAAACAGGTTTAGGGTGGGAAGCTAATAGAAATGTAGACAACTGAATATACTGTTTGGTTAATGGAAACAAATCACGTAATGCTGCCCAATCAGCTGGCGCAATAGGATATTTCCCATTAATAGGGCTTTTTGTACCAGCCAGTAGCTTCTTTGAAGCGAGTAAAGTTGCACTAACACTGATCCCTAAGCCACTCAAAAATTGACGTCTTAGCATGTTTTTCTCCTTTATAGGTGATACTCGTAAATGTTTTCAAGGACTGCCCAGATTGTAAAAAATATATGATATTAGCCAATTCAAAGGTGAACGCATATAATTTGGCTGTTTAAAATGTAGTCGATAAATGGAGTGTTCGCCAGCCTGAAATACGTGTATTACAACGACAAAGGAGGTATTTAGTCATGACATTTACATGTGTTATAAAATTAAATTTGTAATTGCTAAAGCAGAACTTTACAACTTTTTTCATGAAACGAATGCGTAGAGACTTATAATTTACCTTGCCTTGAGATTGAATTTTGTATCAATATAATACCAATTGCAATAATGAATCGATCATTCTAAGGCGGTCTAAATATCCAATACCTGCGTTGCTTTCAATCGCAATAGCACGCTATTACTCATTTAAGCGCCTTGCTATTGAACATTTACCCTCGCTTATAATAGATCACTACTTTAATTCAATTGGTATAACATGGTGTTTTATCTTAATCGTTAATAAATACGCTGCGTCAAAAGATAATGTGAATGGCGATAAATTGCACATTTTGTTTGAAATACATAGATAAATCATAAAAAGATAATCCTTATTGGACGAGTATTCATTAGCAAAAAATCAACTCTCATGTTAAAACACCTAGACTCTCATCAAAAGTAGCCCCTTATGAATAAAACAGCATTATCGGTACTGAATACTGTTTTTGGTTACCCTGAATTTCGAAGTCCCCAAGATGAAGTCATTGATACCATCATTAATGGCGGCAATGCTTTAGTATTAATGCCTACCGGCGGCGGTAAGTCATTGTGTTATCAAATTCCTGCGCTTATTCGCTCAGGTTGTGCCATTGTTATTTCTCCTTTGATCGCCTTAATGCAAGATCAAGTTAATGCGCTCACTCAGCTTGGTGTTAAAGCGAGTTTTTTAAATTCCTCCCTTGATCAACATCAGGCTTACGCTGTTGAACAAGCACTTATGCAAGGGCAATTAGATTTACTTTATATTGCGCCCGAGCGCTTAACGCAACCTAGAATGTTGTCGTTATTACAGCAATGCCCCATTGCTTTATTTGCTATTGATGAAGCTCATTGTGTCTCGCAATGGGGCCATGATTTTAGAGCGGATTATTTACAATTATCGTTATTACATCAGCAATTTCCCTCGGTGCCGCGCATTGCCTTAACAGCGACAGCAGATCCCCGCACCCACAAAGAAATTAGTGAAAGACTGCAGCTTAATGATGCTAAACATTTTGTCGCGGGTTTTGATCGTCCTAATATCCAATACCGTATTAGTCAAAAACAAAATGCCCGACAGCAGTTATTAAGCTTTATTCGCAGTGAACATGAAAATGACGCGGGCATTATTTATTGTTTATCCCGTAAAAAAACAGAAGAAACAGCCAAATGGTTATGCCAGCAAGGTTTGCAAGCCTTGCCTTACCACGCGGGGTTAGCTAACGATGTAAAAGAGCGCCATCAAAACCGTTTCCTGCGAGAAGACAGTATTATTATCGTCGCTACGATTGCTTTTGGTATGGGTATTGATAAACCCGACGTGCGTTTTGTTGCCCATCTTGATTTACCTAAAAGTATTGAATCATACTACCAAGAAACTGGCCGTGCAGGGCGCGATGGCCAAGCGGCTAATGCCTGGATGGTTTATGGTTTGCAAGACGTTATTAAACTTAAACAAATGTTAGATAAGTCTGAAGCCGGTGAACAGCAAAAGCGCATCGAACGTCAACGTTTAGATGCTATGTTAGGGCTTTGTGAAATAACGACGTGTCGTCGGCAAACCTTATTACATTATTTTGACGAACATTTAGCACAGCCGTGCGGCAATTGTGATACCTGCATTACACCGGTGCAAAAGTGGGATGGCACTGATGCCGCACGTAAAGCGCTTAGCTGTGTATACCGAACCGGACAACGTTTTGGGGTTAATCACCTCATTGATGTGCTGTTGGGTAAAAGCACGCCAAAAGTAGAGCAGTTTCAACATCAACAACTCAGTACCTTTGCTATTGGTACTGAGTTAGAAACCCAGCAGTGGCATTCAGTATTTAGGCAATTAGTATCTCGCGGTTATATTTATGCCGACATGGACAGTTATGGTGCATTTAAGCTTACCGATAAATGCCGTCCGTTGTTACGTGGTGAGGAAAAAATTGAATTACGTAAAGATAATACGGAGAAAGTGAAAAAGAAAAAATCATCCAAATCAGCTGCTGCTATATCTGAACAAGCACAACCTTTATGGGAAGCATTAAGGGCATTAAGAAAAGAATTGGCTAACGAGCATAGTATTCCCCCCTTTACCGTTTTTCATGATAGTACTATGATGGAAATGATCAATACTAGCCCTACCAATAAGCAGGAATTGTTAAGTATCAGTGGTGTAGGTTTAAGTAAGTTAGATAAGTATGGTGAGCAGTTTTTGGCGGTTATCGCACAGTTTAATGGACGATAAGTAAAAATCATATTTAACATTCATGATGCTTAAGGAGATAAGTCGCTCACTTAGTTGATAAAGAGATTAGTCCTTATTCCTGAAGTAGCTTAAGATATTTCATAAATGCATTGTTAGCGAGAAAAAACATGAGTAAACATCTCAAATTAGACATCGTCTCCGACATTTCCTGTCCTTGGTGCATTATTGGCTATCAAGCTTTAAATCAGGCTTTAACTAAACTAGCACCTGATATTTCAGCAGATATCACTTGGCAACCGTTTGAACTCAATCCTCACATGTCCAAAGCAGGTCAGGATATTACTGAACATCTTACTGAGAAATACGGTATTAGTGTTGAGCAAAGTGAGCAGAATAGGGCGATGATCCTGCAACGAGGATTGGAACTTGATTATGAGTTTGGTAACCGCGGTGGTGGTCGGATTTATAATACTTTTGATGCACATAGATTGCTGCATTGGGCTGAGGAACATGATAAACAGACCGAACTTAAACTGGCCTTATTCGATTTATATTTTAAACAAAGCGGCAATCCTAGTGATCATCAATCGTTACTCGAAGTAGTTAAAAAGGTAGGATTAGATCGGGATAAAGCGCAGCAAATATTAGCGTCAAATGAATACGAACAAGATGTTCGTGAGTTGCAGCGCCACTATCAATCGATGGGGATCAACTCGGTGCCGGCAGTCATTGTGAACAATAAACACTTGATCAGTGGTGGTCAACCCGCAGATGTTTATGAACAAGCGATGAGAGAAATAGCGAAATAAAATTAATTGACATATAAATAGGTCTCACAACCAGCAAAATAATTTATCATTACACTTTATTAATGAATAAGGTGTTCGCTTGCGGTGAAACATATACTGTTAATATTTTTAGCAAGAAGAGATTAAATAAACGACCTTAGATATTAATATTACCTGGGATTTATTGTTCCCTATAAATAGCCGCATAACTGATGATATTAATATGTTAAAATTAGTGATTATTTAGTCTTTATATCGAAGAACTTCACTCCATGGCGACAACAAAACTATTAGCCCCTATTTTATCTTTTTTAGAATGTGAAACACCTCAAGGCTGGATTGATGAGACGGTAAAAAAGAAAACGTATCGACCATTTTAATTGATCATTTAATTTGTGAATTAAATGTAAATATGTGCAAGTCTAATTTTGGCAACTAAAAAATTAGGGGGCGATTAAATAAAGCTCACTTTATGGTAAAAGGTAGCCCAACGGTATATTTCAATTGTTTCTTCTAAATTCTCCAATACTAATGACTTCTTGGTGCGCAAAGCAGAAATTAGCCAAAATTTATTTACCCTATATTTTCTAATGATATTTAAAAATGGTGAATAATAGAAGTTTAATACCAAACAAACAAAACTGTTCATATGTACAGGTATAATGGTTTATTTGTAAAAGGGGTTTGAAGTCCAACGGTACGATTATGTTGTGCACAGCATAATCGTATCATTGGACTTCAAACCCCGTTCCACATAGCAGCTATTTATCACTATGAATGGCTAATACCTCGATATAATATGGCTTGAGTCAAAACCACAACTAAAGATAAATGAGATAAATGGTTCGTTTATTCATCAATGTTAACTTCGCTATATTAGACTTCTTTGGTTACTCGTTCGCACCTCGATACGCGAAAATGAAAAAGGTATTTTTTAATTTATTTGAGGTGACTGAAGAAGACGGTGGCCGTATTCAATTGATAAAAGAAATTAACCATAAGCTCATTACTGAGGAATGGGATAATATTCAGCATATCGTTTGTTCACTGAGCCGTAAAACAACGACTCAGAGTACAATTATTAGAAAGTTAAGTAACGGTAAGAGCCGCACGCTGTCTGCTTTACATGAGTACGACCGCTTGATAAATTATAGCTCTGTAATATAAAAGCTCTCTGTAGTTAAGCTATATACTACAGAGCTTTTTGTGTCAAAAATTTGTTTTTATTTGGTGGGATAAAAGTATAGATAAACTAAACCAACAGGCGCTATAAACAAAGCCATAGTCCAACATATAGTCATCGTAAAGGCTTTAACAACCAACATTAATAATGCATTCACAAAAAATGTATTTTCACCTAAGACAAAACCGACTACTTTTTCATAGACAAAACGTGAATATGGATATAATAAAGTGTTGACTGAAAACATTGCCACTATTATATATGGTGTAGTCATTTCTTTAGATGATGAAGTAGCTACAAAATAGAAGAATACAGGAAATAATAATGCGAAAAAAAATTGCCTAAAGTAGTACTCCTTAGATAATCCACCAAATGTCTTCGATAATATTTGATTCATGTAAACTTCCTTATTATGTGATTAATGAACAACAGCCAAGATAAATTACGGTTAGTTTAAACTTCGTGAAACATGAGTCAACCGTAACTTTGATTATGTAAAATAATTGTATGGTAAGGAGGTTGAAATCCAATGGTACGAAAAGTTACTCTAAGCCCTAAACAACTAAAAAATTGTTGTCATTTTATGTAGATAGCTACATAAAATGACAACTTTTCATCAAGGTTAAGTTTTATACTGTAAATGATGGGGAGCTACTCATAATAGCTTCGAAAAAGAGCAAAAATGACATTTGTTTTATATGAGCATTCGCTATAGGCTAGTTGTAGCAAAGCCTACAGGCCGACTATGGACTTTTCGATGATATGCGCAAAACCCCTATTATTAATTGGATTTTTCCTGAATAGGAAACAATAAAAGTAGACTTTCAAAGTATTATCATTCATGTTAAGGAAGCTTCCTCTATTATTTCATAAGTAAAATTAATGCTGCACTTTATCTGTCGCAGGAATGCTGGTTTTAATAGAGAGTCATGGAAATACGAAAGCTAAAAATATAAAACGAATCTTCCAGTGCATTGGTTACATAAAAAATGGATTTATCTCAATGAAAAAAAGTGCATTAAATAAAGCTAACAATTTAATAAAAACAGGAGAGTTTTTAAAGGCAGAAATTAAACTAAAAAAAATATTAGCCAAGAGAGCAGAAAATGAAGGAGCACTTCATGGACTTAGCTTAATTGCTTTACATTACAGTAAATATGACGAAGCTGCTTATTTTTGTGCTAAAGCTATTTCATTAAATCCAAAATTTTCCGAAGCTTTAAATACAATGGGAAATATATATTATAAACAAAAAGCGTTAGATAAAGC
>JBLHNB010000061.1:0-34107 GCA_047621305.1 Alteromonadaceae bacterium | reverse complement strand
ATACGATAATGAAACTCACCTAGATGGCTTCAATGAATTAAGGGAGAAAATAATAAAACTCATTGGTGGTCATGCGTTGAATTTATATAAAATCAAAAAAGTTGCCTAGGGGTCTGATCAATGTCTGGTTCAAGCAGCCACAGCTCCGTCATATTACAGACATGAGCGCAAGTACTTACACTTATGTAGCAGAATTTTCAGACTATTTACTGAAATAAAAAAAGGGCGGTAAATCGCCCTCTTTCGGTAAAAACCTGCCTCAATACGGCAATTTATTGCCCATCAATAAAGCTCATTGCTGATAATAACTTGTATCTTGTTCTGCCATAGTCACCAAAGCATCACAAGGCTTAAAACGTTCTCCGTACTGCGCTGCCCATTGATTTAATTGCGTAACCATATTAACTGCGCCTAATTTATCAATATATTGAAATGGACCACCAATAAAGGGTGGAAAGCCAATACCAAAAATCGCGCCTATATCACCATCGCGCGCATTACGAATAATACCTTCATCTAAACACCTAGCGGCTTCATTAAGCATCATATAAACACAGCGTTGTGCGATAAGCGTTGCAGATAATTTATTTTGTTTTTGAATCGCTAAAAGCGTATAGATAGTTTCATCAACAACTTTCTTTTTCACACCTTTCCCATAGAGATAAAAACCTTTATTTGCTTTTTTACCTAAACGACCATCTGCCAGTAATTTATCAAAGGCCGGTGGTGCTGCAAACCTATCACCAAGCTCTGCTTGTAAAATAGGGCCTATTTTGGCACCAACATCAATACCCACTTCATCAAGTAATTGCATCGGACCAACCGGAAAACCAAATTTAACTAACGCTTTATCAATACGTTCAACTGACTCGCCTTCTAAAAGCATTAATGCGGCTTCATTCATATAAGGCGCTAAAATACGATTAATATAAAAGCCTGCTTTATCCGCAACAACAATCGGTGTTTTCCCTTGTTTTTTAGCAAATTCAACCGTAGTTGAAATGGTCTGTTCTGATGTTTTATGATGCGCAATAATCTCGGCCAACGGCATTTTGTCAACTGGCGAGAAATAATGTAAACCTATAACATTTTCAGGTCGTTTAGCATTAGCCGCAATTTGGCCGATTGGTAAACTTGAGGTATTACTGGCAAATATTGTTGTTTCTTTACAGTGTAATTCAACATCAGCAACCATTTTTTGTTTAAGATTTAAGTCTTCAAATACCGCTTCAACCACAATATCTAAATCACTAAACCCGCTATAATCAAGCGTACCGCTTATATCAGATAATTGCTTTTGCATTTCACTGTGGTGCATGAAACGACGCTTAACTTTCTTATTAAGCAGGTCATAACCATATTTAAGGGCGTGGCTGATACCTTGCTGAGAAATATCTTTAATACGCACAGGGACTTTCGCTTTTGTTGCAGTAACAAAAGCAATTCCGCCGCCCATCAAACCACCACCTAAAACACCTGCCTTACGCAAGGGTTTAGGTTCAACCCCAGCAACACCATGTTCTTTTTTCATTTCGGTGGTCGCAAAAAATATTTGCCGTAACTGCTTAGATTCCTCACTTAATGCTAGTTCACCAAAATGATTCGCTTCTGTTTGATAACCTTTTGCTGCTGGCTGCTCTACGCCCACTTTAATGCAATCAATTATTTTAAGGGGAGCAGGATAATTACCTTTTGTTTTAGCATTAACTGTTTTAATCGCTTGGCTAAACAAAACCTTTCGACCAATAGCATTTCTCTCTAATAACTTATCTAGCAACGAGAGTTTACGTTTATTGGCTTTTATTCTTCCTGATAATGCTAAGTTTTCAGCTGTTTTAATTAAAATGCTTATCGGTACCACATCGTTAACTAATCCCGCCTTTAAGGCTTGTTTCGCTCGCAACTGTTTCCCTGTAAGCATCATATCGAGAGATTTTTGAATGCCAATAAGTTTAGGTAAACGTTGCGTACCGCCGCCGCCGGGTAATAACCCTAACTGCACTTCAGGCAGTCCCAATGTTGTTGCCTCGCTATCACTACAAACTCGAGCATGACAAGCCATTGCTAGTTCTAATCCACCACCTAAACAAGGGCCATGAATAGCTGCGACAACAGGAATAGGCAATGACGCTAATTGATCAAAGATCATCTGCCCTTGTCTAGACAATGCCGTGGCTTCTTCTGCCGTTTGACAGTTAGCGATCATATTAATATCTGCGCCTGCGACAAATGAATTCTTTTTGCCACTGAGCAAAACTAAACCACAAATATCTTTATCGGCCTTTATTTCAGCTAAAACATCGGTAATTTGCTCAATAAACTCCGCTTTTAGTGTATTCATTGCATCATCGATAACATCCATGACCAAATGAGCAACACCACTTTTTTGAAGAACTAAGGTAAAGGCACTACTTGTGTTTTTTGTATCATTGATCTCTTTTACTTCATTCATTAGTCTGTCTCCACGATCATTGCAGCACCTAAACCACCTGCAGCACATGCTGTGGTTAAGCCGGTGCCACCACCTCTGCGATTTAATTCATTAAGTGTTTGTATAATCAAGCGAGCGCCTGTTGCTGCAAATGGGTGTCCATAAGCCAATGAGCCCCCCATAACATTAAATTTATCCATATCTATTTCGCCTATGGCTTTATCTCGCCCTAAATGTTCTTTTGCAAACTTATCACTGGCGAACATTTTCATATTTGCTAACGCTTGTGCTGCAAATGCTTCATGCATCTCTATCAAATCTAAATCTTTTAGCTCCATACCTGCTCGGGCTAGCGCTATAGGTGTTGCATGACTAGGTCCCATTAGCATATCTTGCCAAACATCAATGGCCGCAAAACCGTAACTTTTAATATAACCTAAAGGTTTATAGCCCAACTCTTTTGCGCGGCCTTCTCTCATTAATAAAATAGCAGCTCCACCATCAGTTAACGGCGTACTTGTTGCTGCGGTTACTGTGCCGTGTTTACGATCAAAAACTGGGCGTAATTTTGCATAGCTGGCTAAGTCTGAGTTTTCACGAATGCAATTGTCTTTATCAATAAAAGACTTATAAGGCTCGGCATGGGCAGCCATAACTTCGCCTGCTAATTTACCTTCTTGCCAACTTTGTGTTGCCAACGTATGAGAACGATGTGCTAACGCATCTTGGTCTTGACGAGAAATATTATACGTTTTTGCCATCTGCTCAGCTGTTTGCCCCATAGAAATACCCGTTGAGTATTCAGCAACCGCTGGCGCTACCGGCAATATATCTTTTAGACCTAATTTACGAATAAGTGATATTTTTTGACCTAAGGTTTTTGTCTTACTTAAATCAAGTAAAGTACGAGCAAACTTTTTTGAGACGCCAATAGGCGCAACGGATGAAGAATCAGCGCCACCGGCAATTCCAACGTCAACGGTACCAGCCATAATTGATTCAGTAATATTTACCGTTGATTGAAAGCTGGTCGCACACGCTCTTGAAACGCTATAGGCATCTGTATGCACATTCATGCCTGTACCTAAAACAATTTCACGAGCAATATTAGGTGCTTCAGGCATCTGTACAACTTGTCCAAAAACAAGCTGGTCAATGATCATTGGATCAACATTGTGTTTTCGTAATAGTTCATTGACGACCATCTTCCCTAGATCGACAGCTGGCACGCCGTGGAATGCTGTGGCTTGCTTTGCAAATGGTGTCCGTAATCCCGCAACAATGGCGATTCGTTCGCCACTTGAGGTTGCTAATTTGATTTTTGTCATCTTGTTTCCTATCAACTATTTGCTTTTTTAAGTGTACAAACCAAGAGGTCAGACCACTACGTATTTAAAACATATTCTAACGATAAAAATAAAATTTTCAATAACTATAAAAATAATGGGAAAAAATTGCTTACAAATTACCGCTAGCGCTTGATATCTTTTTAATTAACCATATATAAATGTAAACCACTTAAGTATAGAATCTTAAGCCTTAAAAAATACAAAAGATTAATAAAAATAGAGTTACCATGGCCATTGAACATTTTTCTTCTTTAAAAGAACATTTATCAGAACAAATTATCGGGCAACCTGCCTTAGTTGAAAACTTACTGATTGCACTTTTAGCAAACGGCCATTTAATTGTAGAGGGTCCGCCAGGATTAGCAAAAACAAGAGCCGTTAATGCCCTTGCCGAAGGTCTTGAAGCTGATTTTCATCGGGTACAATTTACCCCTGATTTATTACCTGCAGATTTAACTGGCACGGATATTTACCGTCCTGAAGATGGCACTTTTGTTTTCCAACCAGGGCCATTATTTCGTAATTTAGTTCTTGCCGATGAAATTAACCGTGCTCCCGCAAAAGTACAATCAGCTCTTTTAGAGGCTATGGGAGAAGGTCAGATCACCGTTGGCCGTAAAACGTACCCATTGCCTGAATTATTTTTAGTAATGGCAACACAAAACCCCATTGAGCAAGAAGGCACTTATCCTCTTCCAGAAGCACAATTAGATAGATTTTTAATGCATTTGGAAATTGATTACCCCGACGCGACCAGCGAATTAGCGATATTAAAACTTAACCGCGGTGAAGCACTTAAAGAAGCAAAAAAAGCGATCAGTGTTATTTCACAGAGCGATATTTTTGCAGCCCGTGATGAAGTGATGAAAATTCACATGGCCCCGGCTATTGAAAAATACATCGTTGATTTAATTATGGCGACACGTTCTCCTGAAAAATACGACGAAAAACTAAAGCTTTGGTTAGCTTTTGGTGCAAGTCCAAGAGCTACTATAGCGCTTGATCGTTGTGCCCGTTCACGCGCATGGCTAAATAATCGTGATTTTGTTAGTCCTGAAGATGTGCAAGCAGTATTTCACAATGTCTTACGTCATCGTTTGTTATTAACGTATCAGGCAGAAGCTGAAGGGATCACTACCAATCAATTACTTGATCATTTATTAAGCTTAGTTGCTGTTGCTTAAATAAATAGATATTGAAAAATTATGTGGTTTAGTTCTAAGAAACAAAAAGTTGCCCAGCAAGATACGACTAAAATATTAGCAGATGTTTTAAGCAATGGTATTGAACTATCAATTGAAGAGTTGATTCAATACCAAAGCAAAACATCACTGATTAACCTAGTTGCTGCCAAAAACTTACACAGTAAAATGTCAGGTAACTACTTAGCCCGCTCTAAAGGGCGAGGCATGGAGTTTGACGAAGTGCGTCACTACCAAAATGGTGATGACATTCGAGCTATTGATTGGCGGGTTACCGCTCGTACCGGAGAAACTCACACTAAGTTATTTAAAGAAGAAGTTGAACGTCCGGTACTTATTGCTACCGACCTCAGTGAAAATATGCTTTTTGGTAGTCAATTACTTTTTAAATCGGTACAAGCAGCACATCTTGCTGCCTTGGTTGCTTGGCATGCAAAATCTCGTGGCGACCGTGTGGGTGGTATTGTTTTTAATCAACATAGTCATGCTGAATTAAAACCAAGAAGCCGTTTACAAGGGGTTTTGCATTACTTACATATTCTTGCCCAAATGCATGAAAAGTCTCTGCAAAACCTAACGATATCGACCAAGGATAGACAAACTCAAGTAAACAGCACTTTTGACGAAAACTGTGGCCGTATACGCCAGTTAGCCAAACCGGGTAGCTTAGTGTATTTAATCACCGATGGTTATCATTTAACTGCGGAGTCAATTCGACATTTAGCGAACATCACTCGACATTGTGAATTAGTGGTTTGTTTAATCACAGATCCGCTTGAGCATGACTTACCCGATAGCGCTCAAAAACTCAATGTAGCCGTAACCGACGGTAAACACCGCCAGCAATTTACCTTAGGCGACGATAAAGTAGCAGCGCGTTATAGCGAACAGGCAGCACACATTAATAAAAATAAAGAAGACCTTTTAAGTAAAGCCGGTGCACGTATTTTAAATTTTTCCGCAGGAGAGGCTTTGGAAACTCAGCTAAAAAATGGGGTGGCTTCATGGAACCGCTAGCTCAACTTAAAGATATTCACTTACCTGAGCAAGTCAATAATTATCCCCTATCATTAGGCTGGTGGTTATTGGTCATCGTTATCATCAGTATGATTATTTTTATCATCATACAAATAAAACGATCAAAACAGGGCAAACGTTGTCAGCAACAAGCGATTAAGCAACTTAAAGATCAAGCGGCTGATAATCATAGTACCAGCTCAGTGTTGAAATGGGCCGCTATGCAATATTTTCCCCGTGATAATATTGCCCGTTTGTATGGAGCTAAGTTTAACGAGTTTCTTATTAACGCTTTACCAGAAAAACATCAAGAGAGCTTTGCCACGATCAGTTCACAAAGTTTTGCTTCACTCTATCAAGACCATCCGATGACAGACAATCAACAACAACTTAATGATGAATTTAAGCAAGCAGCCTTGTTATGGTTAACATATGCTCTTCCCCCTAAAACTCCCAAGGTGAAACCTCAAACAAAACCAGCTAAATATGAGGGTGCCAAATGATAAATTTTGAATGGCCATGGCTATTATTGGCGCTGCCCTTACCTTTATTGGTGTATTGGCTACCAGCCAAAAACCAGTCAGAAGCAGCACCACTAAAAATGCCAACACTTATTCAAGGCTTGTCTACCAGCCAAATAAGTAATAACAGCAAGCAAGTATCACTTTATTTATTGATTTTACTTTGGACATTATTGGTACTTGCCACTAGCCGTCCACAATGGCTCGGTGAGGCAATAAATATTCCGACCCAAGGGCGTGAAATGATGATTGCTGTCGACTTATCAGGGAGTATGCAAGTTGAAGATATGTCTCTTAATGGCCGTACGATTAATAGACTCGATATGCTCAAAGTTTTACTGGGTGACTTTATTGAAAGACGTACAGGGGATCGTTTAGGGCTTATTTTATTTGGTGATGATGCCTATATGCAAACTCCCATGACCTTCGATCGAAAAACCGTACAACAAATGTTGGATGAAACCGTATTAGGACTTGTTGGTAAACAAACAGCCATTGGTGATGCTATTGCCCTTGCCGTTAAACGCTTTGACGAAAAAAAACAGTCTAATCGTGTCTTGCTCTTATTAACAGATGGACAAAATACAGCAGGTAAAATAACACCTGAGCAAGCTCTTGAGTTAGCCGTAGCTAAAAAAATCACTATTTATTCTGTAGGTATTGGCGCCGATATCATGATCCAAAAATCATTATTTGGCGCGCGCCGTGTCAACCCATCGAGTGAGCTCGATGAAGAATCATTGCAACGGTTAGCTGATCAAACGGGTGGCCATTATTTTCGCGCAAGAAGCAGTGAAGATTTAGCACAAATATATCAACTACTCGATCAACTAGAACCTGTAGAGCAAGAACAAAAGCAAATGCGACCATTGACCGCTTTATTTTATTTGCCGCTCGCTATAGCACTCATGCTTTGTTTTCTATATTTGCTTAAAATAACCATGCCAAGAAACTTATTGGGTAGACACACGTAATATGACTGATTTCCATTTTATTCGCCCCTTGTGGTTAATCGCATTAGCAGCACTGGTTATCGCTATCATATTATTAAAAAAATATCGACTAGCCCAATCAGGCTGGCAACAACTGCTCCCTAAACATTTATCAAAAGTATTGATCGACAACAGTCAATCAGCACAAAAACTCTCTTTAACGCTACCTTTTATCATTGGCTTGTTAGCGATCATTGCATTAGCAGGTCCTAGTTGGCAGAAATTACCACAACCTGTTTACCAAATCGCACGGGGTTCAGTACTTATAATGGATATGTCATATTCAATGTACGCTACAGATATTGCCCCTAATCGATTGACGCGTGCCCGTTTTAAAGCTATCGATTTATTGGATAATCTTAACGAAGGTGAAATGGGCTTAATAGCCTATGCTGGCGATGCTTTTATTATCAGCCCGTTAACCGATGACACCAATAATATCAAATTATTGTTACCTTCACTGTCACCTGACCTTATGCCGGAGCTAGGAAGTAACCCTTTTGCGGCATTAACCATGGCTAACGAAATGTTAACAAATGCAGGTCACGTTGAAGGTGATATTTACTGGTTTACTGACGGCATTGATAATGAAGATATTCAAGACATCACCAAATGGTCAAGAGAGTATCCTCACCGCCTAAATATCCTTGGTATTGGTACAGCATTAGGCGCGCCAATTAAGCTCACCAGCGGTGAGTTGATGAAAGACAGTAATGGCGCGATCATCATTCCAAAATTAAGCGAAGAATATTTAACAGGTGTAGCCAGTCGCGGTCGCGGAAAATACACTCGCATCAAAAATAATAGCAGTGATATCAAAATGCTAACAAAGAAAACCCTTGATCTAGATAACAATAAAGATGAACAAAGCCAGCAAAAAAGTACCAATACCGGCGACCAATGGCAAGAAGCCGGTCCTTATTTACTGTTATTCGTTCTGCCCTTGGTATTAGTTTATTTCCGGCGTGGTCGATTACTTGCCCTTTTACCGATATGCATATTATTTACACCAATTGAACGTGCACATGCAAATATTTGGCAAGACTTATGGAAAACGAGTGACCAACAAGCACAAGATAAATACAACAAAGCGTCGTATGAAGAAGCCGCTGAGCAATTCAACGATCCGCTTTGGCAAGGCAGCGCCCATTACAAAGCAGGTAATTACCAAGCAGCGTTAAGCGCTTTTCAAAAAGATGACAGCGCACAAGCACTTTATAATCAAGGTAATGCCTTAGCACAACTACAACAAGTTGATGAAGCGATCAAAGCGTACGAGGATGCCTTAGCTAAAAATCCTGAACTTGCTGATGCCAAAGCAAATAAAGAATTACTTGAGCAAATGAAAAAGCAGCAAGAATCACAACAAGATCAGCAAGGCGATACAGATAAACAAGATCAAGATGAAAACCAAGACGATAAAGATAATAAAGACCAGCAAGACGGTAAAAAAGATGGCGACCAGCAAAAAGATGATAAACAAGGCGAACAACAAGAAGATCAATCTGAGCAAGGCGAAAAAAATAATGACTCATCTGACAAATCCTCTCAAGAAGACCAGCAAGCAGAGCAAGACGCTGAACAACAACCAGAACAAGAAAATGATGAAGAGTTAAATTCAGAAGAACAACAAAAGAAAGAAGAACAAGAACAAAAAAAGGCCGAAGAAAAGGCAGCGCAACAAGCTCAAGAAAGTGAAGATGAAAATGACCCACAACAAAGTACACAAGCTCAGCTAGCAGCAGAAAAACTTGCTCAAGAGACAGAACAGAAACACCAGCAATTGTTAAATAAAGTCACTGATGATCCTTATTTATTATTACGAAATAAAATGCAGCTGGAATATCAAAAACGTCGTCAAAATAGAGGCACTATAGGAGTAAATAAAAAGTGGTAAGAATAATATTATGTAGCTTGGGGTTACTCTTTAGCCATAGTGTATATGCACTGAACCAAGTCACTGCTAGTGTCGATAAAAACCCCGTCATGGTTAAGGAATCTCTAGTATTAACAATTATTGCCGATGACGACATAAATACCAATGCGCTTGATACGTCGTCATTACTGCAAGATTTTATTGTCGGGCGAACATCCGTTAGCTCACAAACCAGTATGGTCAACTTTAATACTACACGGACCACAACTTGGACAACAGTACTCGTAGCTCGTCAAGAAGGTGACTTTACCATTCCAGCTTTTACCATTGAAGGGCTAAAAACACAACCGTTAAGTCTCACTGTTGTTCCTGAAAATGATAGCAGAGCAACAAAACAGCAAGATATATTTATCACTACAGATATTTCATCAAGTAATGTTTATGTACAGCAACAAATAACATTGACGGTTAAATTGCATTTTTCAGCAGAATTAAAACGCGGCAGTTTGACCGAACCAAGCCTTGAGTATGCCAACATTACTCAGATAGGCAAAGATAAAGAAAGCGACGCGATAATTAACGGTCGTCGCTACCGTGTCATTGAACGTGTTTATGCCATAAACCCCCAGCAGAGCGGTGACTTTGTTTTACAATCTCCGGTATTTTCTGGTGAGATAATGGTGCCATCAACAAGGCGCTCGAACTTCCTAAGCTTCGCAGAAAGCAAACCCGTCTCTGTTATTGGTGATGATATTTCACTCACAGTTAAACCGATAGCAGATAATTATCAGGGCGTTTGGCTACCGAGTGAATTACTCGCTATTCATCAAGAATGGCAACCTAAAAAAGAAACATTCACTGTCGGTGAACCTATTACTCGTACCATCACCTTAACCGCTGCAGGACTTTCTGAAGAACAATTACCTGACATTAACATGGAGATGCCAAAGGGGTTAAAAGTATATCCAGATCAAGCTGAGTTGCATACCGGCATGAATAATAATCAACTGGTCAGCCAGAAAGTCAGAAACTTTGCTTTAGTTGCCAGTAAAGCGGGGAGTTATCAATTACCTGAGATTATTATCCCGTGGTGGAATACGGTTACTAATAAATACCAAGAAGCGGTGATCCCTGCTCAAACAATCACAGTTTTGCCCAATGTAGATGAGCCCATAAATGTTGCAGCAGTAAATGATAATTCACTACCAAAAGGTAAGGATATTCAGGAGATAAAGCCTGAAAAGATCATAATAACTCAATCCTCTTGGTTGCAGTGGCTATTCTTATCGTTATGGTTGATAACATCGCTTGCTTGGTTTATCAGTGTAAGACGCAGTAAAAAATCAGCGGCACGGGCAAAGACCACAATAAAAATGAACACTACCTATTTTTCACTAAGTGCGGCTTGTAAAAAAAATAACGGTGCACAAGCGCTGAAATTAATAGTTCCGTGGGTAAATACCCTAGCTGGTGGCAGTCGTATTACTACACTAAATGACGCAATTAAGCAGGTAAACAGCAGCGATTTCACCTTGGCTATTAACGAGTTGCAGCAATGTTACTACGCTAAAGACAACAGTGAATGGCAAGGCAAAAAGTTATTGAACGCAATAACCGAAATCAATAAAAGTCCATTGGTCTCAAATCCTCAGCAGCTGGTCCTAAATCCTTAAAAATTAATCCCTAAAGTTTTCGAACCGTACTATTATAACGCTATATAATAGTACGGTTTTTATCGTCTATCTCATTAATTAACGTCAATCTATTATCAGCCTAGTGGCTTAATATGCTGATAACCATTTAATTAACTAGCGGCTACAACTTCTTTTATGATAAACAAAATAATTGGAAATAAATCTGATAGCTCGCAGGTCTCTTACACCATGGTGACTAAACAAATTAGATACGAAGCACTCGTAAAAGGTCTTCACGGCGATTTATATCGATATGCCTATTGGTTATGTCATGATAAACACGTTGCAGAAGACTTAGTGCAAGAAACATTTTTACGGGCTTGGCGTGCACTTGACTCCTTAAAGGATGAAAAAGCGGCAAAGTCATGGTTAATCACTATTTTAAGACGTGAAAATGCACGAAGATTCGAACGAAAACGCTTTGATATGAGCGAATATGAAGAGGCTGAGATTACCGATAATTTATCAACGAGTACCGAACAAGAAATTGAAAATCACTGGTTAAGAGAAAAAATAGCGCAATTGCCCGAAGAATATCGTGAACCTTTAGTTTTACAAGTGCTCGGTGGTTTTAGCGGCGAAGAAATAGCGAATTTATTATCACTCAATAAAAATACGGTTATGACACGGTTATTTAGAGCAAGGAATCAACTAAAAGATGCTCTCGATGAAGAACCATTAGCACGAGGTAGTTACAATGGATGATTTGCACTTTAGAAAAAGCATTTATGCCGATCCTCAAACAAGCGACGACGCTATTATTGAGGCGATTAATGCCGACCCAGCAAAAAAGAAATTTGCCCAAGATATAGATAAACTTGATAAAAAAATTGCCCATGCAATGCAGATACCTGTACCTGATGATTTATATAATAAACTGATACTCCGTCAAACAATGGAGAGTCATCAACAACAGAAAAAGAAAACACGTGTGCATTTAGCTCTTGCAGCTTCTGTCGCGTTTGCAGTTGGTCTTACTTTCAATTTTATGCAAGTTTCAAACGTGTATACTAATATGGGCGATTATGCCCTTGCACACGTTAACCATGAAGCAAAATACTTCTCCAATAATGACGAAGCAAAAGTTACCCTCACCTCATTAAACCAAAAAATGGCAACGTTTAATGGTAGTTTTGCGCAAGAGTTAGGGAAGCTTATAGCCGCCAACTATTGTCGATTTGATGGTATGAAAAGTTTACATCTGGTCTTTCAAGGAGAATCTAGCCCTATTACTGTATTTATTATTCCTCAAAACGATGATCTAGCCTTTAAAGCGAGTTTTGCTGAAAAGCAACTTGAAGGGAAATCAATAAGATATAAAGATGCTAATATCATTGTCGTTGGCGATAAAAAAGAATCTTTACAGAAGTGGCAGGACAATATAGAAAAAAATGTCCGTTGGTCTATTTAGTAGCAACTTGATTAAGTGATAGGAAGGGATACTAAAAAGGAAGTAATACAAAGTATTAGCGCCTTAACTTATACCCGTACTCATTGAAGATGCAGGTTTTGATCAGTCTAAAAACCTCATCTACTGCGTTGTATTCAATCCTAATAGCCCGCGATTACTCAATCATGCATCTTGTAGCTAAAATTTTTAGCCATGTTCAAAATCACGCATCGTCAATGACCACGGGGATATACATTTACCCCTAACAGCAGTAATAAATAAAAGCACAGAAGCTTACATATAACGCTCTGTGCTTTTTTAGTGTTAACTATTACCTATGTTTAATACTTAGCTATGTATAGCAACCACTTTATCAAAAGTCGCTTCAATATCTTTATCTACTGTTTTTGTGAAGTAGCTAACACTGATAATAGCTATTGTTGATAAAATAAATCCTGGGACAATTTCATACATGGTTGAACTTAACGACGCACCATTGATTGTCAATGGTGCGTAGATCCAAATGAGTACAGTAACAGCCCCGGTTAACATGCCCGCTAATGCGCCATTACGATTCATATCCCGCCAATATAAACTTAAGATCACGACAGGTCCAAATGCAGCGCCAAATCCGGCCCAAGCATTACTAACCAAACTTAAAATCGAACTTTCTCGGTCGTAAGCTAAAAATATAGCAACCACAGCGACAAGGAATACAGATACGCGGCCAACAAAAACTAATTGTTTATCTGTAGCGTCCTTATTTAAAAAAGCTTGGTAAAAATCTCCGGTTAGAGAACTAGACGTAACCAATAATTGTGAAGAAATCGTACTCATAATTGCAGCAAGAATAGCCGCTAATAAAAAACCAGCAACTAATGGGTTAAAGAGTACTTGTGATAATAAAATGAAAATAGTTTCAGGATCATTCAACGGCATGCCTGTTTTTGCTACATAAGCAATACCAGCAAAGCCAGTTGCCATAGCGCCACAAATCGATACGATCATCCAACTCATACCAATTCTTCTCGCTACTGGCATCTCTTTAACAGAACGAATTGCCATAAATCTGACGATAATATGGGGTTGACCAAAATATCCCAATCCCCATGCCATTGCAGAAAGAATACTAAGTAGACTTACCCCAGTAAACATATCTAATAAGCTTGGATTAATGCTGTTAATGGTATTGTGTACAACAGAAAAACCGCCCAAATCATTAATTACCACCACAGGAACCAGCACCAAAGCCACAACCATAATGCAGCCCTGTACAAAATCAGTAAGACTTACCGCTAAAAAGCCACCGAACAAGGTATAAATCACAACAACACCTGCAGTTACATATAGACCGGCCTCATAATTAAGTCCAAATGAACTTTCAAATAACTTGCCGCCAGCAACAACCCCTGAAGAAGTATAAAGCGTAAAAAAGACAATAATAACAACGGAAGATACCACTCTTAATAAATGAGACTTGTCACCAAACCTGTTTTCAAAAAAGTCAGGTAAGGTAATTGAATCATTAGCAAGCTCGGTATAGGTTCTTAAACGAGGAGCCACAATGAGATAATTTAAAAAGGCACCAATAACAAGCCCTATAGCAATCCACATACTACTCATACCGCTAATGTACATTGCACCGGGCAACCCCATTAACATCCAACCACTCATATCTGATGCGCCCGCAGATAAAGCGGCAACCGCAGGACTTAAGCTTCGTCCTCCTAACATGTAACCCGATGCATCACTGGTGGACTCTTTAAAAGCATAAAGTCCAATACCTATCATTACAATAAAATATATCGTTAAAGAAAAAATAGTGCCAAATTCCAAAGTGCTCTCCAAGTAAATTAAATGTTAACTACTAAAACATTGTTATTATTATTTCGCCCTAAGATAACATATCCCTATTCAAGGTGCATGTCCCTGCCTCCAGTTGTATCATGCAATGCGAAGTAGTTTTTGCTTAAATGTAAAATAATGCGACAAACAGCCACTAAGCAACTGACATAAATGGAGTTTTTAAATTTAAACAAAATAACTAATGCAATAAATAAATATTTCCAATATATTGATATCAGTACCCGTAACTATTTTCACGTTTAATGGAATATAAATCCTGTTAGCGAGGAAAAAATCCCATTCTGCGTGTATAGTTTATTTATATCTATAAAAGATGTCTGAATAATAAGTAAGGTATTAAAGAATATATGTATTTTTACGCAGCTCGACAGCCAATATTAGACAAAGATAAAAACTTGTATGCCTATGAGTTGTTGTTTCGCGATAGCATCGACAACGTGTTTCCTGACATTGATGGTGATGCGGCAACATCAAAAATGATCGAAGCAAGTAAATTTAATATGGGTATCTCTGAATTTACCAGTAATAAGCCTGCTTTTATTAATTTTACATTAGAAACCTTAAGTAAAGGTTACCCTGAAATGCTAACAACAGAAGAAGTCGTTGTTGAAATTTTAGAAACTGTAAAACCAGGTAAAAAACTGCTTTCACTTTGTAAAGACTTACATGATAAAGGTTATACCCTTGCCCTAGATGATTACGAACATCAAACAGTGTGGATGCATTTTTACCCTTACATTAAAATCATCAAGATTGACTGGCAAGCCTCAAGTTTAGAAGAAATTAAAGAAATTAAAGATTCTATTAAAAACTTTCCACATATTAAGTTACTTGCAGAAAAAGTTGAGACCTATCAAGAATATGATCAAGCCCTAGAGTTCGGTTGTGAGTTATTTCAAGGCTTCTTTTTCTCTAAACCTGAAATGGTAAAAACAAAAAGTTTATCCCCCTCACAAATGGCGATGGCGGAACTTTTGTATGAAACATCAAAAACTGACTTAGACCTTGATAGTATTACCTCCGTTTTTGAGCGTGACGTAACGTTATCCTATAAATTATTACGTTACGCTAACTCACCAATGTTCAAGCGTCGAAATGAAGTATCAACTATCAAGCAAGCCATTGTTATTTTAGGTGCTGGTGAGTTGAAACGATTTTTAGGCTTAATATTTGCTGCAAATGTAAATCCCGATAAACCATCAGAACTTATTAACGCAGCCATGTCTCGCGCTAAATTTTGTGAACTTGCAGCTCAAGATATCAAGGCACCGCTAGATATATCTATTGCTTTCTTAACCGGTCTATTATCATTAATTGATGCGATATTAGATGAAGAAATAGAAAGTATCTTAGCTAAACTACCGTTAGCGCAAGAAATAAAAGACACCTTAATCACTCGTAAAGGTGCCATGGCTGATTTAATTAAGTTAGTCGTCTACTTTGAACATGCTCAGTGGGATGAAGCAACCGCATTAATTGAAGCTCTTGGTATCGACAAAGAAAAAGCGGTCGAATATTACAACGAAGCCCTTGCTTGGGCTGATGAACAAGCACATATTGCCCATTAGTTTTAATGCCTCCAGCCCTTATTACCCTAAAACTGCTTTTGAATGGTCACGAGTATATAGCGTTTATCAAGTTCATGATTTCCGTGAAAGACGCAGTCTTCGAGAGGATCTACTATAAAAGGAGCCGAAGCTCCTTTTATTAATTTTACTTTAAGATGTTAGCCTTCTTAACTTTCTTCAAAACCATTAGGATTTTCTGACTGCCAACGCCAAGTGTCTTTTATCATCGCGTTTAAATCCCGCTCTGCTTGCCAACCTAAAAGTTCATTTGCTAGCGTAGCATCAGCATAGACAGTACCAATATCACCTGCACGACGAGGTACAATAGTGTAAGGAATATCTTGGCCACTAATTGCTGTAAAGCTATTAACAATTTCAAGTACTGAGGTGCCATTGCCGGTACCAATATTTATCGGCTGACAACCGCTAATATTGACTAAGTTTTCTAGTGCTTTAACATGACCTACCGCTAAATCAACAACATGAATATAGTCGCGCACTCCAGTGCCATCTGGCGTATCGTAATCATCACCAAAAACTTGTAACTGAGGTAAACGACCAACAGCAACTTGAGCAACATAAGGTAAAAGGTTATTGGGAATACCATTCGGGTTTTCACCAATCAGGCCTGACTCATGCGCTCCAATAGGATTAAAGTAACGTAAACAGGCAATTGACCACTCACTATCACTTTTAGCTAAATCAAACAAAATATTCTCAACCATTAATTTCGTTTGACCATAAGGATTCGTCGCAGAAGTAGGCATAGTTTCATCAAGTGGCGCGGGGTTATTTTCGCCATAAACGGTCGCTGAAGAACTAAAAACAAGCTTTTTAACACCATGTTTAGCCATCACCTGAAAAAGTGTTACCGAACCAGAAACGTTATTTTGGTAATAACTCAAAGGTATGATATTTGACTCTCCCACCGCTTTTAAGCCCGCAAAATGAACAACCGCCTCGATATTATGTTGCTCAAACACTTCATTTAGTGCTGATTCATCACAAATATCCGCTTCAATAAAAGTAACGGTTTTGCCAGTGATTTTTTTCACTCGATCTAAAACAAGTGTTGATGAATTAGATAAATTATCAACAATAACAATATCTTTATTTAATTTAAGTAATTCTACAACCGTGTGGCTGCCAATGTACCCTGTACCGCCGGTGATTAGTAAGCTCATCGTTTTTCCCTGTTTTACTCAATAAGTAGTTTATACATCGTTGTTTATGCGTAGTTATTTATACGCAGTCACTTAAGCATAGTATTGTGACACAGTCGCGATGAACTGTTCTAACATTTTTTGTGGAAGCTGATTGATACCCGCAGCACCCGATCGCCCGCCACCGGTAGGAAACTGTATGCAAATTTCATCAGCGCCTTGTTTATTATTCAAAGGGGCACGAACACTTACCGTAAAGGTATTATCTTCATTTACTGTTAATACCGCATGGGCTTTATTAGGAGATTGATTTGCTAATTCATTACCAAAAACACCACTGACTCTTCGTGCCCAAGGCTGATCAGCTAATTGCACAATTTTACATTGTGCATTATCGGCAATAACCGTAGCAGACGCTGCTTTTTCCATATCTTCTTGATAAGCTTTTTCAAGTTGATAAAACAAAGAGTCTTTTTCTTTAAGTAGATCAAGAGGATCTTTGTATTGCAATAATAATTCATACAAAGTTGCGGGGTGAAAATGTAAATCATCAACATTGCGTCCATAACCATTATAATTGATGTAGATACCCAGATTTTTTAAGTCTTCTTGTTGTTCCGCAGTTAAAGCGACTTGTTTGGCCAGTGTTAAGGCTGACTGGGTCATGTTGTCGCCAAACGCAGCGGTAATAGCCCAATGAATGTATTGATCATTGAGGTAGTCGTTAACTAATAAACTAGTACAGGTATTCGCATCGGTATTAATAAGAGTGGTTAAATCATCCGATTTAGGAATTTCACCACTGCGGTGATGATCGACATAAAAAACTTTTACTTTATTATCTAAAAGTTTGTTTAACGCATCACAATTTTTCTCTAAAGATATATCAAGCACAGTAACACTGCGAGCTACGCTATGATCCACTTGTTTAAGTAAACTGATATCTCTTTTAATACCCGTTATTAGCGTACTTTTTTTAGGCTCAGCTAAACGCAGCTGAATAAGCGCAATAATGCCATCAGCATCACCATTAAATACATCAAAGTGCATGATTAAAACCTATGTTTATATTTTTATGTTAAATCGTTTTATTTGTTCACGAATCTCGATAATTTCGACATTATAACTAGTTGATGAAGCCATTTTCGATAAGATGTTCAACAACTTGTTGTGCACATTGCTGAATCGATTTATCTGCTGTTTTCACATGAATTGCAGGATTTTGAGGAATATCATAACCTGAGTCGATCCCCGTAAAGTCCTTTATTTCACCGGCACGGGCTTTTTTATATAAACCTTTAGGATCACGTTGCTCACAGACTGAAATAGGGGTATCTATATAAACTTCGATAAACTCACCCTGTTCAAGCATTTTACTGGCAAGGGCTCGATCACTCGCAAAAGGTGAAATAAAGGCCGTTGAAACGATTAAGCCTGAATCAACAAATAATTTACCCACTTCACTAATACGTCGAATGTTTTCAATACGCTCGCTGTCACTAAAGCCTAAATCTCCGTTAAGACCGTGACGAACATTATCACCATCTAACAAATAGCTATGACAACCCCGTGAAAATAATAAGGCATCAACGGCATTAGCTACCGTTGATTTACCTGATCCACTTAAACCTGTATACCATAGTAGGCAAGGCTTTTGATTCTTTAAAGCAGAACGTTGTTCTTTATTGATATGTTGTTCATGCCAAACCGTATTTTCAGTTTTCATTTTGTTCTCTTGCATAAAATTTTATTAAGTGATTTTTGTTAAATAACACGAAGCCGTTGCTTGGTTTTATCCCCTTAAAAAGGGAATACAATCGGCAACATTATCAAAACAATAATGCTATAAGTTAATGAAACAGGTAAGCCAAACTTTATAAAGTCAGCTAGCTTATAATTACCGGCATTGTAAACCATCACATTGGTTTGATAGCCATATGGACTCAAAAAGCTACCACTTGCAGCAAACGCAACCGCCATAACAAAAGGCAAAGGACTAACGCCCAACCCTAAAGCAATACTATAAGCAATCGGGAATATCAGTGCTGCAGCCGCACTATTGGTTATAATTTCAGTGAGTAGCAAGGTAATAACAAAAATGGTGATTAGCGCAATATATACACTTTGTCCATGTAATAACGCTTCTATATTGGTAGCAATAACATCAGTGACCCCAGTGGTATCTAGCGCTTTTGCTAATGTTAATGCACCTAGTACTATCATCCATATTTCTAATGGAAAACGTCTTTTAATCTCATTAACCGTTAAACAACCACAAAAAATAAGTGCCGCTAAATAAAACATTAAACTTTTCAGCAAAGTCACTTCGGTTACGGCAGAAATGGCAACCATAAAAATAAAGCCAAATACCGTTAATGAATCACGCCAACCCGACAACATATTGTCAGGTTTATGTCCTGAAAGGATGAAGAAATTCTTAGATAGATTGGTTCGAGAGCTAAAATCATTACCGACCGCCAGCACCAAAAAATCGCCTGACTGAATTATGATATCACCCAACTTCCCCGATAATGAGCCACCCTCACGTCGAATAGCCACTACAGCTGAATCGAATCGCGCTCGAAACCCTGCACTTTTCAAACTTTTCCCGATCACTGCAGAGTCAGGTTTAATCAATACTTCGGTTAAATTATCTCGTAATAAACCATCTTGTTCGGCAAATAGGGTTAAACCGTCAAATTGCTGTAAAGTAAGTACTTTCGAAATATCGCCGGTAAATATTAAGCGGTCTCCTGCCTGTAAAACTTCATCTGGAGCAACGGGAGAAATCAACCGTCCACAACGTACGACTTCAACTAAAAATAAAGAGTCAAGATTACGTAGCCCATTTTCTTCAATGGTTTTGGTAATTAACTTAGAATCAACAGAAACTTCAGCTTCCAATAAATATTCATGGGTTGCTAAGCGCAACATTGACATATCAGGCAAGGTTTTTATAGTTAGAAAAATAACGATCAAGCAAACGCTTAATGCTGAAAGCCCCACTAAGGTAAAGTCAAAAAAACCTAGGCTTGGCTGACCTTGTTCAATCAATAAGCTGTTAACGATGAGGTTAGTTGATGTACCTACCAAGGTTAACGTACCACCTAAAATGGCAGCAAAAGAAAGAGGGATTAATAATTTCCCCGGATTAATGAGGGTATTATTTTTAACTGTAGCAATAAGCGCCGCCACTACCGCTGTATTGCTCATTAATGCCGATGATAAAGCCGTACCTAGTAGTGTTTTAAAGGTAGACCTAGCTTTTGAGCCGTTGATCATATTTGCAGATAAACGGCGCAATACACTGGTACGCTCAATAGCAAATGAGCATAAAACCAATAAAATTAAGGTAACTAACCCCGGATTCACAGCATTATCAAGAATATCTTGATAGGAGACAAAAGAAACAGCCAAGCACGTCAACATCGCCCCAGCAAATACCCGTTCAGGTACTTTCTGATATTTTAACAAGCCAGCAAAAGTTGCTATAAAAATAGCAACCATCAACCACTGCATCGTTAACATTAAGTGCATCCTGTTTCTTTAATACTTAATAATGACTTTATAACGCTTTTGCTAATAGTTGTATTAATCTAAAGCCTAATACATGTTTATTACTAGCATATGTCATTATTTATCATTGTAATTTATTACTGTAATTTATTTAGCTCTCTAGCTCCCCAATGCGGAAAATGCTTACGAACTAAGGTATTAAACTCTAACTCAAACTCAGAATAACTATGTTGTGTCTTTTCATCCAAAATATGATTGATCATACCGGCACCTACCGTGATATTACTCAGGCGGTCGATAATGATAAAGGCACCGGTTGCCTTATTATTTGCATAGCTATCAAAATGCAAATTTTCGGCAACTTCAATGTCAACACTACCAATTTCATTCAAGGCTAAGAGAGAAACATCATATTTTTCCATGGTATTAACATCAATACGATGATTAACCTTTAGTGCATGCCCTGTCGTCATTTTACTGCCGTGTTTAATATAATATTCACGACCCGTTTCTAATTCATCGTCATGCATCCAAACGATTGTGGCATTAAATTCTTTGGCCGAGATCGGTAGACTGCCTTTTCTGACAATCATTTCACCGCGACTGATATCTATTTCAGTATCTAAGGTTAACGTTACCGCCATATCTTTATCAGCACGCTCTATTTCACCTTCAAAAGTCACTATCGCTTTAACGGTACTTTCTTTACCTGAAGGTAAAGCAACAATATTATCGCCAACTCTAATGTGACCTGATGCAACCGTACCGGCAAAGCCTCTAAAATCAAGATTCGGGCGATTAACGTACTGCACTTGATACCTAAACTCATTAAAATCATCGGTATTGTCAACTTTAATGGTATTGAGTAACTTCATCATCGTTGCGCCCGGATACCAAGGCATATTAGCGCTTTCTTCAACCACATTATCACCATTTAATGCTGAAATTGGGATAAAACGCACATCATCAAAGGTCAAAGACTCAGTAAACTCACGATATTCTTTTTTAATGGCTTGATAACGTTCTTGAGAATAATCAACCAAATCCATTTTGTTAACAGCAACAAGCACATGCTTAATGCCCAATAATGAACAAATGAATGAATGACGTTTGGTTTGTACTTGCACACCATAACGTGCATCAATTAAAATAATGGCTAAATCACATGTCGAAGCGCCTGTCGCCATATTACGGGTATACTGTTCGTGGCCAGGAGTGTCTGCAATAATAAATTTACGTGCGTCAGTCGCAAAATAACGATAAGCAACATCGATAGTGATGCCTTGCTCTCGTTCCGATTGTAAGCCGTCAACGAGTAAAGCCAAATCAATTGCTTCACCGGTAGTGCCTGACTTTTTACTGTCTTTTTCGATAGCGGCCAACTGGTCTTCAAAAATCATTTTTGAATCATGTAATAAGCGACCAATTAGGGTACTTTTACCGTCATCTACACTGCCACAAGTGAAACAACGTATTAATTCTTTGTTTTCATGTTGCTTTAAATAAGCTTGAATATCACTTTCTATTAAGTCTTCTTGATGGCTCATCATTTTTCCTTACGTCATTCAATAACATCAGGTATAAATACCCAAGTAACTAAACAACTTTAAATTTGTAATAAAACTATTCTTTAACGAGTTTTAGCGAACACTGTGCTTTGCCAAATAACTCAATTTAACCTAACGTTCTGATCAAGAAAAAGTGTTAGAAATAACCTTCCATCTTTTTCTTTTCCATAGAACCAGAGGAATCATTATCAATAACACGTCCTTGGCGTTCAGACGTTTTCGTTAATAGCATTTCTTGAATAATTTCAGGTAATGTCGTTGCTTCAGACTCAACAGCCCCCGTTAATGGGTAGCAACCCAAGGTACGAAAGCGTACCGATTTCATCTGTATTTCTTCGCCTTCTTCAATTGGCATACGATCATCATCAACCATAATCAAGGTACCATCACGCTCGACCACAGGACGTTTTTCAGCTAAATAAAGCGGCACAATTTTAATACTTTCAAGGTAGATGTATTGCCAAATATCAAGTTCAGTCCAGTTTGATAAAGGGAAAACACGAATACTTTCGCCTTTATTTACTTTACCGTTATATATATTCCACAACTCTGGACGCTGACTTTTTGGATCCCAACGATGGTTCTTATCTCTAAAGGAGTAAATACGCTCTTTCGCGCGCGATTTTTCTTCATCGCGACGTGCACCACCAAAAGCAGCATCAAAACCATATTTATCAAGTGCTTGTTTCAACCCTTGTGTTTTCATAATATCAGTATGCTTAGCACTACCATGTACAAAAGGATTGATGTTCATGTCAATACCTTCCTGGTTTTTATGAACTAATAATTCAAAGCCATACTCTTTAGCCATTTCATCACGGAATTCAATCATCTCTTTGAATTTCCAAGTGGTATCAACATGTAATAATGGAAAAGGTATTTTTCCTGGAGCAAATGCTTTTCGGGCTAAATGAAGTAAAACAGCAGAATCTTTACCGACAGAATAAAGCATTACAGGATTATCAAACTCTGCGGCTACTTCACGCATAATATGAATGGATTCAGCTTCTAATTTTTGTAAATGAGTTAAATTCATTGTAATAACACTAACTTTTTCATGAAAACTAAGGGGTATTATAATGGCACAGCTCAATTATATTTTCCATATAAGAAAGCCGATATTTAGATGATATTGATATATCAAATAGAAATATAAAATAAATAAAGGTTAACTAGATGCCAATCGTTTCGCTTTTAAATTTTTTAATCAAAGATAACGTAGATGAAGATAACGAAGGAGATAGTTCAGGAGATAATTCAGGAGATAGTGTAGAGGACGACAAACGTCCATTTTCATGACCATCAATGACATTCATTACCTGTTGACCAAGCTCTTTTCCTAGCTCCACTCCCCACTGATCAAAAGAGTTCACTTGCCACATCATGCCTTGCACAAAAATTTTATGCTCGTAAAGTGCTAACAATGCCCCTAAGGTTTCAGGTGATAATTGATCCATTAATAAAGTATTGCTGGGTGTATTGCCCTTCATCGTTTTATGTGGGGCTAGTTGAGCAACCTGCTGAGGTGACTTACCTTGAGTGATGAGTTCATTTTTGGCTTGTTGTAATGTTTTGCCCTGCATTAAAGCTTCACTTTGCGCAAAACAGTTAGCGACTAACACCTTATGATTTTTGTGATATTTACTCACGCCTTGCAACGCAACAATAAAATCGGTGGGAATAATATCTTCACTTTGATGCATCAATTGCATAAACGCATGTTGCCCATTGGTACCTTCTTGACCAAACACAATCGGGGCGGTTTGCCATTGCAGTTTTTCCCCCTTATTGCTTACTGACTTACCATTACTTTCCATATCTGTTTGCTGTAAATAGCCAGGCAAAGCTCTTAAGGCGTGGTCATAAGGCAAAATAGCAAGACTTGGGCATTGTAAACCATTGCGGTTCCAAATCCCCACCAATGCCATGACCACCGGCATATTTTGCGCTAATGAAGCCTTTTTAAAATGTTCATCCATCTGATATGCACCCACTTTTAAGCGCGCATAATTATCATTGCCAATAGCTAATGCCAATGGCAAACCAACAGCTGACCATAAAGAAAATCGTCCGCCAACCCAATCCCACATCGGTAAAATATGATTTTCATCGATGCCAAATTCTGTCGCGTTAACAATATTTGTACTTACCGCATACCATTGTTTTTTAATAATGTCATCATGACTTGAAGCCGCTAACATCCATTCTTTTACCGCCAAAGCATTAAGCAGTGTTTCTTGCGTAGTGAAGGTTTTAGAAATAACAACAACCAGCGTAGTTTCAGCTGACAACAATTGTAATTTCTCTTGCACTGCGCCGCCATCAACATTCGCCAGCACATGAACATTAAGGCCGGTATTTTGATACGATTTTAGTGCCGATAACGCCACTTTAATACCGTAAAACGAGCCACCAATACCAATAGCTAATACATCAGTATATTTTTGTTGTGATGCAGAAACGAGCAAGCCATTATTAATATCATTAACTATGGCTGCCATTTTTTTTTCAGTATTTATAACGTCAGTAAAATCGTCAGCTAAAACCTGACGTTTAATTTCTTCAGGGGCACGTAATACGCTGTGTAATACTTGGCGGTTTTCGGTATTGTTAATATTGTCGCCATCAATGGGACTGCCACTGAACAAAGCGGCTATTTTTTCAGACAGTTTTTGTTGTTTTGCCCATAAAAACAACGTATTTAGTTCATCATCGTTAATATTTTGCTTAGAGTAATCAAGATATAAGTTGGCAGCTGATAGCGCATACTTGTCCGTTCTTTTAATATCGGAAAATAATTCAACGATAGACCGCATTTTTTTATTATCAGCCAATTGCTGTAAGTCATGTATATCCATATCTACTCTACTTTAACCCTATTTAACGAGATTTAACGATAGTTCTAAGGTAAAAAGCTTGCTGTAGTATTACTACAGCAAGCTCAAATTTATATTAAAAAATTGAAACCTGGGCTACTTCATTAGCTTAGTTAAATATTCTCTAAAATCATCCGCTAAATCAGGATGACGTAACCCATATTCTACATTGGCTTTCATGTAACCTAATTTAGAACCACAGTCATGTGATTTACCTGTCATATGAAAAGCTTCAACCGTTTCTTTTTCCATTAGCATAGCAATAGCATCTGTTAATTGAATTTCATCGCCAGCACCTGGTGGAGTTAATTTCAATAAATCCCAAATTTTTTCAGACAGCACGTAGCGACCCACCACCGCCAAATTTGATGGTGCTTCTTCAACCGGAGGTTTTTCAACAATTGCGCTCATAGGTTTTGACTCTCCAGGCAATAAATCTTGCCCAGCGCAATCAACTACCCCATAACTACTAACTTGATCCATAGGTACAGGTTCAACCATTATTTGGCTATAGCCACCAACTTCTTCATAACGCGCAAGCATAGCGGCTAAATTTTCAGTTTTTAAATTGGCCGTTGAATCGTCTAAAATCACATCGGGTAAAACAACAACAAAAGGTTCATTACCAATGATCGGACGGGCTTTTAATACCGCATGCCCTAAACCTTTAGCTTCACCTTGGCGAACATGTAATATCGTGACATCTTTTGGGCAAATGGCTTGAATTTCATCAAGTAACTGCCTTTTAACACGTTGTTCTAACGTTGTTTCTAATTCAAAAGACTTATCAAAATGATTTTCGATAGCGTTTTTAGAGGAATGAGTGACCAAAACAATTTCTTTAATACCTGCAGCAACACACTCATTAACGATATATTGGATCATAGGTTTATCAACAATAGGCAGCATTTCTTTTGGAATGGCTTTTGTTGCTGGTAACATGCGTGTACCTAAACCCGCTACCGGGATAACGGCTTTTCTAATTTTGTTTGGCATTACTAATTCCCTTAAGATGAAACTCAATAGTTAACGTTAATTTCTAGATACTGTTCTTAAGTACGGTTATTAAGTACGGTTATTAAATTTAGCCGACTTACTTATTCATAAAGTATGACAAAAATCAGTACCGAACTTATTTTTGGATATAATACCGGTATAATACTATTGATTTGTAGAAGAAAACCAGTATAAATAACAAGATTAAAGATAGTATTGAGCCATTACTTGCAATTAACCACACACTGAGCTACCCCACTATTCCATCATTGAATAACTTAAAGAAACTTTTCATGGTTAATTACACTCAATCCTTTATCAAGTATCGTATCGCGCCTTGCTATGATTTTCTAGCTTAGTCCTAACACTGCACCTTGAATTGTAATGGGTATATACAAGCAATTCTGCAAATCAACTTGCCTTTAAAGGCTAGCACAGGTATAACTTGCCGCTAGACTACGCAATTGATGCTTCATATCAGACCAACGATGATGTTTTTTAACAAAAATATTTCAATTAAAAACTAAAAATTGAATATCTATTGGTTTGATTTACATTACAAAGGATAAAAATATGACTAGACCTGATGCAGGTACTTTATTTGGCCATCCGAAGGGGTTGTTCCTTCTGTTTGGTACTGAAATGTGGGAACGTTTTGGTTATTATGGCATGCGCGCATTATTGGTGCTCTATTTGGTGGCCAGCGTGCAAGATGGCGGCTTTGGTTGGACTGCAGGCGAAGCACTTAGTTTATATGGCATGTTTACCATGGCGGTTTACTTAACACCTGTTATTGGTGGCTGGCTTGCCGATAATTATATCGGACAACGTAAAGCGATTATTTATGGTGGGCTAATTTTTTCCTTAGGTTACTTTACTTTAGGCATTCCAAAATCAATGATTGTTGGTATGGAAGAAACCGTTTTTTATATAGGTCTAGCATTAATTATTGTTGGTAATGGCTTATTTAAAGCAAATGTATCAAGTTTAGTCGGCGATTTATACGAAGATGGTGATCACCGTCGTGATGGCGCTTTTACTATTTTCTATATGGGTATTAACTTAGGCGCATTTTTAGCACCTATCACTGTTGGTGTACTTGGCGAAACGGTTAATTGGCACTACGGCTTTATTCTTGCTGGTTGTGGTATGCTTGTGGGTCTAGCTTTACAGCTTACACTCGCTAATAAATACTTAGGTGATATTGGCGTACAACCTTCGGCACAACGCTCTAAAGGCGAACAGAAAGAGCAGGTAGCTTTAACTTCTGACGATATTGATCGGATGAAAGTTATTTTGATCATGAGTATGTTCTCTGTAATGTTTTGGGCAGGTTTTGAACAAGCCGGTGGTCTATTTACTATTTACGCTTCTGATTTTACTGACCGTACTTTATTTGGTTTTGAAATTGCCGCTTCATCATTTCAATCATTAAACGCGATGTTCATTATTTTACTTGCGCCAGTCGTTGCTTCTGTTTGGGTGAAAATGGGGTCTAATGAACCTACTTCACCTAAGAAATTTGCACTTGCTATGGTCTTTTTAGCTTTAGGTTTCTTTGTCATGCTTTGGGCAACCATGGTTCAAGGTGGTGATGTTGCGGTTAAAGTAAGTATGCTATTTTTAGTATTCGCCTATTTATTTCATACTTTAGGTGAGTTATGTTTGTCGCCTATTGGTTTATCTATGGTAACTAAGTTAGCACCGCTTAAATATACTTCGTTATTAATGGGTATTTGGTTTTTCTTCACTGCATTGTCTAATTGGTTAGCTGGTTTTATCGGTTCATTTGTTGGCGAAGGTCAAGAAATGGTCGAAAATGCAAGTACCATCTTCATGTCTGTTGGTATTGCTGCGTTAGTTACCGGTATCGTTATCTTCTTATCTGCAGGGAAACTTGTTGAATGGATGCATGGCGCTGAAGGCGGTCATACTGATAGTTTAGAAGAAAAATTAGAAGAAGAAATTGGAGTAACAGGTACGCACGAAGGAATGCCTGAAGCCCATCGTTAATAGATATTTACTCTAATTAAATAATTAAATAATTAAATAATTAAAAAATATAACGAGTAACGTAAGTTACTCGTTTTTTATTTCTCAAGGCTATTTTTAATTGCTCATTGCTAAAGATGATTTCTAAAGGTGCTTTCTAAAGGTATTTTGTGGTGACAAGTTCAATGCAACGCTCTGAAATTAGAAAATTAATTCGTCTTCGCCGTCGCTCACTCTCTGTTGTTGAACAAAATATCGCATCAAAAAATTTACTCACCATACTTACTTCCCACCAAAAAATACAACAAGCTAAAAGTATTGCCATTTATTTAGCCCGAGACGGTGAACTAAATGGTGAACTATTTATTGAATGGTGCTGGCAAAATAACAAAACAGTTTATCTACCTGTGATACATCCCTTCTCAAAAGGGCATTTATTGTTTTTAAAATATCAAGCCAATACCTTAATGAAAATGAGTAGCTTAGGTATAAACGAGCCCAAACTTGATATACGCTTAATAAAACCCGCTGATCAAATTGACATTATTTTAACGCCGCTGGTTGCCTTTGATGCTACTGGTAATCGCTTAGGTATGGGTGGCGGCTTTTATGATCGCACGCTTGCTGCTTGTTTATTACCATCGAAAAATAACGATATTAATCTCCCTTATCCAATTGGCATCGCACACGACTGCCAACAAGTAGAGCAATTACCCATTGAACATTGGGATATGCCTTTACCTGAAATTATTACGCCAACACAGGTCATAACCAAGTCTACCGCCCGTTAAATTCGATAACAAATCGTATCCCCTTTTACTAGCACCTCAGTTCACATCACTGATATAATCTCGCCAACTTTTTGAACAATTCAATACGGGTTTATTATGACACAGGATGAAATGAAAAAAGCGGCAGCAATGAAAGCCTTAGAATATGTTAAAGACGACACGATAGTTGGTGTTGGCACAGGTTCAACGGTTAATCATTTTATTGATGCTTTGGCCACCATGAAGAACCGTATTGAAGGTGCTGTTTCAAGCTCAGAAGAATCATCAAAACGCCTAAAAGCTCATGGTATTGAAGTGTTTGATCTTAACAGTGTTGATAGCATTGATGTCTATGTTGATGGCGCTGATGAAATAACGAAACACATGCATATGATCAAAGGCGGTGGCGCAGCACTAACTCGCGAGAAAATAGTTGCTGCGGTTGCCAAAAAATTCATTTGTATTGCTGATGAGAGTAAATTAGTTGCCGTATTAGGCAGCTTTCCTTTACCGGTTGAAGTGATCCCTATGGCGAGAAGTTATGTTGCCCGTGAATTAGTAAAACTAGGTGGCGATCCTGTCTATCGACAAGGTGTGATTACTGATAATGGTAATGTTATTCTCGATGTATATAACCTAGAAATTCTTGATCCTATCGCAATGGAAATAAGCATAAACGCATTGGTAGGCGTTGTTACCAATGGCTTATTTGCCAAGCGCGGTGCCGATACCTTAATTTTGGGTACCGCAGAAGGTACAAAAATAGTAAATTAGATCTTTAGAGTTTATACACTATATGCTAGTTTAAGTAATGTTTGGATATCTAGCCATCTATAGTGAACGTATAAATTGTTTAACTACTGTTTGATTAGTAATTAACTTAACCGTCGGCAACATGCCACTTAATGAGAATTTGAGAGATCATGAGCAATAATTCATTAGCTAAAGAAAAAATTAAAATTTTATTACTTGAAGGTTTACACCAGAGTTCAGTTGATGAACTCAAAGCCAAAGGCTATAGCAATATTGAATATATTAACACATCATTATCGGAAGATGAGCTCATAAAAAAAATTGCCTCGGTACACTTTATTGGTATTCGCTCACGCACCCAACTCAATGAAAAAGTATTAAGTCATGCAAAAAAATTAGTGGCTATCGGTTGTTTTTGTATTGGTACAAATCAAGTTGATACGAGCGCAGCACAAAAACTTGGCATCCCCGTTTTTAACGCACCTTTTTCAAATACTCGTTCTGTTGCCGAGCTGGTGCTTGGAGAAACATTATTATTACTACGGGGTATCCCTGAAAAAAGTGCTAAAGCCCATAGAGGTGAATGGCAAAAATCAGCGGTAGGCTCTGTTGAAGCGCGCGGTAAAATACTCGGTATTATCGGTTATGGTCATATTGGTATGCAACTCGGTATATTAGCTGAAACGCTGGGTATGAGAGTGCGCTTTTATGACGTTGAAACTAAGTTACCCTTAGGTAATGCTAGCCAAGCTCCTACGTTAAATGCGCTATTAGCCGAAGCTGATGTCGTGAGCTTACATGTTCCTGAAACGGTACAAACAAAAAACATGATGGCCAGTAAAGAGTTCGCGGCAATGAAAGATGGCGTTATTTTCATTAACGCTTCACGGGGTACGGTTGTTGATATTGACGCCTTATCTGCAGCGCTTTCAAGTAAAAAAGTGGCCGGCGCCGCCATTGATGTATTCCCAACAGAGCCTAAAGGTAATGACGAAGAGTTTATTTCACCTCTACGCGGATTCGACAATGTAATATTGACTCCACATATCGGTGGTAGCACTAAAGAAGCTCAAGAGAATATTGGTTTAGAAGTAGCCAGTAAATTAGCAAAATACTCAGATAATGGCTCAACGCTCTCTGCGGTTAACTTCCCATCAGTATCTTTACCTGGACATATCGGCACCAGTCGTTTGCTGCATATTCACCGTAACCAACCCGGTGTTTTAACAGCTATCAACCAAGCCTTTGCTTCTCAAAATATCAATATCGCCGCTCAATACTTACAGACTGATGATCAAATTGGTTACGTAGTAATAGATATTGAAGCAGAAGATGGTGATTTAGCGTTGAAAGAACTTAAGAAAATTAACGGTACGATTAAAGTAAGACTATTACATTGATCAACTAAATTAACGGTTTTCAGTGAGGCATAACATTTTTTATGCCTCTTTTTATTTATAAAACCCTACGCTCTACAAGTGACAAAAACATCACACAGTGACAGCCTAAGCTTTATTAGAATATTAGATGCATACAAGCTAACGCAAATATTCCCGCCAAAACATCGTCAAACATAATGCCAAAACCACCATGAACATTTTTATCTATATAAGAAATAGGCCAGGGCTTAAAAATATCAAAGATTCGAAATAAGAGAAAACCAACCACAATGCTCTGCCAACTAACCGGCACCATAAACATAGTAATTAAAAATCCTGCTATTTCATCCCAAACAATAGCACCATGATCGTGTACACCGGCGTCACTAGCGGCTTTACCACAAATATAAATACCACTGATACAAATCAATAAGACAATTGCAGCATAATAAAGACTACTGAGTGGCATCATAAGAAAATAAAGAGGGATAGCAGCTAACGTACCAAAAGTACCCGGCGCTTTTGGCATTAAACCACTGCCAAAACCTAACGCTAAGAAATGAATAGGATTTTTTAACGAGAATTTTTCGGTCGATTTACTCACAACTAATGATCACCTTTCGAGAAGTGCTCAAAGCCTTGAGCATTAATAGATACCGGTTTATTATCCATGGTAGTGGTAATTTTTAAAGAACCATTCAATTGACCAATACACGTAATCGCTACGCCCGTATTAATTAAAGCGGTTTCCATACCAACCTTATTGTATTCAGCAACGCTAAATAATAACTCGTAGTCATCGCCACCCGTTAACGCAACATCTATCGCAGCTGTTTTACCTAAGGTTTCGCGCATAATAGCCGAAATAGGCAGCGCATCTAAAACAATATTAGCACCAACCTTGGATGATTGACAAATATGCCCCAAATCAGAAATAAGTCCATCTGAAATATCAATAGCTGCAGTTGCATAATCGCGTAAAACTTGCCCCACGAGAACACGTGGCTTAGGATAATCTAATTTATTAAATATTTGCTCTTTATGCTGCTCAGCGACATTAACTTTACCTAACAAGTGCTGCAAAGCCAATGCGGCATCGCCAAGTTCACCCGTAACGTATAACCAGTCACCCGCTTTAGCACCTGAACGCGTTATATACTTATCAACCGGCGTTAAACCTTGCGCTGTGATCGTAATACTCAAGGGGCCTTGTGTGGTATCGCCCCCAATAAGCTGAACATTATAATATTCACATAAATCAAAAACACCTGCACAAAACTCTTCGATCCACTGTTCATCAATTTCAGGCAGTGTTAACGCTAAAGATATCCAGGTAGGTTCAGCACCCATTGCAGACAAATCAGAAAGGTTCACGGCAACGGCTTTATGGCCAATCGCGCGAGGCTCTGTACTTTCCGGAAAATGCACACCGGCAACTAACGTATCTGTCGTTACGGCAATATGCTGGCGTTCAGCAGGTTTTAAAAGTGCGCAGTCATCACCAATACCTAAAATGACATCTTTTCGCTTCACTGCTTGCGCAGTAAAATAACGTTTGATCAGATCAAATTCTTTCATAGATAAATTCTTTTAACGTCAATGTTAATGTTAACAATTAGCAGGCATGATCAAGTGATGTACTTAATCCACACCTTTAGCTCTAACAATTATTGAATGAATCTTAAGATCTAATTAACTTAACCGCTTTATCTAAAACACCATTAACAAATTTATGGCTGTCATCTGCTGCAAATATTTTTGCTAGCTCAATGGCTTCATTGATAACCACTTTATAAGGTACATCTTGGCAGTCAATCAATTCAAAAACAGCCACTCTTAACACCGCTTTTTCAACGGGATCAATATCATCAATAGGACGGTCAACATGAGGCGATATCGCTTCGTCTAACTTACTTGCAGAGGAAGTAACGCCGCGAAATAACTGTTGAAAATAAGCGATATCAAAGCGACGAGCACTGTTATCTGTTAAAAAGTTACTTTCAATATCTGTTACTGAATTTTTACTTAATTGCCAAGAATATACAGCTTGTACTGCTAATTCGCGGGCTTTTCTTCTAGGTGATGGTTTCACAACACACTCCAAAACTATTTGAAACTATTTAAAAACGAAACGCCATACGACGTGTAGGTCGAAGTTTGCCTACACGGATGTAGGTACTTAAGTTATGTTGGAACGTATAACTTGCACTTCGACATTTGATTCATGCCAAAACAACGTTCAACCGACAATAATGTAAACAAGACTTAACTATAGCTGAGAAAGGACGTTAATCATCTCTAAAGCACTAAGTGCTGCTTCTGCGCCTTTATTACCTGTTTTAAGGCCTGAACGGTCAATCGCTTGCTCTATGGTATCTGTGGTTATCACACCAAAAGCAACAGGAAGCGTAAACTCCATCGCTACTTGTGCTAAGCCCTTATTGCATTCACCTGCAACAAAATCAAAATGAGGGGTACCACCACGAATAACTGCGCCGATAGCAATAATGGCATCATAACCACCTTTGGTAGCGATACGCTTGGCAGCAACAGGTAGCTCATAAGCACCAGGAACACGCACAATAGTAATGTCACTATCGGCAACATTACCATGGCGTTTAAGGGCATCAACAGCACCTTCTAATAAACTTTCCACCACAAAACTGTTAAAACGAGAGACAACAATGGCAACTTTTTTGCCTTTAGCATCGAAGTTAGCTTCAATAACATTCATCTATAAATACCCACGGTTCTAAAATTGTCGCGATTCTATCAAAAAATGATGGTTTTAGGTACTCGTTTATTTTTTATGTTACTAAGGACAAATATATGCAGGACTAAAGTATTCATAAAAAGTGCAAAGCTTAATATAACTTTTAATGATTGCAAAACGATTGTCTCACAACTTACTAATCTGCAATTCATATATTGTTACCTGATTACCCATAAAGCTCAGCCATACTCAATAGCTTGTTCGACATAGGCGGTGTTCGCAAAGCAATATAAGCAAATTGTGGTAACATATCCTCTAGCTGAAAACGTCGATTAAAGCGGTAACTAAATTCTGCCAAGTAACGAGGTAGGTGTTTAGGTTTAATAGCATGATAGGTACCAACAATAGAGTTTTTGACATTACCTATCATCGTATTTACCCAAATAAATTGTGCTTTCTTAACACTATCTGGCCC
>JBLHNB010000060.1:0-34652 GCA_047621305.1 Alteromonadaceae bacterium | reverse complement strand
CGGTCTAAATATCCAATATCTGCGTTGCTTTCAATCCCAATAGCACGCTATTACTCACTCAAGCGCCTTGCTCTTGAACATTTACTCTCGCTTATAATAGATCACTACTTTAATTCAATTGGTATTATTCACTTTCTAAAAAAGTAAATGCTGTTTCAAAGGCATTCTCTTGATACTGTTTCAAACCTGTATCTCTAAAATCAATATTCACCTGACTCTTTACCAACATTTTTTTCACGGTACTGCCTGATATAATTTCAACAGTGAGTTCTTTTATTAACTGAATAGCCGCTTCCAACTTAAAGCCAACCGGACCGCCCGAAAATTTACCTTTAAGCGCCCTACCTCTGATCACCACATTATCAACATGATAATCAGACATTAATTTAGCAAAGGTAAATTGAAAATGTCGCAACTGCTCGGCATCACCGGCATCAACAAGACTTATTTTTTGCACACGAATTTGCGGAATATCATATAAACCATTTTCTCGTGACATAATACAAATTACTGCATCATTTCCTTTTAACTCAACACCACATACTTTCATGAACATACCTCATTAATCTAATGCCGCTATTATATACTCAAACTTGGGGGATCCCCACGAATATTTATTCATCCAAGTCCTCGATATTACCCGTTAAGTTCGATAACACAGATAAGACATACAAAGAGCCATGAGATAGTATGGAATACCTCTCATGATCAGTGATCTTTCGGCAAGGCTTATGAGTGATTATAACATCAAGTTTTTTGTGTATTAGTTTACAATAAATCAAACGATTTTTAATGACTGCGGCGTCAAAGCGCGAGTTTAGGAACGTATGAGCTATTCATTTTGTGGGCTCTATTTTATTTATAGTTTTTTAGACAGTGCCGCCCTGCAACTAACCTAGCTTAGCTGTAATTAAAAAACCAACGTTATTATTCATAACGTTGGTTTTATTATCTATTAAAAATAACTCAATGCTCACGATTTATAAAACATTAAAAGTTAAATATTATCTTTTGACTGCTTATTGCTTGCCGTTAACACATCAAAAGACGCTAGTTCAGTAATGTTTAACTGTAATTGCGCTTCAAGGGCGTCTATAGCAATAGCTGAATGACATAAAGCGTCAGCACGTATTTCTAATTGCTTACCTCTTGTTTCCATTTCATGCTCAATTTTTTGACCGAAGTTTTCCATTCTCGTTTCAAAAGCGTTCATATTGCCGCCAGCAAACAACATTTCCTGACCAACGGCGATCATTAAACTACCCATGGAGTTTTTTACTGTTTCTTCGATAGCACTTTCCATGCGTTTTTCAAAGTCTTCACCAAAAAACTCTGATCCTGAAAAGCCATTTTCATCAATGTAGAACTCTTTATTTTCAGCAAATTTACTATCAATTTCAGCTCTGATCTCTGTTAAGTGACCTGTAATTTCAGCGCCAACGTCATTACCTTCACCCAATAGCTCATTAAAAGCTAAATTAACACCATCATTTGCTAAAGATATAGCGTCCGTTGCAATTTCTTTAATCTCAGGTAAAACAGCGCGAATACTCGTAGAATACTCTGTAATAAGTGAGCGCTGACTCGCAGATAAAGAAATTTCTTGTCCATTAATTGTTAATACGTCATTATTCGTAATTTTATACAGTGAGTCATTATTTTTGAAAATTTCAATAAAATCTTTATTAATTTTTATACCTCCGTTTAACTCAATGTTACAAGAATCATTGTTGAAAGAAGAGTTATGTGCGTAAGCGCCTGATGTAGCAACAAGTAATACGGTAGCTAATATTTTTTTCATAATAAATTCCTTTAGACAATTAAGTGAGTTTTTGTATTTATTTAACGCTAAGCTAATCATAGTATTACAAGACTAATGCCAACAAACAAAACCACTTTAAAAACAATAACATAGATAAGACCCACTGACTTACTGGATAAAAAACCATAAAATAACTTAGTAAAAACAACCATAATAAAGGCTAATTGACCAAAATTTATTTATGTATTTTTAAAGAAAACTAATAACCGATAGTCTGCATTTCAATAAGGCGAGATTGACAACGAGAAAATTCAAAACTAAGTTGTTGACCTTGATAAAGCTCAACAATATCAACTTCAGCACTAACAACTAAACGAATTTTTCGATCATAAAATTCATCAACTAAAGCGATAAACCGACGCGCTTCATCGTCTAACAATCGTAAATCCCCCATCAATACACCGCTGCGTTGATAACTATCTTCAACACCTGAAAATACAGCAGGAATAGGCTTTCCAGAAAACTGTGGAATATTAGAGATCAGAACTGTTGAAAAGTTATCAGCAATATTTATATAATCTCGCTGACTACGAGGACCTGAGCACAGGGCAAAAAAATCGAACCATATCAGTGCTCCATCTTTGGCTAAGTAAGTAATATCACGTCCTAAGACTTGAAGTACGCCTTGCTTAATACTTTTGTTAAGTGATAGTTGTAAATACCGATTTTTTATAAAAGTATGAAGATTATCATTTGGATAACTATAGTCACGATAGCTCATTTGCTGTTTATGATGACTTAAACGGTGGTCTACTTCACCGTCAATAGATATTATGTGGCACTTAGCTTTAAGTAATACTATCGTTGGCGTAAAACGTTGTCGCTGTAAGCCATTTCTATACAATAGATCAGGATGACAGTTGGACGTCGTAACCAGTACTACGCCGTATTGGAAGAATGCGTTAAGTAGACCTGACATCAACATAGCATCTCCAATATCTGTTACAAAAAACTCATCAAAACATAGTAATTTAATCTCAGATGCCCATCGTTTAGCAATTATATTTAATGGCTCACTTTGACCACTAACTTCATCTAATTGCTGATGAATTACCTCCATGAAACGATGAAAGTGAAGTCGTTTTTTATGTTTTATTTTTATATGTTGATAAAACAAATCCATTAGCATTGTTTTACCACGCCCAACACGACCGTGAAAATAGATCCCTTTGGGTTGGTATTGTTTTTTTGAACGGCCGGTCCAAAATTTTTTATTGGGATGTTGAAGATCGTATATTAATGTATTTAACGCCTGAATGGCTTCTGCTTGAGCGGGATCGTACGATAGGTTTTTATCGGCCAGCAGCTTTTGATAAGCCGGAATAAGTGCCATTATTTTACTTATTGATTTATATTACAAATACAAAAAAAGGCAAGACATTACGTCTTACCTTTCTTAACACTTTTATTGTTAACTAGTAAATTACTAGTTAGGCAATAAATTAAAGTGCTTGAATGTTCTCAGCTTGAGGACCTTTCTGACCTTGAGATACAGTAAACTGTACTTTTTGGCCTTCAGCAAGAGTTTTAAAACCGTCGCCAGAGATTGCTGAGAAATGAGCGAAAACGTCTGGACCAGACTCTTGCTCGATGAAACCAAAGCCTTTAGACTCGTTAAACCATTTTACTGTACCAGTAGTTGTAGACATAATATATCCTATTAATTTTTGAGTAATTGCCTTTAAAAGGCGGTGTTGCAGGAAGTGTTGCTATTACTTAATAAACAGGACGAGCTACTTAAAATAACTTCAAACGGTGTACATAAATATAGATCTAACTTTCTAGCTGCGGGCATTATATATTATTACTTTGTCGGGTCAAGCGATTTTAACTCTTATTACAAATTGAATGACTTTAAATGCTATTAATAAGTGCCTTAATAATTATAACAACATGATTTCAATAGCTTTATTTGTTTTTAAATTATCTTCTGATGTTCCCATTATTACCGTCAGCTGTTTTCTATCGCTTAACCTTTACAGTATTATTGGTATCTCTGCTTTTTCTAATAAGCTCATCACTAGCAATGTTTTTTGAATTTTTCGCTAAACGGTCATATAACAATACATTTACAGATGCGGCTAAATTCATACAGCCTACCGTTGGTATGTATACCACGGCATCCGCTTGATCAATGATGTATTGATCAATAGTGCCATCCTCAGGACCAAAAATATAAAGAGCACTTTCGGGGTGTTGATATCCAGGTAAAGGTATAGCTCCTTCAATCAAGTCAACACAAACCAATTTAGTATCAGGTAATAAATTATCTATTAACGAGTCAACCCCCGTAAGAGGAATGCTTGCCGCTTTGTTTCTAGTATCTGTATTAAACTTTGCTGCTTTTGCATAGCGTTGTCCCGTATAAAAAACGGCATCTACTTGATAGCAACCCGCAGCTCGCATCACGGCACCCACATTAGTCGGACTTTTAGGGTTAATTAAACCAATATTCACCTGTGTTTTCTTCATTAATTTAGGTATCTCAATGTTGTTCAACGCATGCTATATGCTAATTAGTGTAAAATTACTAATAACGTAAAAGCTAATTTTCGCTAGCTTATCGGTAAAGTGCAACCCTTAATGATATTAATCCTATCGTCAAAATAACAAAGATTGTATGTTAAATATTATTGAACGACTAAAAAATGCCAATACTCAATTAAGTATGTAGACGATATTAGAGAAATTCAGAGTACTGTTTTGGCCGTGGTTGATACCTTCAATATTATCTACGATGTAATCAATCAGTACATCGTAGATAAATTACCGTAAACTCATCTTTTTGAAAATGACAATAAAAACAATAAAGGGATTACAATGAAAAATATTCAAGCGAGCTATTTAGTGTTAATAGCATTTTTCGCCACATACAGCCATGCGGAAACACCATTAGTATCAATAGCGAACCACGACCAATTTTTTGATCATATATCTAAACTTTGCGGTAAAGCTTTTGCTGGCCAAGTAACGGTAGATAATTCGAATGATGATGGTTTTGCTAATAAAAAACTTATTATGCACGTTAGAAAATGTAATAAAAATGAAATTCAAATTCCTTTTCATGTGGGTGAAAATGCATCACGTACTTGGCTAATAACCAAAACGGGCTCTGGCTTGTCTTTAAAACACGATCATAGACATAAAGATGGTTCACATGATGAATCAACAATGTATGGCGGGCATACCCTAGAGGGAGGTTGGCCACAGGTACAATCATTTCCTGCGGATCAATATTCAAAAGAACTTTTTATTAAAACAGGCATTCCACAATCAATAGGTAATACATGGCAAATGTATATTTATCCTGAAAAATTTACTTATCGGTTAATAAGACAAGGTAGAGAGTTTCGTGTGGATTTTGATTTAAATAAGCCGATCACACCGCCAGATGCACCTTGGGGTTATTAAGCCTCTAATTAAAATGACTTAACCATGCTTTGTCAGCAATAAAAGCCAGCTATTCTTTCGCTGGTTTTTTAGTTTCGCTGAATATTTAGTAGGCTGATTTAGTATTAAATATTTGTGAAAGCCAAAATTCCTATCAACAATAGAGTGCACAAAACATAATTAGTTACACTTACCTAACCCGCGATGAACCAATAATACTGAACTACTACACCATTCTTTAGTCCATAAGTATAATTAAAATAACGCTTATTAGGAGTGTAACGTGAGTAGATGGCTAAGAAAATTATGGAACGAAAATAAATCTTTAGTTGTATTTATTAGTTTAATGTTGGTTTTTCGCAGTGCTGTCGCCGATTGGAATGATGTTCCAACCGGTTCAATGAAACCAACGATTGTTGAAGGGGATCGAATATTAGTTAATAAAATGGCCTATGATCTTCGCTTGCCTTTCACTCATATATCCTTATTAAAAATAGCGGATCCACAAGTTGGCGATATTATTATATTTGACTCTGAAGTTGCCGAGAAAAAGCTAGTGAAGCGAGTCATTGGTACGCCGGGTGATATTATTTCAATGGTCGATAATGTCTTATCTATTAATGGCCATCCCTTACCTTATCGAGACACAAAAAATAACGAGATCCCTGAAGGGTATCAGGAACATATTGAGCAGCTCAACAGTGTTAATCATGTCATAAGAATAAACAAGCAAGGTTCTCAATTATCAAACTTCAACGCTGTTACTGTTCCCAAAGGTTATTACTTAGCATTAGGGGATAACAGAGATAATAGTGCAGACTCGCGAGTCATTGGTTTTGTACCTCGAAATGAAATTGTCGGCAGGTCACAAAACGTCGTTTTATCATTAGATTATGAAAATTACTTATTACCTCGCGCTGAGCGTTTTTTTCATAGCCTTTAATTAACATCATCATATATTTAACGTCACCATATATTCACAAAACACTAGAAAATGTAGTTTTAAGTGTAATGGTTATTATCAATACCTTCCTAGATAAGTGCTGAACTAACATTGTTCAGCACTTTTTATTTACCTAGCAGCTGCCTTTAAAGCAGAGTCCGACATTTTCTAATATCCTTGAGTTAAATATTGCCATTGATTCGTTGCCTCTTGATCACCATTTTTACTCTTAATATAAAGGTTTAATAATTTAAGTTCATGGCATTGACGCTCTTCTATCGGCTTTGCTGGTACTTCAATTAAACTAATACCTCGTTCATTTATTGTTTGCGCAAAAGCACGTTTAAACGCTAAGACACTTTTTACTAAACTTGATTTTCCTTGGTAGGCTTTGATCAGCTGATGAACATTAAAATTAACATCGTTACAATGGTAGATACTCGAGTCGCCACTTTTTCCTAGATGAAAAACATTATTACGCATATAAATAATGGTGACATTAGTACCATCTTTGAGAAAATGGATCAGTTCATTTAGCTGAAAATGAAAACCACCATCACCAATAATAATAACCGCTCGATCGTTATTACCATTTTCTTTAATGCGCTGAGCAATAACACGTCCATAAGGTAAAGCAGTACCCATAGCACCATACCAAGGGTTAGTTAGCCAACCGCGGCCAATACTTGAAGCTCGTACCTTCAAGCTATAACTGCTAAAGTATGAATTCCCCACTTCAGGTAAATAAACATAAGGTGTATTATCAACAGCTTGTAATTGATTTAACGTATACGCCAAGTTATTAAAATCAATATCATCACTATCTTTAACCTTCACTTGAGTGGGGTGTTGAACACTACCTTTAATACCCTGTTGACAAGAAACGGGGATCTCTAGGGCAAAAGGAGCGATATCACGTTCAACTAGTTGTTCAAATATAGTAACTAAATCTCGTTCCAGTAACGTGCCTCCTTTAAGTAGCGTTTTATTTTTGAAATTTTCTATTTTATGGGTGCCCGTACCAAAGGCGGTATTACAGTCTTGCGGGAAAATACTGGTAGCAACCTCTAAAACATAATCCATGTCATTTTCAATGTATTCTCGACCCGCCGTTTGAGTGAACACGCCATTGTATGCCCCTAAACAATGTGGCTGATATTCATCAAATACGCCTTTTGCAAACCAACTTGTTGCAAAAGGGATATTAAATTTTTCTGAAAAGGCCAATATTAATGCTTTTAATGTTTTGTTGTGTTTTAAACGATCACCAATATACAAAACGGGATGTTTAGCTTGTGCTAATTTATCTAAAACTTGTTCAACAATAAACTCAGTGCCAGATAAAACATTATACCCCCAAAATATATCGTCAAGTGAATTAGGTAATTGTAGAATTTGTGTCTTAGCGAAGATTTGATCCCTAGGGACTTCGATAAATATCGGTTGCTTGGTTTTATAGGCTTCAGCAACCAGATGAAAAAAACGTTTGCCCGCAACATTAGGATATCCATCGGCCCTGTCACCTTGCAACCGTTCAACTTTCATCCCTAGTGCAGCAAAAGCTTCTAAGGCATTATCGTAACTTGTTTTCCACGAAGAATTTGGATGTATCGTATGATGAATTGCCTGACCATGTACTTCAGCCTCGCCAGGGGCTCCAGAAATAAAAACTACCGGTAAACCTTCAGTTACCGCTAAGGCCGCCGCACTAGTACAAGGTAAACTGCCTACCATATAAGTGGTTAAACAAAAGCCTAAACCATCCACCTCAGCTTGCGCACACGCTGAAAAACCTGCATGCATCTCATTACTTGATGGACAAATATCAACTTCATTTTCTAGTGCAGCAATTAAATTGGCAGCAAAATCACCGCCAACGCCGTAAATATGTTTACCGCCAAAAAACTGAATAACATCTGCTATTGTTTTACCCAATGTGGGCAAACTATCGTTATAGTCTTTACCTAAATTAGCCTCATATGACACCGACATAACCTCTTCCTCATTCATTGCTTCATTTATCAATTCATGCGCAAGATATCGAGAAAGACCCATAGATAACCTGATCAAGATCATAGTTTGTAATTTCGAAGAGAAACTAGCCATCACAGCGATGTCATTTAATATTTACATCTGTTGTAAATTATTGAATGACCGTTAAATAAATAAGCAACAGATGCGTTTGTAATACCCCCCTTGATTACATTTAATTACTTGTTGTTTAAACCACTAGTCATTACTATCTAACGCACTATAAAAAAAATCATTAAGGTTATTATGTTTCGCAAGTTATTCAACTCATTGTTTTCACCCGTTGCCATCGTTTTATCAGCAACAATCGCACTGCCCTCTTTTGCCACTATTGTTGAGTTTGAAACCTCTCACGGTAAGTTTAAAATTAATTTGCATGATGAAACTACGCCAAAAACCGTTGAGAATTTTTTAAGCTATGTCAATGATGGTAGCTATAACGATACTATAGTGCACCGCAATGCTTTAACTCAAACAGGTGAAAACTTTGTTATTCAAGGGGGGGGATTTCGTTTTGAAGGGGCTTTACCGCCTGTTGGAATTGAAACTAGACCTACAATTGTTAATGAGCCTTTATATTCAAATGTTGTTGGTACTATCGCTATGGCAAAAGGCAGTAACGCTAATAGTGCAACTAGCCAATGGTTTATTAATTTGAAAGACAATAGCTTTTTAGACTCAAATGCCAAAGGTGCTTTTACTGCTTTTGGTGAAGTTATAGCTGATGACATGACAACTATTGAAGCGATTGCTGCGACACCAAGATGTGATCTTGGCGTACCATTTAATGAGATTCCAATGCCTAACTACGTTTGTACTGATGGTGGTGCTGGAACCGAAAACTTTGTCACTATTATTAGTGTTACGATTTCAGATTCAAGTGTCACTAGTGCATCGAGCCTAACGCCAGTAATGAACACCTCACTAACGTCCACACCTACACCAACAACGCCAACTAAAAGTAGCAGCGGTGGTGGTTCGATGACATGGCTTATGTTGAGTTTGTTATCTCTGTTTTCAATCAGTCGTAAATTTATTAAAAAAAGCTAATATTTACAAATAAAAAACGAGCTATAAAGCTCGTTTTTCATTCCTTCTATAAATAATTATGGCTGTTCAGCCAACCATTGTTCAATTAAATAACGAGCAATCGACTCTTTCCTTGGAATTTGGATATTGTCGCCCTCATCGCCCCAATTATCAAATTGTCGCACTTGTTCAGCGGTATACCAGTGCGCATCAATTAATTCTTCGTCATCGATATTAATAACATTATTTATTGCCTTAGCAAAAAATCCAATCATTAGTGACCCAGGAAACGGCCAAGGCTGTGATGCCATATAGGTTACACTTTCAACATCCACACCTGCTTCTTCTTTAACCTCACGAATAACTGCTTCCTCCAAGGTTTCGCCTGGGTCAACAAAGCCCGCTAACGTTGAGACAACTTGGTAACTTGCACGATGTGAACGATGATGTTGCGCAAGTAAACATTGCGCAGGGCCATGTTCAGGTTGATATTCAACTAGCATGATCACCACAGGATCAGTACGCGGAAAAGCTTCTTTATTACATGCTTCACTACTGCATTTTCGGGAGTGACCACATCCATCAGCAATACTAGGCTGACCACAATAACCACAATATTGATTGCTATTATGCCAATGGCTCAATGATTTACCATAACTTAAAATGGCGGACTGACGGGTAGATATCAGTGCTATCGATTTTCTGAACTCAAGGTGTTCACAATTTTGAGCAAATAAATCATTAATCTTATCTTCTGGGTAGTCAGAACAATCTAGTATAAACACCGCACTCTTTTTTTTAAAGGATGACTCATTTTCAATGCCTAAAAAAATCGATTGTTTTCTTACTACGTTTTCTTTTAATTGTGCAAGCTCATAATAACTAAGTTTTAGCAGCTTATTCTCTACAAAAAAATAATGCCCGCGCCAAATAGGGATAAAATAGCTATCACTACTTGTAAATTGGATCTTTAGCCACTTTTTATCTTTTCGAAGTGAAGAGCAACGATCTAACGGCATTTTTGAGAAGGTCATTTCATCAGCACTCATTGCTTTTTACCTCCAAATCTTTAATTAAGCTATTACTAACTAGATTAGTATCATCAATATAACCCGCCCATTGCATTGACCACTGCCCCAAGGGTTCAATCAATACAAATAGCTCCCGACCAGCATGCGTTAACGCATAGCCTTGTAAAGTTTTTTCAAGCAATAATGTCCCTTGTAATTCTTTAAGGCGAGTATTTAATAATGTCGGTGAAATATTTTCACAGCGACTTTGTAATTCTCTAAACGTACAAGCTTTTTCACTCAGGTTCCAAACGATACCTAATGCCCATGTCCGCCCTAGCAAATCAAATAAAGCCATAATAGGTTTACCCGTTTTTGAGCCTCTCACCGGTAGTCCCGGCAATGGAAATGGAGATGACATACTGCTTCCTTATTAGACCTAACAACCAACGCTACACATTTTGTATCATACTACAAAATATGTAGCACAAAAAGAGATGAGTAACGCTATTTAAGCGATTAAAATATCCACTTACAATAAAGACTTGCTACACTTAATTAATTTGTTGCTATTTCAACCAACTAAAAATAACGTAAAACAATAAAATCCCATATTTACAACAACATAATTCAACAACTAAAAGAGTTTATTATGAGCACTTCAATTTCGATCAACGGAAAAACACATGTCATAGATGTTGAAGGAGACATGCCTTTATTATGGCTCTTGCGCGACACATTAGAATTTACAGGTACTAAATTTGGCTGTGGCGCAGGCCTTTGCGGTGCTTGTACCGTACATGTAGATGGCGTAGCCACTCGTTCTTGCATTACGCCCGTGGCTACATTAACAGGAAAAAAAATCACGACCATCGAAGGATTATCCGAAAATGGCGATCACCCATTACAAAAAGCATGGCTAAACAATAAAGTACCACAATGTGGTTATTGCCAAGCGGGGCAAATAATGAATGCCGCTAGTTTATTAGCGACCAACGCCTCCCCTTCATCTGACGAAATAGATAATGCCATGCAAGGGAATATCTGTCGATGTGGTACATATCAACGTATTAAAAAAGCAATTTCTGATGCAGCCGATGAATTAGCAAAGGAGGTTTCATAATGAATATTAACGAAAAGATGGAAAACACCAGCAGACGTAATTTTTTAAAAACAACAGGTATTGCCGCTGGTGGCCTGGTTATTAGCATTGCAATTCCTACGCAAACCATGGCTAATGGTAAAAAAGTAGAACAAGCTGCTTTTAATCCCAATGCCTTTCTTCATATTAAAGAAAATGGAGATACACTTATTTATTGTGGTCGTTGTGAAATGGGCCAAGGTATTAGTACCGCGTTGCCCGCTGCCGTTGCTGATGAATTAGAAGCAGACTGGTCTCGGGTTACGGTTAAACAAGCTGATGGTGATGAAAAATACGGTCCACAAGCAACAGGCGGTTCAGCAAGTATTCGGGTGATGTTTATACCGATGCGTGAAGCGGGGGCGGCGGCAAAATACATGTTAATTGCGGCAGCAGCTAAAGTATGGAAAATTCCAGCGGAGCAATGCACAGCAAAAAATCACTTTGTTATTAATAACAATAATCACCAACAGCTTTCTTATGGCGAACTCGCCAGCTTAGCAGCAAATATTGCGGTACCTGAAAAACCACTATTAAAAAAGAAATCTGAGTACAACTATATTGGAAAAGCATTACCTCGACATAACCAAGGTGACATTGTTGAGGGTAAGCTTACTTATGGTGTTGATACTAAAATCCCCGGACTTAAGTATGCTGCTATTACTCATTGTCCTGTTTTAGGTGGAAAACTTAAATCAGTAGACAAAACCGCTGCTTTAACAATGAAAGGGGTGTTCTCGGTTGTTGAAATACCACGTTTTGATGTGCCATATGGTTCAATTGGCGGTGTAGCCGTTGTTGCTGATAATAACTGGACAGCGCAACAAGCATTAAAAAAACTAAAAATCGAATGGGATTTAGGTGAAAACCAAAGCTATGATACCCAAGCATACAAAGCGCAACTGGTTAAAAATGTAGAATCCCCAGCACAAGTTGCAACCGAACGTGGCGATTTAAAAGCCGCCTTCGCTAATGCGAAACAAAAACATGCCGCCACCTATACCGGCGGGCATTTGTCTCATTCACCAATGGAACCAAATGCCAGTGTTGTTTATGTAGAAAAAGATAAATGTGAGGTCTGGGCGGCAACGCAAAGTCCGGTCGATATTCAAAAAGTACTTGGTCAATACCTAAAACGTGAACCTAAAGACATCATCGTTCATGTCACTATGGCCGGTGGCGCTTTTGGTCGTAAGTTTAAGTGTGATTATGTGCATGAAGCCGCCGTAATTTCAGAAAAAACAGGCTTTCCAATCCAATTAACCTGGTCGCGTGAAGAAGATATGCGTACCGGCTATTATCACTCTATCAATGCACAACATATTGAAGCTTCATTAGACGATAAAGGCAATGTTTCTGGTTGGCTACATCGTATTGCCTTTCCACCCATTGGTAGCTTGTTTAATCCAGCGACTGACAGACCATCAAAAGGAGATATTGCTGCCGCCGATGATTATCCTTTTGGCTTAGTGAATTACCGCAGTGAAATTGGCGAAGCCAAAGCACATACCCGCATTGGGTGGTACCGCGCTGTTTATGCGATATTTTATGGTTTTTCATTTAGCAGTATGGCTGATGAACTTGCTTATAAAGCAGGTAAAGATCCCCTAACATTTTTAAATCAACTCTATGATGCTAATAAAGTAACTGAGCAACAAGAGCAAGTTAAGCGCTCAAAAAATATTTTAGCTATCGCTGCAGAAAAATCGGGTTATCATCAACGTGCTAACTTACCCAAAGGACAAGGCATCGGCTTAGCCGTACATTATAGTTTTGCAAGTTACGTCGCTATGGCGGTAAAAGTCGAAGTAAATGGCGACGATATCAAGGTGCTTAATGTTGATTGCGTGATTGATTGTGGTCAAGTACTTAATATCGATGGAGCAACTGCGCAAATGGAAGGCGCTGTCGTTATGGGAATGTCATTAGCATTAAGCACCGAGGTTACTTTTAGAAAGGGCGCGGTAGTAAATTCAAATTTTCATGATTATCCAGTGATGCGTATCAATGATATGCCTCATGTGGATGTGCATGTTGTAGATTCGGATATCAAGCCGACCGGCTTAGGTGAACCAGGAGTTGCTCCGTTTGCGCCAGCACTAGCCAATGCGGTATTTGCAGCTTCAGGTAAACGATATCGAGATATCCCTTTTAAACCATTAACGGTTTAGTATTTATAAGGCATATTGTCGAGTAATACTGTCGAGCCTCGCTTACACTCGTGTCGACCTACAAAAGCTAACGAATTATTGTTATTTTGTGGGTCGAATTTCACTTCGACATCGCTGTGAGCAATTCCTCTAGCATTTTATTTCGAACCTCGTTGCACTCGTGTCGACCTATAAAAGCTAACCTACTATTATTATTTTGTGGGTTGAAGTTCACTTCGACATCGCTGTAAGTAGTTCCTGCAGCATCCAATGTCGAGACTCGTTACACTCGCCTCGACCTAAACACTTAATTATCAACAGTATGTTTTTGAGAAAAAACATTGCTCGCAGGTAGATATATCGTTGCTTTCACGCCTTCTTTATCAACTCGGTTATTAATAGTTAAATCACCGCCATGATTAATAATAATTTGACGGCTTAATACTAAACCAATGCCACTTCCCTCTTCTTTAGTGGTATAAAAAGGTATAAATAAATTGTCTGTATTATTAATACCTGTCCCCTCATCCTCGATTAAAATCTCTACTCGTTCAGCGCGTTGTCGCCATGAAATAACGATTTCCCTCTGATTCCCACCCACCATAGCCTGTTGGGCATTTTTTACTAAATTAACGAATACTTGCTGTATTTGCTCTTCATCGGCATGAACAAACAATGCCGAGCCATTAAACTGTATATTACTGTCACTAAAAAGTAAGGCCATTGATTTGAGTAAGGGTTCACAATCAAATACTTTTTTGTCTGGCGTCGGTAACTGGCTGAGCTGCTGATAACGCTGTAAAAAGGAATTTAATGAATTTGCACGTTCAGTGATAACAGCCAAGCCTTCGCGTAAATCATCACTTAACTCGCCACTTAACTTTTCACCTAGTTCCGTATTATTATCGAATGGCATCCGATTATTTGCCAGTAACCGCGTTAAGGTTTCACTAATAGAAGCTATAGGAGCAAGTGAGTTGTTGATTTCATGACTGAGTACCCTTAATATTTTTTGCCATGCTTGACGCTCTTCTTCTCGCAATAAATGCTGAATATCGGTAATAAAAATAAGCTGTTGTCTAATGCCTTTTTCAAAGTACTCATCGGTATGAATATAAACCTGCTTTTTATATTCTTTGATTTTAAATTCAACAACTTTGCGATATTCACCGGCAAGTACATCTTGTAAACCTAGTGTTTTTATTGGCCAGCCCTGAACTTCATCAAAGCGACAACTAAAGAGTTTTTCTGCGCTAGGATTCATTAAGGCAATATTACTTCTTTCATCGACAGCAATAATAGCAACATCAATTTGAGCTATCACCTTATGTAGTAGTACCTGTTTTTCTTTACCAATTAATTGCTGCTCTGCTAATGCCGAGGAAAGCTCATTAAACACTTGATTAAACTCACTTAAGGCACCTGTAGTGCTATATTGATGAGCTTTTAAAGAATGATCACCGGACTGCATTGCGGTGATCAAATTGGCTGATGTTCTTAGCTGAAAAGTGACTTTTTGGCGAATAGCAAATGCACAATAGGATACGCTTACCAACATAAAAAACATCAGCATGATTTTTAAATAAATTGATAAATCATAACCATACAAAATAATAAATAATAATGTTGTCGGTAATAAACCGGTAAATAGTGCAAGTACTAATAATTTATTTTCAAAGCTACTTTTACTTAACATTTTTCGACTATGGTTATTTGAATTATCCATTATCACCTACAAACCATGTTTTTCTAAACGTCTATAATATGAACTCCGACTTAAACCCAGCGAATCTGCCGTTTCATGGGCATCATTTTCAAAGCGTATTAAGCGTTCAACAATAATATGCTTTTCGATATCGTCTAAACTACCATTTTCCATATCAAAGCCAAGTATACTTTCATCACCTTGTTTTTTTTGCCAACCGAGATCTACCAGCGTAATCGCTTGATCTTGACTCAAGAAAATAGCGCGTTCGATCATATGGCTTAATTCACGAATATTACCAGGCCATTGGTAATTTTTAAGTGCATAAATAGCTTCACTGTCAAAATTTTTCTTAGTTAAACGATATTTTTTAGCGTACTCCGCGAGAAAGAGCTCCGCTAAGGGGATAATATCTTCAACACGCTCTCTTAACGCTGGAATCTTTATTTCAATAGTATTTAGCCGATACAACAAGTCTTGACGGAACTGACCTTGTTCAATTAACGTAGCCAACGATGCATTGGTCGCCGAGACTAACCGCACATCTATTTGCTGGGTTATCGAGCTACCCACTTTTTCAAATTGACGTTCTTCTAATACGCGTAATAATTTCACTTGTTGTGATAGAGGAATATTAGCAATTTCATCTAAAAATATAGTACCACCTTCGGCAAGTTCAAAGCGACCAATTCGAGATTCTTTAGCGTCAGTAAAGGCCCCTTTAACATGGCCAAACATTTCACTTTCAAATAAACTTTCACTGATAGCGCCCATATTCACAGAGATTAAACTATGCGCTTTACGCAAAGAATATTGATGTAATAAATCAGCAAACATGCTTTTACCTGTACCATTCTCTCCTGTGAATAAAATATTCATATCACTTTGTGCAAGTTTCTTTAACTGTATTAATAACTGCTGCATTATTTTTGATTTGGCGATAATGTCATCACAAGGTGCTGATAGTTCTTCTTTTAATAATGCATTTTCTTGGGCGAGTTTTACTCCTGATTTTTCCATTTGCCGAATATGAATTTGCGCTTGTAATATGCTTATTAAACGGTCATTCCCCCAAGGTTTTTGGACAAAGTCAGCAGCACCTAGTTTCATCGCCTCAACCGCTAAATCAACACTGCTATAGCCCGTCATAACCACAATAGGTAGCTGCTCATCTAACACTTTCATTTGTGATATTAGTTGTAAACCTTCTCGACCAGACGTGGTGTCTTTTTGATAGTTTAAGTCGATTAAAGCCGCCGAAAAAGTACGCCTTGCCAATATCTGCAACAACTCAGCTGGTGTACTAACTGCTGTAACTTGGTAGTTTTCCGCTTTTAGCAATAACTTTAACGCGGTAATTACACGACTATCGTCATCTGCAATTAAGATAGAAAGTTTTTCATTTTTCATTCGAGCAGAGTACCTCCGATAGAAAGCCCTTTGCTTTTAATATATAAGCAAAGAGCTAAAGCATTAATTTAAATAAGTTTTATATAACGTTAATCGTGATGTAAAGCAATACTTGGTTCCATTAATACTACTTTACGTATTGGTACAAAAGTCGCGATTAATACCATAATAATAATAAGTAATGGAATACCTAAAATACCGACAAGATAGCTCGCATCGTTAATCACCATAGTATCCGTCATTTGCTTCACCACCCATAAAGATAACGCAATACCTATAGTAAGGCCGACGAATAATTGACTAGCAGCTTGTCTCATAAATATCCGCATTATATTATTATCGCTAGCACCGAGTGCTCGACGTACCCCTATCTCTTGAGTTCTTTGCGTAATGCTATTAGCTGCGACTGCATAAATACCACTTGCTGCTAAAAATACCGCTATTACTCCACACAATAAAAATACTTTACTAATTGCGGACACCAATATTAACGGCTGTCCAATTAAATCATCATAACTTTGCACATGGTAAGCCGTAACATTCTGATCGACATTATTGATCGCCTTTTGCAATGATTTTTGCGCTAACGCATGATTACCTGAATAATGTATAGCAATGTTTAACCGAGTATAACCAATATTATCTAGCATGTGATAAGTGGTAAACGTTTCACTTGATGTTCTCATTGCTGAACCATGGAAAGTATCAGAAACGACACCAACAATAGTGTTCCATTCACCTTGTCGTGTTTCACGTACTTGACGCACGCGTTGGCCTACGGCATTGCCCTCTGGGAAAAGGTCTTTAGCTATAGACTCATTAATAATAGCTTTCCCTTCAGTGGCGATAATGTCTCCATGATCAAAATCTCGACCACTAATAATCTTCATCCCTATTGCACGCCAAGAGCCACGTGCGACTATTTCATTATTACTTGACGGATTTTCGTTATAAACCAATGCCGCCTTACCCTCAATTTCAAAGTGACTTGCTCCTTCTCCTGTCCCCGGTAAACTACTCATTAAAGCGACACCTTCAATATTTGGCATCTGTTCTAACGCAGTTTTTATATTGTAAAAAACTGCTGTTCTTTTTAAGGTATCACTGCGTTCATGTTCAGTACCTCGTCTGATCTTATATTTATCAGAAGGTAGTTCTATAGTGGCCGTTATCCTGTTTTGAGTATCCACGCCATAGTCAGCTTGTCCAGCAGAATAACTTGTAGACAACAATATCGTAGCAACAACCAAGACAACACAAGAAAGAAATATTTCACTGATCACCAGCGCCCTACTTGCCCTTGCTCCTTTTTTACCTTGTGCGCCACGCGTACCATCACGTAAAACAGCATTAAAATCACCAGATAGTGCTCGCCATGCCGGTATAAATCCGGTAATGGCAATCATAGCGATAACAGAAATGACCAGTAAAATAATGGCATCGCTGTCTAACTTAACCACCCACCAAAAAGGTTTCTCATGATTAACCGCAAACATCTGATTAAACACTGAGTTACTTAGCTCTAATCCCCAACCAGCAATTAAAACAGCTAAAAAGCCACCGACCAAACAAATAAAAATACTCTCCCATAACATTTGTAATATCAAACGTTGACGTGGAACACCAAGGGCCACACGAATAGCGATTTCTTTATAACGCTCATTTACGCGGGCTAATAATAAATTACCAACGTTAATACAAGCCAGTAGCAAAATAAGGAATACGACGACAAACATGGTAATAAAAATGGAATAGAACTGAGTAATGACACCCTGCTTAAACGCTAACGTTCTAATGTAGCCACCATTGGTATCTCTGCGCCACAACATATCTTCTGGTAAACGTTCAACAATGCTTTTATTTAAAATTGATAGTTTATGCTCAAACACAGTGAAGTCTACTTGTTCTTTTAAGCGAGCATAAGCAAAAAAACGGCCACGTGTACGTTCAGTAGGTGTTAATACCTTTTGCTCAAGAGGTTGCCAAGTTTCAGCATTTTCAGGAAAGGCAAAATCTACTGGCATTACACCGATAACCTTGGTGGAGACACCGTCAACCAGAATCATAGAATCAACAACATTCTCTTTTTCCAAAAAATAATTTTTCCAGGTTTTACGACTTAAAATGATAACCGGTTCAGCTCCTTGAAAATGATCTTCAGGCGTAAAACCACGGCCTAATATAGGTTGTACACCGGTAAATTCAAAAATATTCCACTCAACGAAGCTTGAATTGAATTTTCGCGTACCACTACTCTTAGCAGAGCGGCCAATCAAAGAGGTTCCTTCGATATAAATACCGAAGTCTTGAATGTCATCCATTTCATTCCTAATTTGTAATAAATCAAGAGGGTCGACGCCGACACGATATAAATGACTTTGATTAAATTCGCCTTCTATAGAGATAATAGGCTTTTGATCACCAAGTATTAATGGCTTAAAGACCAAGCTACTTAATAAAGAGTAGGTATATAAGGTTAATCCTAAACCAATAGCGACGATAAAAACGGTCAATACGGTGAAAACCGGCTTTTTATGTAGCAGCCGAGCTGCATATTTTATATCAAGAGAAATGGACACTAAAAAATCCTCAGGTTAAATTTGGTTATTTAAAATTTAGGTTAATACTGCAATTTACATAGCGATTGCTGAAGGTTTTTCAGTACTTTGATCGGCAACAATTTTACCATCAAATACTTCAATCATACGTTGTGCTCTTGCCGCTGAACGAGGATCATGGGTCACCATACAAATAGTCGCTCCTTCATGATGCAGCTGGTCAAGTAAGGCCATGACTATTTGCGCATTTTTTGAATCTAAGTTACCTGTTGGTTCATCTGCTAGGATTATTTTCGGTTTACCTGATATTGCACGAGCGACGGCAACACGTTGCTGCTGACCACCAGAAAGTTGAGAGGGAAAGTGATTAGCTCGATGTAACATATCTACTTTATCTAAAGATTCTCGTACCATAGTTTCACGTTGCTGTAGATTAATGTCAGTACGATAAGTTAAAGGTAACTCTACATTTTCAGCAACCGTCAAATCACTAATCAAATTAAATGATTGAAAGACAAATCCAATTTCTTTATTTCTAATTTTTGCTCTTTGATCTCGATTTAAACTCGAAACATCATGTTCAGCCAATCGATAAGTACCACTACTTGCGTTATCGAGTAAACCTAATAGCGACAATAATGTCGACTTACCACAGCCAGAAGGACCCGATATAGATAGATACTCACCTTGATTTATCTTTAAGTTGATATTATTAAGTGCATGCGTTTCGACATCATCTGTAAAAAATACTTTTTTTATGTCACAAAGCTCTACTAAGATTTGTTTATTAATTTTATTGATACTCATTATATTCTCCTAATTTAGTCTTATTTGTGGATATTCTTCCCAAGAAGAACTATCAGAAACAATAATATTTTCACCTACACTAAGCCCTGCCTGTATTTGAATATATTTTGTTGATGTTTGCCCAAATTTTACGAATTTTTTAGTAGCATACTTTCCGTCATCATCTAACAAATACACCACAGCCTCAGCAAAGCCATTGACAAACATCGGGCGCTTAACAAATAAAGTATCGCTAATGCGAGCAATTTCGATCACTCCATCAATGGTTAGTTCGGGTCGTGCTTCTTTAGGTATTTCTCCTATTAGTTGCACATCTATTTGTACAGAACCATTAGTAACCGCGGGATCAATACGTTTAACTAGGCCTGCAATTTTACTGGTACGTGTGTCTATGGTGACGGTTTGTCCTAGCATGACATCTTTTATCTGTTTTTCAGGGATCCGTAATTCAGCAAAAAATTCTCCTCTGCGCGCCAATCTTGCTAAGTTAGTACCGGCACTCACTTGCTGCCCTAGTTGCATTGGCATCACTTGAACAATACTGTCCATAGTGGCTTTAACGTTAAGCCCCTCAACTTGTTCCTCAACCCGCTGCATAATTCGTCGCATTCTATGCACCCTAGCTTGATACGCTTTACGTTGTGCCACTAAGTTTTCTTTCTTTTTAGCGAGACGCTTTATTTCTAATTGCCAACGCTCTTTAAACTGTTTTACTTCAATTTTAACCTCAGCATGAGAAATTTGAGATACAGCTACCACTCCCTGATCTAACAATTTTTTTTGTGCATTAAAGGTCAATAATGCTCGCTCATGATTTAATTTTTCATTTATTACTGCGGCTTCTTGATCTAATAACTGTGACTCTAATTCAACCTCTTGTGCATTAGTTTGTGCAAGTATTTCTTCCAATTGCCATTTAGTTTCTTCTAGTTGCTGCATTAACTGGAGATTGCTTAGTTCCATTAATAAATCCCCCTTTTTTACCTGAGCACCGGCTTTTGCTAAAATCCGTTCAACTCGACCATCAACATTAGTTGCTACCCAACGAATATCTTTAGGGACCAAAACGCCGGTACCACGTACCAACACATTTAGTTCGCCACGCTGCACCACATCAATAAGTAATGAGTCTTTTTCGACAAGAAAAGCGCCATTACCGATGTTGATAAAATAAAATAGAATCAAAAAGGCAAACGCGATAACAGCAAAAGTGCCTAGTCGTTTCTTATCCCATGTTTTTTTTGATTTTTCTCGCACTATGTCCATAAATAAACTCAATAAATTACTATTTATAGAAAGAGTTTAGCAACGGCCGTGCCGACTTGAAGTAGTTGTTAATTATCAACCATTTAGTATTTTACAGCTTTGGTATGATCTCGATACCGAGATTAACTAAAAAAGAATAATCTCGATATCGAGATTATATAGAGGAATAAAATTTAAAAGATAATAAAAGAAATTACCAGATGCAAATAATAGTAATGCTCAAAAAAAAGCGTTAATCACTCACTCGCCCACGCATTGTTTTTACCTTACTGCGACGAGATTTATCATCTAAACGGCGCGTTTTTGAACCTTTGGTAGGCTTAGTAACTCTTCTTGTTTTTTGGACAATAGCAATACTTTTTATAAGTTCAACTAAGCGGTTAAGTGCGTCATCCCGATTTTTTTCTTGAGTGCGAAATTGTTGCGCTTTTATGATCAGTACACCGTCTTTATTAATGCGTTTATCCTTTAACGCTAATAACCGTTCTTTATAAAAGTCAGGTAAAGAAGAGCCATCAATATCAAAACGTAAATGTATTGCAGAAGAAACTTTATTAACATTCTGCCCGCCAGCGCCCTGTGAGCGTACAGCAGACATCTCTATTTCACTTTCATTAAGCGTTACGGTATTTGAAATAATCACTATTGTGGGTCAATTAATGTTAAAAATTAGAATATATGATGGATATTAACGTAAAAAGAATAAAGACATAAGAAGTGAATTTTAAGGTAGGGCTATATCAGGGCTAATTCAGCACTGATATAGCGAAATAACAGCTTAACCTAAGTTCATTTCCTGAACTTTTTCATGAGCAATATCAGGGGTTGTTGCGTCTGGTTTACTATGCAAATTGGCTTTTAATTGCCCTTTTCTATGTTTTAAAGCAGCATCGAGTTTTTTAGCGGCAAGTGCGATCGCTGGATACATAACATCATCTTTAGCTGAGACAGATATTCGTCCTCCTTCATAGTTTGTTATCAACTCAACTTGATACTTACCATGGTCTTTATCCAGAATAACATCTAAGGCGATTATGGTTGGGAAATGACTAGCAATTTTTGAAAATTTTTCCTCTAAATGTTCTTTGATTGAATCAGTAACTTCGACGTGATGACCAGAATGATTTATTTTCATATGTATTCCTTTTATTTGTTACTCATATATAAATGTGGGGCATGTACGAAAAAACGCAAGTATATTTACACTTTTTTTTAGCTTTTTTTGTTAACTGTATCATTTTCAATCAAATAATTATTTATGAGTCGCGATACATATAATTTAAGCCTTGGCATTAAATGCCAAATTTCAGCATTAAATACACTTATTACTTGACGATGTCTGCGATGATATCAACAACTACAACGCTATTAATAAAACAACAATAATACCCATTACATTAAGTTTGTGATTTTGTTGTGCGCAGGAAAAATATTATAGGGCAAGGCGCTTGATTGACTCATAGCTAGCTATGAGGATTGAGAGCAACGTAGACCTGAAAAATTTTAACCTGTACAAGTGAGCAATAACTTAATGGGATTGCTATAATATACACAAGCATAATAATTTAATTATTTACAATATCCAAAGGTTTTGTTGATAACATTACCCCTTACTTGATCTAAAGCAATTAGGACATTAATACTGCTCATACGATGTTATATTGTAAAATTTAACAGAAAATAATCAACGTCATGATTTATTACGTTATAATCTTTTCCCTAAATTTTTTGCCATATAATAATGCTAACAAGAGAATAATTAATGTTTGATGATATTCGTCCTTATCATGACGATGAGGTGGTCGCTGTAATCCAAAGACTTATTGAAGAAACGGACTTACAAACATCTATTGCTAGCTTAAAAATGCCGCGTTTATTCAAAATATTACCTTCGTTGAGTCGGTTTTTAGTTAAAATATCTTTAAAAACAAGAGCTAAAAAAATAGTATCGACCGATGCTATTCAACAAGAAGTTGAACAATATCTTAATCATTTATTGAAAAACAGTAGCACTGCTTTTACCTATCAAGGTTTAGATAAACTAGATAACTCCAAAGCAACACTGTTTATTAGTAATCACCGCGATATCATTTTAGACGCGGCCTTAGTAAATTTGGCTTTATTTCAAAGTAATATGAACACAGTACAAGCCGCCGTTGGTGATAATTTACTTGATAAGCCTTGGGTCTCTGATTTAATGCGTCTCAACAAGTGTTTTGTTGTTAAGCGTAGCGAAAAAACAAAACGCGCGATGTTAGAAGCATCCAAGCAGTTATCAAGTTTTATTCATCACTCACTAACCACAGATATAGAAAATATCTGGATAGCACAACGTGAAGGTCGCGCGAAGGATGGTATAGATAAAACCAATGTCGCACTTATTTCAATGTTGTTGTTAAATAAAGATAAACAAAAACCCATCGCTGACTACTTGCAAGAATTAAATATTGTTCCTGTGGCTATTTCTTATGAATTTGATCCCTGTGATAAAGATAAGGCCATAGAGTTAGCCGCTAAGGAGGTTCACGGTGTATACCAAAAATCGGCGGATGAAGATCTTAAAAGTATGACACAAGGGCTAGTTGGTAAAAAAGGGCAAATCCATATTGAGTTCTGTGCGCCACTGCAAGGCGATTTTGCAGACAGTAAAGCGATAGCTAATGAAATAGATCAACAAATTATTGCTAACTATAAACTTTACGACAGTAATCAAACAGCGTATACACTATTACAAAATAAAGAAACGCAATCCGCAATGGCAGAGCAATTAAAACAACGGATGGATGGCTTAACTACGCCGCAACAACATTGGCTGTTAACCATGTATGCTAACCCTGTTTTCGGTAAAGAACGACTGGAAAAATTATAAGAACCTCTTTTTGTTGAGTAGCTCCTATTTTCCATTAATCAGCATATTTATTGATAACAACCTGTACAAAAAATCAAGTCAGGTTGCCTCTCTTTCAATTACATATTGATGTATCTCTTTTTCTATCCCAGATAAAAGCTACGGCAGATTTTAGTGCATTTATCTTTTGATTACGGTGAGCTGTTCGTATTTCTTAAAAATCAATTCAATATCAGGTTTTATCTTACCTAAACCATAAATTACCATCCTATATCTTACTATCTTAAGTAAATTAAAAATAAAACATAAAATTCATACATAGTTAGAGTCTTTTAAAAATTTAAACTCATCGCTCCTTCACTCTTAAATACCCCGTAGAATTAAAAAAATTATCTAGTAAATGTGATGTTTGGTTGTCCAATCAACTATAAACCAATGCTATAACGCTACTTTTTTGTCCATCATATATTGATAATTCATGCCTAAATAAAAACTGTACATATGTAATAGAAATGCCCATTAGCGCCTTTTTATATACAAATAATATAGTTTTTAGCGTCGAGTATAACGCACCATAAAAAAGATTTAGGATACATTATATTCCTGCACATAAGATCAATATCAATATATAACAACAACTTTGATATTAATTTAAAAACTTACAATATTATAGACTTACAGTTAATAATTCTTAATAAAAAATTAACACTTACGTAATGACAGCGTTGTCATATTACTTTATAGTTAGTCATAATGATTTACTAATTAATTAGTCCACAGTGCTAGTGGGGTATTTTAAAGGCGTATTGTAATAAAGTAGCGCAGTTTATCCGTCATATTATCTTTTATATGCGTGGTCTTTTGCGATTATCGTTAATGATTCTAAAAGCTGAGTACTCTGGTTTACGGTACTCAGCGTTAATTAAAATGGCTGTCATTAACGCTGACTATATTCGTTTTTAAGACAGCGAAAAAACTTGTAAATATCTTGACGAAATTTTACGACATTTTCACTGCATACAGGAAAGCGGTGTTTTACAGAAATAAGTTCTAAAACTCTAGGGGGGGATTATGCGCAATAAAACTAATACGGATTTTATCAGTGCTGATGGTGAAAACTATTACGTTAAATATCCATTACATCGAATAGAAAAAAAACTACCATTAAAAACCTTATCTATCGCTGACTTTGATCATTGGCAAAAGCATGGCTACGTGATTATCAAAAATGCCATATCCAAGGAGAAAGCTAGTGCCTTGTTTAATACTGCCTGCGAATTCCAAACGTTGGCAAGCGATAACCCACAGACTTGGTACACCGAAAAAACATTTGCCACAGAATTAGAAGAGCACTTATATATTTATGGCTTTGTAGAAATGTATCAACATCAGTTGTTGTGGGATATTCGTCAAGACGAGAGAATTTACAATGCATTCGTAGATATATGGGATACCAAATCCCTATGGACAACACTAGATCGTATTAATTTAAATCCCCCTAATGTAAAAAATCGTTCAAGAATAAAGATCCCTAAGACAGAGCAAGGGTTTGATATTAATCTACATTGGGATGTAGATACTAAAAGTAATTTAAAACCACAACGAGTACAAGGTATTGTTGCTCTAACCGATAGTGATGAGAATACAGGTGGGTTTCAGTGTTGCCCGCGTTTATTTAACGAATATGAGCAATGGGTAACCAACCAACCTAGTGACCGAGATCCCATCAGACCAAATATCGATAGCAACGAATACCCTGTAATACATCCTGATCTTGCTGCGGGCGATTTGCTAATTTTCAATGGTTGGCTTGCTCATGGCGTAAAAGAAAATTTATCCAAGGATAAAATTCGTAGTGTCTTTTATCTATCTATGATGCCAGCAATCAATGAACAACAAGCGTTAACAAAATCAAGAATTGATTCATGGCAGAACTTAACAACACCTTGTTGGAATAACACCTTAATTGGCGATCCGATCAGACATGAAAAATTACGATATGGCCCAGCAACGTTAACTCCGTTAGGAAAAAAACTGCTCGGGCAGGTTTCATGGAGTGAAAAATAATAACATGAATAAAATTTGTTTAGCACTTCCTACCAATCGGGAATGTGCAGATACCATACGGTTACTTTTTAAAGAAGCAATATACGCAGCCGCAGAGTTTAAGGTTAAGGTATGCCTTTTAATCATTGATACATCACAAAAAGCAGACACAGAAAAAAACCTTATTGCGATCGAACAACTCGATATCACCTCTAAAGTTGAAGTTAAACATTTTGATAAAGAACAACAACAAAAACACTTCATTACATTGTTTAATTTGTTACCGTTTGCTGACGAAGTCAAATTACTAGATTTAATGCTACCAGAGGATGTCTCCTATGGCGCCTGTACTAATAGAGCATTTTTATTAGCAGCTTCCTTAGCGTGTGAAAGTGTGCACCGTCGCGATTCAGATTGTCATTACCAAGTGGTTAACACCAAAACAATATTCCCCATTCATCAAGAGTTGTTGTCATTAGGGAAAATAGCTAACACCATTACCCATGATAGTATTTTAAGCCAATTGAGCATTCAGCAAAAAAATATGCCTGTTGCCATGGTAGCTGCTTCTTTTATTGGTGAGTTGTCAGTAGACATCAGTGATATAAAACAGTTAAATCCATCAATTTATTCAGATGTAGTTAGCTTATGGGCTGAAAAGAACACATCAAAAGAACATCAAGAATTATTGGTTGAACATTCATTTAAAGGAGCTGGCGACTCAGCCTTCACCGCAGATCAGGCGAGATTAGGGCAAGTAGATCCTATGCTTGTTGATATGTGTAATATCAGCTTTCACGGTATTCACGAAGTTGTACCGCTCCCCCCTGCCAAAGATACTATTGGCTCCGACTATTTTTTAATTCACCTCGTTTATCATGCTCAATTACCGAGTGTTGTCCATAACCGTCATATTGAAAACTATTATACGCCGGAGCGAAAAACCTATGATGGTTTCATAAAATATCAACGACGTTTTTTGAAATTCATGTTGTCTATGCCCTACTTTCATAAGGCCTACGAGTTAATGTCGTTGGCAGGTTCAGATAAATTATTGGGTGTATGTAACAAACTTGATAATGCTGAAGTATGTAAAGTAATTGCCGGCGCAATCACCATTGACAACGAACATTGTCATTACGTATTTGATGAAATAATAAAAAACTATCAGTTATTGGGTGGTCGATATCAACAATTGGCTAACGCATTGTCACAAGAAAAAGAAGTACTAATCATACAAGCAAAACGCGATATGGAAGATTATCACTATTTATCCAAATTGTGGCCGCAGCTTATTAACCTTTCAAAAACATTAACGTTAGAGGTATAAATTATGAGTACGTGTAGTGTATTAGATAACCCTGAAGTCAATTATCAACAAGACGAAATTATTTTTGACTTGGACGGCATTCGCCAACAATTTAAAGAATTGACTCAAGAGCTTCCGCAACTCGATATTCGCTTTGCTATCAAGTCTTGCCCGGAGAATGAAGTTCTAAGAACATTAGCTGATGCCGGTGCGGGGTTTGATGCTGCCAGTATTTTCGAAATAAAACAGGCGCTTGCTATGGGGGGCAATATAAAACGTATTCATTATGGCAATACCATTAAATCTGATCGACAAATTGCAGAAGCACACCAACTTGGCATCACAGATTATGCCGCTGATAGTATTGATGAAGTTCACGCAATAGCAAAATTTGCTCCGCACAGTAAAGTATATTGTCGCCTAGCTACTGATGGCCATGGCGCGGTATACGGTTTAAGTCGTAAATTTGGCAGCTCTGCTCATGCTGTTATCAGCAACCTTGTCGAAGCCAAAAGGCTGGGACTAAGCCCTGCGGGCATTTCAGTGCATATTGGATCCCAGCAGATGTCAGCTAATGCGTGGCATATGCTGTTCGAGAAATTACAAGGAATAGCCCTAGAATTAAAATATTCAGGCATAACACTTGAATATATAAATCTCGGCGGCGGCCTACCCGCCAAAGGGTATAGTGATAAATCAGGTGCTCCTCTAAAGCCAAATTTAAACGCTATTTTTGACGCCATACGTCAAGGAATGAAAACACTGCAAGAAACAGTAAGCGACTCCCTTGCTTTCATTCTTGAACCTGGACGATTTTTGGTAGCAGATTTTGGTGTCATAAAGGCACATGTATTAAGGCTATCTAAGCGCATCCAACCAGAGGGTGATGAGCAATACTGGTTATTCTTGAGTTGCGGCAGGTTTAATGGCCTTTATGAGACAGATGCTTTGCGTTACCAAATGATTTTTATCGGACATGATAGCAGTGATACGGTCGACTGTATTATTGCCGGGCCTACTTGTGATAGCGATGATGTACTCAATGATGAACGTAATTTAATAAAAGTACCTCGTACATTAAAGTCCGGCGACAGCGTTTTACTGCTGGCCTGCGGTGCTTATTCAACAAGTTATACCACTGTAGGGTTTAATGGTTTCAAACCACTTAAAAAAACGTTTAAGCGTAATGACAAATTCAGTCTTAATGCTAATAACATCTTTGACGTGCACGAAAAAGTTAAACGATGTGACAGTGATATTTGGCAGCAGGCTCTGCAAAACACTCTGCCAGAATTTAGTGATCCTATTAGCCTTCAAAATAAGAGTACTGCTTCAAAAGAGTGTTCATTCTAATAACCTTAAACCTTGGTATTGATAAATGAAAGTAAGACACATAGAGAATGGCGATTGGAATAGGATCATTGAGATCCAAAAACAATCTTATCCAGTGACTTTAATCGAGTCAAAAGGTTCATTACAGGCGAAAGAAATGACTTCAACTGATACCTGTTTTGTTGTAGAAATCGACGAAGAAGTAGAAGGTTACTTGCTCGCAATGCCCTATATGATTGGTAAATCGCCGAGTATTAACTCGGAAGAACGTAACTATAAAAATGATGGGAATTTACATATTCATGATTTTTGTATATCTGCTAGTCATAAAAAAAATGGCTACGGTAGAAAGATTATCACTGACCTGATTTCAGCTTCTTCATTTAAATGCTTTAAAAGTATCTCAGTAGTTTCTGTGATGAAAAGTAGATACTTTTGGGAAAGTATGGGTTTATCTATTTTTGAGCAGAAAGAACCTCAAACATTATCAACTTACGGTAAAGATGCTATTTACCTTTCTATGGAATTGAGTCAATGAAAATTAGCGTTGTTATACCAACATTTAATAGAGAAATGTTATTACGATATAGCCTTAATTCACTATTGAATCAGTCTCTCGACCAAGCATTATTTGAAGTGATCGTCGTCGATGACGGCGGTTCAGATAATTCAAAGCAAGTTTGTGATGATTTTAAACACCTTATCAATATTCGTTACATCTGGCAGAAAGATGCAGGGTTTAGACCCGGTAAAGCGAGAAGTGTAGGGATTGTTGCTGCGGAAGGAGAATACATACTGTTAATTGATTCCGGCATCATTCTTAGTCATCACGGATTAGAGAAACACGTAAAGCGCCACGATTCGTCAGCAATAAATAAAGTAATCATTGGTTATATCTATGGCTTTAAATCAGATGAAAATGCCGTTAATAATATCCTGAGTAAAATCAATAGTCGTGATGTCGACTCAGCAATAAAAGTCATGCAAGAAGCCCAACTATATGACCATCGACAATGGCAATATGACCAATTAGGAAAGAACCTTTCAATGTGGCCAGCACCCTTTGATATTTTTTGGACTGCCCATGTATCCGCCAAACGCAGTGAGTTAATTGGCGTGGGATTATTTGATGAGAGCTTCAACTCCTGGGGCGGTGAAGATGTTGATTTAGGCATACGACTATTTCACAACAATAATAAGTATGAACTTGGTGATGATATTCATTCAATTCACTGGCCTCATTTTGAACAATCTGATGATACCGACACGGAGAACTCAGCAGCTATTGAAGCCGTCATTAAGTTAAATGATAAATACAACAGCTGGCAAACCAGTTTCTACATGAAAACACTTGACGATGAGTTTTATTCATTAAACAAAGTAATCAAATTCCTTGGTAAATAAATTTAAGGCTTAATATGAAAATCAGTGTAGTGATCCCTACTTATAATCGCAGTGATCTATTAAAAAGAACGTTAGCATCATTGAAAAATCAAAGCTTAAATAAGGATGATTATGAAGTCATCGTTGTTGATGATGGTGGTAAAGACGATACCGAAAGTGTATGCAATCAATTTTTGGATGAAATGAACATTCGCTATTTATGGCAAAAAGATCTGGGGTTTAGAGCAGGAAAAGCCAGAAACCTTGGTATTACTTATGCGGAAGGAAAATATATCGTTTTGATTGACAGCGGTATCATAATGTCTAGTCATAGTTTGACAAATCATTTAATAAAGCATGAATCAGATACTTGCCCTAAAGTGCTTATTGGTTACGTCTATGGTTTTGGCGCTGCTGGCAATGACGCAGAGTTACTAAAATCGAGTATCTGTGCTAATGACGTTGATGTCGCTATTGAGTTAGCAAAAACCAAAGGTCTTATTGATATTCGTCAATCTCAATATGACGACCTCGGCGACAATATCTCGCTATGGCCTGCCCCGTTCGATATTTTTTGGACCGCACATGTATCAGCAGAGCGTCAAGCGTTAATCAGCTGTGGCCTTTTTGATGAACGTTTTAACAGTTGGGGTGGCGAGGATGTTGAGCTTGGTATCAGACTGTTTAAAAACAATAACAAATTTGAGGTAGATAAGAACATTTGTTCTATACATTGGCCACATCAAAGCGACGATTCAGAGTTGGAAGACAAGGTAGAACAAGCAGGTGTTGCCCGATTAAAAATTAAAGAAATGCATAAGCTATGGCAAACCTCATTTTATGATCAAGAGATTGGTGATGCTATTTATTCACTAAATCGCGTTATAAGCCAGTTAGGTTAATACTGTAGAGTCTATTTTATGTTCTATAAAAAATTGTTATTGATGGCTATTCCTATCGCCATTCAAACCTTATTGTTTTCATCAAAATCTTTTATTGATACTTTTTTACTGGCCCAAGTAAGTGCAGACGACGTATCGGCGACCGGTATTATAGGTCGGGTGATGTTAGTGGCTATCATTACCATTATCGGTATATCTACCGGTGGTGGCTATGTCGCAGCTCAATGTTCGCGGGATTCTGGAAAATTAAATTCAGCTATTGTAACGACTTTACTTATTAGCTTTATCGTTTCACTGGTCATTTTTTCTGCCGTACTCGCATGTGATACCTTAATAATATCAATGTTTACTGACGATCAAAATATCATTAACCTTTGTGAAACCTATATAGGTATAGTTTTGGTTTCTCTGATAGTTTTATCTATGTCTGCGGTGATTGCCACCTATTTAAGAATAGTTGAACAGTCAGCTTGGGTGTCAGCGGTGATCAGTGTTGGGGTGATTTTAAATATCCTCATCAGTGCAATACTTATACATCAATATCAATTGGGTATTTCAGGTGCTGCCTATGGCACCGTTATAGGCTCAGTTTTTGAATTTTTAGCTTTAATCTCTTTATTGCTTTTTAAACGCATGAATATCTGCAAAGGAGTGGTGTTTAATAAACAGCAGTTTATTACGATAAAAGAACAAATCATTACTTCAACATCATCGAGCGTCGTTTGGTCTTTAGGTGCTTTTTTGTTTTATTCTTTTTTGGGACGCAGTAGCCGTGATGCCTTACACGCCATCAGTGTGATCATCCCCATTGAAAGTATTCTATTATCACTAACACTGGGGATATCAACAGCCACCAGTATATTGATTGGTAAAGCGATACCTCATGAGTCCAAAGTAGACATATATAGAAAGTCGCTATCTTCCATCGTGCTCTGCCTTAGCTCCATCGTTGTGATAATCGCACTATTTAGCTTGTTTAAAAACGAAATCATCTTGTATTTCAGTCAAGGGAATGGGTCTTACTCACTTAATAGTTACATCACGTTAATGATGATAGGTGTTGTTATCAAGTCAGTATCAATTCAAACAATGAACGGTGTTATTAGAAGTGGTGGTGATGGTAGATTTTGCATGAAACTCGATATCATCATGCAATGGCTGATCATTCTCCCAACCAGCTACATATTACTAACATTGGGGTTTAACCCTTTGTATATCTATGCATTGGTATTATTTGAAGAATTAATAAAAGCCTTTGCTGCACTGTATCGATTTAAAAGTGATAAATGGCGTCATAACCTCAGCGGCGCTTAATTATAACTATTGAGGAATATTAGTTCTTTGTTGAATTATTTAGCTGAACCAACGTCATTTACCCAAACTTAAAACAGAGACGATTTAAAAATATCGTCTCTCACAAACACACTGTAGAGAATTAATTATTATGCCAATTTATCAAAATATTTATTTGCAAGAAGACAGCAACGCTAAATCTATCAGCATGAACTTAGGTGAGCCATGTTACTGTTTTGGCGACATGGATTTAACGTTAACTTGGGTAACAGACCCTAGTTTCTCAGAACAACACATTAATGCTGAAGATTTTAAGCAAGCTATTACTATCGGAAGTCATTGCTATATAGAAAACTTAAACCGATTGGCTTTTCACAATGGCCCAGTGAAATTGACCAGTGTTAAAGTTAATAATAGAGTGCCAGGTAAAATACAAATAGGTAATGGTGTCGCGTTACAAGGAACCGCTATCGTTGCTTATGAAAAAGTTGTCATTGAAGACAATGTTACCTTCGGTCCAGGTGTCACCATTATGGATAGTAATGGCCATCCTATACGAGGGCGAGGTACAGAAGATGAAGCCAGCCATATTAATTCTAGCCCCGTCATTATAAAACAAGGGGCTTGGATTGGTCTAAATGCCATCATTTTAAAAGGAGTCACCATAGGCGAAAATGCAGTAATAGGGGCTGGTAGTGTCGTTAGTCAATCTATCCCCGACAATGCTATTGCGATGGGTAATCCTGCAAAAGTGGTGAAGATTATAACCCCTGAACAAGCTGAAGCATACTCTCAGCAATATGCAGGACTTTAAACCCACAAAACTCAGTATTTACTAGCTTCGTATATTCGAATAATTTAAATACAACATAGACTTAATCGAATGAAGTCGATTCAGTCTATGCGTTTATTAGTATCAAAATTATGCTCACAGTCATATTCAGATCAGTGTTATGAGCAAAATTGTGTACAAATTATTTTAAGGAAATTTAACGTTGATAACAGGTTTAACCGCCCTGCGGGGAATTGCCGCTATGTTAGTGGTCTTATTTCATTTTCACCTTTTTGTTGCAAACATCCTACCCAAAGGTACTTCTGCTATACATATTGTAGAAAAGCTCTACCTGATGGTTGATCTGTTTTTTATCTTAAGTGGTTTTGTTATTTATCACGTTTACGGTAGTTCATTTGCTCATTCATTTTCCATAACAAAATTTCGACAATTTATTGTTGCGCGTTTTGCCCGAATTTATCCCTTACATTTTTTTACATTACTATTAATGTTAGGCCTCTACGGTATTATGTACTATACCCAAACCTTTAATAGCATGTTTGACGTCAATTATGACGTCAGTGCCTTAATACCTCAGCTATTACTGATCCAAGCCTTAGGAATACATTCGGAAGCCACTTGGAATTCACCCTCTTGGTCTATCAGTGTAGAATGGTGGGTTAATATGTGTTTCCCACTACTCGTTTTTTTGATGTTTCAAGGTAAACGTTGGGGAAAAGTACTTGTGCTTACTATGGTGATCCTAGGTTACCTTGCGATTATTTTTCATTTTCAACCTGAATTCTGGCGAGTTCGCTGGGCACTTTTTGGCATTCCAGAGTCAGTACCTATTCCTATGCATATGTTGGACATTACCACCGGAGCCGCTTTATTACGTTGCTTCTGTGGATTCATGTTAGGTATGTTGATATATGATAGCTATAAGTATTTCAAAGATAAAAACGGGTTCAGCTCTGGCAACTGGAGTTTATGTTTTTGTATCATACTACTCATTGGTTGGTCTTTTGAGATCTTAAACGATCTGTTTTCCGTTTTGATTTTTGCCTTACTGGTACTGAATATTGCAGCTAACCAAGGAAAGATGGAACGCGTCCTTGAAATACCCATACTTAAATATCTAGGTGAAATATCTTACTCACTCTATTTACTCCATATGCCGGTACTCTTTGCGTATGTAGGCTTTCGACGAATACTTATACCTAATGATTTAAATGATCTAGGGCTGGGCTATCAAATGTCCTTACCACAAGCTTGGGGCTTAGCCTTTTTATTAATAACGATATCACTATTACTTTCAGTTATTAGCTATCGCTATCTTGAAGACCCAGCCAGAAGATTAATAAAAACTAAGCTTATGCCCGTGGTCATTGAAGATGTGTGATTTTGAACATGGCTAAAAATTTTAGCTACAAAGATGCATGATTGAGTAATAGCTGGCTATTAGGATTGAATGCAACGCAGTAGATGACGTTTTTAGACTGATC
>JBLHNB010000059.1:0-35036 GCA_047621305.1 Alteromonadaceae bacterium | reverse complement strand
CAAGGCCCCGCCTTACCCGGAAAACTGACAGACTGTGGTAGTCAAGATATTGCCCGCACTGAGTTGTTTTTAGTCGAAGGGGACTCAGCTGGCGGTAGCGCCAAACAGGCGCGAGATCGTGAAATACAAGCTATTATGCCACTTAGAGGGAAAATCCTAAATACCTGGGAAGTAGACTCCGGACAAATATTAGCTTCACAAGAAGTACATGATATTTCTGTTGCTTTAGGTATAGACCCTGATTCTGAGGATTTATCTGAATTACGTTATGGTAAAATTTGTATCCTTGCCGATGCCGACTCAGATGGTTTACATATCGCTACGCTATTGTGTGCGTTATTCACTCAACATTTTCTGCCGCTAGTACAAGCAGGGCATGTTTATGTTGCTATGCCGCCACTCTATCGCATAGATATAGGTAAAGAAGTTTTTTATGCTTTGGATGAAGGAGAAAAAGACAGCATCATAGACCGAATAGCAGCCGAGAAAAAACGTGGCAAAGTCAATGTACAGCGTTTTAAAGGTCTAGGTGAAATGAATCCTTTGCAACTGCGCGAAACCACCATGGATCCAAATACGCGGCGTTTAGTACAGCTAACCATTGATGAACATAGTGAAACAATGGAAATGATGGACATGCTTTTATCGAAAAAACGTAGCGGTGATCGCAAAATATGGTTACAAGAAAAAGGTAATATGGTCGAACTCGATTAATGTGGTCGTTTATTCAAAAACAAGCCAAATAAGATGACATTGCGGTAAAAATTGATACCGCATTGCATACCGTTGAAAAAACAACGTATCCCTTAAAGGCACATGCCAGATAATTATTTTTCTTGCTTACCAAAACTCATCTCAGGTGAATTAACCATTCCAGACACCATCAAAACCGAAAAATGTAAATCATCAACAGCCAAAAGAGCCATTATCTAACCATGCCTGATAACAAAATAACAACACAACAAGCCCAATTAACATCATGGTTTAGCCAAAAATCAGTGGCAGAATTAACCGAGATTGTTATGAGCTATGTAAATGCCTCAGACAACGAAACCAGTAAATGGCAATTAGCCATGCTTAATGAGCAAAGCGGCGCAAGTGGTTTGAGTGTTGCCAACATTAAAAATCTCATCATCAAGGCTTTACCCGTTAAAGAAGTATTTGAGTGGCATAAAGTGGGCGCTTATTTTGATCATAGCGATGAGATGTTTGCAGCTATTTTTATTGCGATAGATAAATTGCCAGTAGATAAGCAGTGGCAACTTGTTTTACATGCCCTTATTAGGCTCAATAAAGTACTAGAGCAAATTGATGACTCTGGCGGTTTTCGCTTTACTATTGAAGGGCAGTTAAATCAGCGATTAAGCGCGTTATTTACGGTGCAAACCTGGCCAAACGATGAAAAAGCCCAATGGATATTTGAGCATTACAAAACGTGTAAGTATGATGTTTTTCCTGCAGTCCCCGAAGACTTTACCTTAAGTGATAAGGTAAACAGGCTATTTTTAAGCTTGTGTGACAGCGAGGTTAAGCAATACCTTCAATCAGGGGGTAACATAAGCGACTTTAACGGTAAATGGGCGCTACAACGTTTAATTATGCCATTAATAACACAAGCAGAACACACGGGTGATTGGCGGGAGCAGAGTCGTTTAATGGAAATAACCGCCAATAAAGCCGATGATTTTATAAAGATAAGCCAACATTGTATCGACAATAACGACCAGCTAAATGCCGAGCGCTGGTTAAAAAAATCTTACCTGCAAGCCACAACTTCTCATGAAAAAAAGAGCTGCCAACAATACGAAGTTACCTTACGCACCGCTTTAAAAGAATATAAAAAAGCATGGCAACTGGCTTGGCAGCTTTTTACTGATAACCCCAGCTTTAACGATTATAAAAAATTAGAAACCTTGCAACACACTATCGGGGTAATAGACCCTAATTTTGTTGAAAAGTCAGCGCAACTATTAGCGCATTGTTATGCTGAAAATAGCTACGGCGGTATAACAAGAAATGCCGATGCCTTGTTAGATTTTTACCTTTATCATCAAGAGTTGAACAAGGCCCGTTTATGGGCATTGTCACATAAAGCAGAATTAAACACCTTACGTAACTTGGCCGACTTAATCGTAGCGACCCACCCACAAGATGCCGTAGACCTTTATTATCGTGTGATAATGGTTATTATTGAGCGCAAAAAAAATTCTGCCTATCAAGAAGCGACCGATTTACTGCTGCATTTATCTAAAATAGTAAATAGCGCTGATAAAGCATTAGTAACGGTAATGATAGGTAACCTTATCAAACACCACAAAGCTAAGCGTAATATGATGAAATTATTAAAAGAATATTTTGCACTGTGCTTTTAAAAGATAACTGTTCAAATGAAGCTGTGTGATGGTGAGGGAAGTATGAAAAATTTAACAGCCGATACAAATCTAGTTAATGACATTCGCGATTTGCTTGAGCAAAGTTGTCAGCGGTTACAGCAAACAGTATTTTTTATTACAAAGTGGCAACAATGGTACAAACCTATTGGCAAGTAGGTTGTTTGATTGTTGAAGACGAATAGCAAGGTGAAAGCCGCCCAATTATGGTAAAAAGTCTTAAAACAGTTAGTTAGCGTGTTAACAATTGAATTTGGCAAGGGCTTTAATGAATGTGATTTTCGTAAAATTCGCAAGTTTTATTTAGCTTTTCCAATTCGCGACTCACTGCGTACCGAATTGAGTTGGACGTATTATCGTACGTTAATACGTATTGAAAGTGAGCAGGCTCGTCAATGGTATTTAAACGAGTCTATCGAGCAAATTTGGTCGGCTCGCGCATTAAATCGGCAAATTGGTGTGTTGTATTATGAGCGATTACTTTCTAGTAAAGATGGCAAAAGCAGAAGCAAAAACCTTGCCCTTGGCAATAGGTAAAGAAAATTACTTACGTGTTCCTTAAGGCGAATGGCGAATTTTTATTTATGACAGGTTATGGTGTATTCAACAATTAATGTTTCGTAATGATTAATTAATCCTAAATGGGCATATGAAAATCATACTGTTTAACCTTGTTTATTGCATTGGTTTAAAAAGGTAAGTTTAAAGCAATGCGTTATTAGCAATCATCATACTAGCACCTGAAAAAATGTGACCTGTTTCCCAGCCTATTTCTTCATAAAATGTATTAATAAATCATTCGAAAAGTCATTGAAATAAAAAATTACATTTACCCTCTTGAAAAAATAAATGTGTCACTCAATATAGATTAAGTGACCGTTTATCTGAGAAGCGTGTGTTTAAATTAAGTTTTGCAATATTTTTATTTTTTGTAACCTGCTCAAATAGTGAGTCGGGATATAGTATTGCTGATGAAATAAATGCGGATACTTCCAGCCTATTAATTTTTGATGTCATCACTGATATTGAACTAGACTCAGAGCATGAGCCATTAATTACGGACATTGAGACAAACAATCGAATTAATCAACGTGCCTATTTAGCTAAATACTCAACTAACAAAAAATTCATTATATTGAATAATAAATTTCAATATTCACGTCCAAGAGCCCCACCCTTCAACATCGTATAAATTTCCCAACTTATAATTAGGTCAATGCTAATATTGATTTTTGGCTTAATGTCGCCAATTTTTTGTAGAGATTTACTCATGATGGTAACAACCACTTTTCGTCATAAAACACAGGATTTTAAATTAAAATCTTATGTAATTAATATTGTAAAAAACCTTAAGTTTTATGTTGATGTTATTAATTTTATACAAATAACTTTTGAAGCTGATAGCTGTAGAAAAGGGAATGCTAAATATGGTTGTCATATTTCATTACATACATCAGGCATCAAAAACATCGATATAAAAGTAATTTGTAAATATGCAAAAGATGCTTTTGACCAAGCATTTAATCAGTTAAGCAATAAATTAAAACATTCAGTTAGGCATAAAAAAACACGATTTATTCATAATCGTATTTTGTTAAAAACAGATGAATCTTAATATTATTAGAGGTTATTATGACAAATTTACAGTTATTTGATTTAGATTTAATAGACAACATTATTTCACCAGAGGATTTTAATAAGATTTCTTTAGCGTCTCCGGCCACCGATATTTTTACCGATTTTAAAAAAAATAAAGCCTTGGTTATTGAAGGGGATACCGATGCTGTTGATGCTTTAAAATTGATGTTGAAAGCGCATGTGAAAATGAAAATCGTTGTCTCTAAAGGGCATGACTTCTTAGGTATTATTAGTACCAATGAGTTGTCAGAACAACGCATCGTAGCAGAAGTCGCCAAGGGAAGTACTAGGGATGAAATTCTAGTGAGGGATATGATGATACCAAGGTACAAATTACATGCACTTGATTATAAAGAGCTTGGAAGCGCTAAGGTCAATGATGTAGTAACTACGTTGAAAAATTACGGACTACGTCATTGTTTAGTTGTTGATCAAGCGAATCACCATATAAGAGGGCTTATATCTTCAAGTGATATCGCGAGAAAATTACATTTACACATTGATATCATTACTAAGACCTCATTTAGAGATATCTTTGACGTAATACATGCTTAGGAGTGAATGATATTAAATAACTTAGCTGTTTGTTGATAAATCCAGAATGGGTAATTGCTCTGCACCTCTTGAGAAATGATTCGCACCTTTATCGGATTTTAAGAAGATAAACATTTCATTGTTGTGGCCGGTGTACGAAAATTCTATTTTTAGATTTTTTTACGCCGCTCAACATAGTGATAGACCAAGGTATTCCAGAATTTATATATCCTACTCTTTTATAAATACCTGATCATTGCCATTATATTCAGGGCTTTGAATTGAAAGTACTTTTAAAGGGGTATCAGAGAAGACTTTAACCGAGTGAATTGACGCGGGGTTAATTCTAATAAAATCGCCAGCTTTAATAACTTGTTTGGTTTCACCCAGTGTCATAACTGCTTTCCCTTCTAATACATAAATGAGTTCAGTGTGGAGCTCGTGATAATGTGGTTTAACTTCGTCTTTAATAAAAATAATAAATTCAGATACTTTGCTGTCAGAGCCTATTCTTTCGACATGAATATTATTAAAGGTCTCAGGAGCCGATATTGCGGATAAGTCACGAAATGCAAAACAATGACTACTACAAAGCAGCGTAAATAACAGGGTATTAATTAAAATAACTTTCCGCATTGTTATGTCTTTGTTAATTATTGATGTTAATAATGTTATGTCATAAATACGTTTTTTGCTGAGAAAATTATTTATTGCTTATTAATTTATAAAAACTGATAATATATATGATATTTCATATGTATTAGAGGCTGATTTTGAAAGCTGAAACTTCACCTGTGTATTTTTTTAAAGATCTTGCTGATGATACACGGCTTAAAATAATTCTCATGTTGATGCTAGAACAAGAGTTATGTGTCTGTGAGCTAACGTTTGCCTTGGATTTATCTCAACCAAAAATATCACGGCATATGGCGCAATTAAAAGCACATGATTTGGTCGAAGAGCGAAAAGTAGGCCGCTGGGTCTTTTATCGGTTGTCGGCTGATATGTTGGCTTGGCAATACGAAACAATTAAACAATGTTTAACAAATAATTCAAATTTCATCGTAAGTTTTCGCTTAACATTAGACCAAATGGGTGACAGACCAAATCGCCAACAAGCGTGTTGTGAATAATGACCAGCACATCAGAAATGATCAAAAGGAAAAATTATGTCTATTAAAGTAGGAATTAACGGTTTTGGCAGAATGGGACGTTTGTTAATGCGAGCTGCATGGCATTGGCCAGAGATAACATTTATTCAAATTAATGATCCCGCAGGAGACGCTCACACTTTAGCACATTTACTTAACTTTGACTCTGTTCATGGCCGGTGGCAATACCAAGCGAATGCCAATGAGAATATGATGATTATTGACGGTGAACAACTAACAATAAGTCAAAATAGTACCATAGCAGACACCGACTGGTCACAATGTGATGTTGTTATTGAAGCGTCAGGCGTGATGAAAAGTAAGCATATTTTACAGCAATATCTTGATCAAGGGGTCAAGCGTGTTGTAGTAACCGCTCCAGTAAAAGAAGAGGGTGTACTAAATGTCGTGATGGGGGTTAACCATCATTTATATGATAGTACACAACATCAAATTGTTACGGCAGCTTCATGTACAACCAATTGTCTGGCACCGGTTGTTAAAGTATTGCAAGAGTATATTGGTATCAAGCACGGTAGCATGACAACTATTCACGATATCACCAATACACAAACTATTTTAGATGCCCCTCATAAAGATCTGCGTCGCGCACGGGCATGTGGTATTAGCCTTATTCCAACCACCACAGGTTCAGCAACCGCAATCACTCATATCTTTCCTGAATTAAAAGGCAAATTAAATGGCCATGCGGTAAGGGTGCCACTGGCTAATGCTTCTATTACTGATTGTGTTTTTGAATTAAACCGAGGAACAACCATTGAAGAAATTAATAGCATGATGGCGTTGGCCGCTAACAATGAACTTAAAGGCATTATGGGTTATGAAGAGCGACCGTTAGTTTCTGTTGATTATAAAACGGATCCCCGTTCATGCATTGTTGATGCTTTATCTACTATGGTGATTAATGATACGCAATTGAAAATGTATCTTTGGTATGACAATGAATGGGGTTACGCTAATCGCGCCGCTGAATTGATGTTAATGGTTGGTATGAGTGATCTAACGTAATGAGCCTATTAATAAACTTATCAGTGAGGTCAGCATTGATATCTACATTAATGTGTAACTATACCAAGTTAAATACTAGCATTTTTGGGTGATGGATGATGTGGTCTACATTGGTTAATTTACCCAAAACTACCAAGCAGTATTTATTAATTACAGGTAATTATTGGGCCTTCACACTCACTGATGGCGCGCTACGCATGTTGGTGGTGCTGTATTTTCATCAATTAGGTTACTCACCCATAGCAATCGCCATGCTTTTTTTGTTTTATGAAGTATTTGGTGTTGTGACTAATTTAATTGGAGGTTGGTTAGGCGCAAGAATTGGCTTAAATAAAACCATGCATATTGGTTTGCTGCTACAAATTTTCGCTTTGTTAATGTTAACTGTTCCAGAGAGTTACCTAACGGTTATCTGGGTGATGGCTGCTCAGGCGGTGTCAGGTATTGCGAAAGATCTTAACAAAATGAGTGCTAAAAGTTGTATAAAATTCTTAGTACCGCAACAACAGTCATCTACACTTTTTAAATGGGTTGCCTTGTTAACGGGGTCAAAAAACACCTTAAAAGGCGTTGGTTTTTTTCTCGGGGCATTGTTATTAACCACCCTAGGTTTTAACGCCGCAATTTGGTTAATGATTAGTGTACTCGTTGTGGTGATTCTATTTAGCTATGCTTTGTTAAAAGAAGAAATAGGTAAAGCAAGTTATAAAGCAAAATTTAGTCAGTTACTTTCTCATGATCCTTCTTTAAATTATTTAGCGGCATCGAGAATGTGTTTATTTGCCGCGCGAGATGTTTGGTTTGTGGTGGCATTACCTGTTTATTTCGCTGAACAATTAGAGTGGCAAAGTGAATCTATTGGTGCTTTCATGGCACTTTGGATTATTGTTTACGGAATCGTACAGGCGTTTTCACCTAATATTGTTGGTTATAGTCGTGGGCAAATACCGAATGGACGGATGTTATCTTTATGGGCTGTAGCGCTTGTTTTTGTTATTCTTCCGATCATTTACTCGCTAAACTCCAATGGTGACCCACAATTGACTCTGGTTATTGGTTTAGCTGTTTTTGGTGTTGTTTTTGCTGTTAATTCGTCGTTACACAGTTTTGTTATTATCGCTATGGCTAGAGTTGATGGTGTTTCTATGGATGTCGGTTTTTATTATATGGCTAATGCTTTTGGACGTTTATTAGGCACGGTATTATCAGGTTGGATTTTCCAACAATATAATATTCAAGCATGTTTAGCATTTTCTGCGGTTTTAGCGTTACTTTCAGGGGCTTTTATTAACAAAGTTAAGATATAACAACATCAGTGACTATGTTGCTTTAAAATAACAGTTTAATATTTTTGTACTTTCGTTTTATACTATTTGAATAATATTCAATAATTAATATAAAGGACAACATTTGCTAAAGTTTTACGATAAAAACACTTTAAATTTCAAATGTTTGATTCTATCTTCTTTGTTGTTAATATCCAGTGATATATATTCGTTTGAAACGAGTAGTCGTGATGAATTTTCTGTACTTTTATCACAAGTTGAATCCCTTAAAAATGAATCTCCAAGTCAGGCGTTACGGTTATTAGGAACCTACCAAAGTAAATACAGCGACCTTAATATTGAAGACCAGCTTAAGTATGTTAATCTTGAGACAGAAATAAACATCGACCAAGCGAAATATCTTGCAGCAAAAACCTCAGCAGATAAGGCTTTGTTATTAACTAAACGACTTGCCAGCCCAAGTATTATTATTGCCCAACTATTTTATTTACGGGGTTTTGCGGTTGAAAGTTTAGGCGATTTAACACAGGCCACTCAAGACTACCTTAGTGGTTTAGATATTTCGACATCATTAAATAATAAAAAACACATTGCTGAAGGACTGATCAATTTAGGCGCTATTTACTACTTAACAGAAAAATATGAACGATCGCTTATTGTCTTAAATGATGCCTTGGTAACGGCCAGTGAACTTGATGATAATGAGCTCCTAGGTCAGGTGAATTCAGAGCTTGGTAATTTATATTCTTATTTGCACCAAGAAGATAAAGCAATGAGATTTTACCAAAAAGCCTATGAACATTTTAGTAAAGCAGGTAAAGAATTATTAGCAATTAATAGTCTACGAAATATTGCTGTTAACCATGGTGTTAATTTCCGCTACGAAAAAGCCATCATCTTATATAAAAAAATTATTGCTATCGCGGACAAGTTTACAAATGATGAACTTATGGGCACTGTGTATTCTGGTATGGCATGGGCGCATTTATACAAAGATGCTCCAGACCCTGAGGCAGCGTATCAGTATATTTTAATTGCAGGTCAATATGCTGCTAATGCACAGCAATATGGTTTTCAGCTTTTTCATGAAACAGATAAAGCTTATGTGTTGTTTGAATTAAAGCGTTATGAAGAGGCATTACAAAGTATTGACGCAGCAAGTAAGTTAACATCAAGTCAGGCCGCTCACTTAGTTAATGATTCCACATTAGGCATTTTGAATCTTAAAGCAAAAATCTATTTTGCAATGGAAGAGTTTGAATTAGCCTACCAACACCAGTCAGCATACTTACATTACGGTTTAAGTCTTCGAGATAGTTATAATAGTAAGGCTATTGAAGAGTTACGCTTAAAGTATGAAAGTGAACAGTTTGACCTACAAAGAAAACTATTGGTTGAAAAACAGACTATTCAGTCATTAAAATTAAATGAGATTAAGGAACAAGCTATAAATCGGCAGCTATTTATTGTTTTTATCATCTTAATATTATTAAGTTTAGCTTGGCTGTTAGTTCGTACCTATAAAGGAAAAAATCATTTTTTCAATGCAAAAAAAGTTGATACTTTAACTAAGTTAATTAATCGACATCATATGATTATACTGGGAGAAAAAGCGGTTTCTTCTGCATACAAAAATAAAAAAACGCTGAGTATCTTACTGTTTAGCATTGATCATTATAAAAAACTCAATTTACACCTGAGTAATGAACTTATGGGGGAGTTACTTAAGTTAGTTGCAGGTTGTGGCAAGTTATCTCTGCGGGGTAACGAAAAATTATCGCGCTTTGGTGAGAATGAATTTGTGGTTCTATTGGGTGGTGATGGTGTTAAGCGCCACATGGAATTCGGCCAACAATTTAATAGCTTAATTACAGCATACCTTGCTAGAAAAACGGACATACAAGAGCTTTCAGTCAGTATTGGTAAGGCAAAAATGCAGCAAGAGAGTCAACAAACCTTTGCTTCACTGGTAAAAGATGCAATGTTATCTTTAAAGTGCGACAAGCAAAAAAAACTTGATGATGGTGAACCAAAGTGATGTTTGTCAATGTTTTTAGAACATTTTTTGTAATCGTATTCTTACTTTTAGTTCAACCTGTTTTTGCGTATCAGGCAGATGAAAATGTCTTGCATCGTGTCGCTGATTTACCTGTTGATTCACGTATTATTGCGTTACTCCAACAAAGTAAAACTGAGCCAGATATTGCTCGGGAAACACTGCCAAGAGTCGTATTAACCAGTGGGAACTTTAATGCGGCAGAAAACTACTTGATGTTATTGATTAAGGCTAACTTGGTTGAAGAGCCTGACAGAGATAATAAAGTTATCGCCTTACTTCTACAGACAGAAGCACTGGTTAAAAAAATAAGTATACCGCAATTGAATAGCCGCCCTTTTATCGATGTGTCGTTGATGTTCGCTAAAAGTTATTCAGCAACGAAGCGTTTCAAAAAAGCATACGAACATCAAAACGACTATATAGATAGATATTGGGAAAGTAGCGCCGCAGAACGTCATAGCGAAATTGAATCGATTGATGAAAAATATGACACCAACCAGAAAAACAGCGAAAATGAATTGCTTGAAAATCAAACAAAACTCAAAAAACTGCAATTAAAAAATGCGGAAAATAAAAAAGCAGGACAGTTGCGTAATATTATTATATTGATAGTAACGGCTATTACCCTATGCTTATTTTTATTTTTACAATTTAGTCTCAAAAATACATCTAAACTTGCCAGTAAACTTGATTATTTAACCCAGTTACCTAACCGTAAAACACTGTATAAAAAAGGCTGTCAGTTAATATTAGTGATGTCTAAAAATGAGAAAAATGCCGCTGTTTTAGTCATAAAAATTGATGGGTTTTCAGAAATAAATGATGAATTTGGCTTTGACGTTGGAGACCTTATCTTGCAAGAGGTGGCTCTACTCGGTCGAGAAACTATGCGTGCTCGGGACTTTTTTGCCCGACGAGGCGATGCTGAGTTTTGTGCCGTTTTACCCGAAGCTACATTAGAACAAGCGAAAGCGATTAGTGAACGTTTACGAGAAAAAGTAGCGGCCATTGAACTTAGCTCGCTTGGTTTACATAAAAAAGTATCCATTAGTATTGGAGTGGCAAGTCTACAAAAAACCCTCAGTGACTTTGAACAATTAGTCAAAGCGGCAACATTAGCTATGCGTGCAGCTCAAAATAATGGCAAAAATCAGGTTTTAATTTATCAAAATACGTAAATAGTCATTATTTCTCTGTAAATAACCACTAAGTATTTTTTCCCTGTTGATAATCATATAAGCTAGTCACTTAATAACAACAATCGTACAGTTTAGGAAATTTAATTCATGTCTGATGTGCTTGATTTTAGTCTTGAGGGTATTGAACAACGCCCCCTTAGACAATTTACCGAAGAGTCATATTTAAATTATTCCATGTATGTGATCATGGACCGTGCCTTACCGCATATTGGGGATGGTTTAAAACCAGTACAGCGACGAATTATTTATGCGATGTCTGAGTTGGGGCTTTCTGCTACCGCAAAGTATAAAAAATCTGCACGAACGGTTGGTGATGTACTAGGTAAGTTTCACCCTCATGGCGATTCTGCTTGTTATGAAGCTATGGTGTTAATGGCGCAACCTTTTTCTTATCGTTATCCCTTAGTTGATGGACAAGGAAATTGGGGGGCGCCAGACGATCCTAAATCCTTTGCAGCTATGCGTTATACAGAATCTCGTTTATCACGTTTTAGTGAAGTACTGCTATCCGAATTAGGGCAAGGAACGGTTGATTGGTCTCCTAATTTTGATGGTACGATGAAGGAGCCTAAAACATTACCTGCACGTCTTCCTCATATTTTACTTAATGGTATTACGGGTATTGCTGTGGGTATGGCAACGGATATACCGCCTCATAATGTGCGTGAAATTGCCAAAGCCTGTGTACACCTTATTGAACAACCTAAAGCGGAATTAAGCGATTTACTTGAATTCGTTAAAGGACCTGATTATCCAACCGATGCTGAGATTATTACTCCTCAAGCGGAGATTGAAAAAATTTATCAAACTGGCCGTGGTAGTATCAAAATGCGCGCTGTGTATGATATTGAGCACGGCGAAGTTGTTATTACGGCTTTACCTCATCAGGCCTCTGGCGGGAAAATTTTAGAGCAAATAGCCAATCAAATGCAGGCTAAAAAGCTGCCGATGGTTATCGATTTACGTGATGAGTCAGATCATGAAAATCCGACGCGTTTAGTGGTAGTGCCTCGGTCAAATCGGGTCGATATTGAACAATTGATGCAACACTTATTTGCCACTACGGATTTAGAAAAAAACTATCGTGTTAACTTAAACATGATAGGTTTAAATAACAAACCTTCGGTCAAGAACCTTCATGGCATATTATCTGAGTGGCTAGAATATCGTCGTGAAACCATTAGACGACGTCTGCAATATCGTTTAGATAAAATATTAGCGCGTTTACATCTTTTAGACGGTTTGTTGATTGCTTATTTGAATATTGATGAAGTTATTGAAATTATTCGTAATTTTGATAACCCAAAAGCTGAATTAATCGCTCGCTTTTCTTTATCGGATAAACAAGCTGAATCTATTCTTGAGATCAAACTTCGTCAGTTAGCAAAACTTGAAGAAATTAAGATCAGAGCGGAGCAAGATGAACTCAATATAGAAAAAGACTATTTAGAAAAAATTCTTAATTCTAAAGCTCGAATGAGTACGCTGATGAAAAAAGAAATCATGGAAGCGGCTGAAACATATGGTGATGATCGTCGTTCGGTATTGATCGAGCGTAACGAAGCAAAAGCGTTATCCGAAAAAGATTTAGTGCCAAGTGAGTCGGTAACAGTTGTTGTTTCAGAAAAAGGTTGGGCGCGCTGTGGTAAAGGCCATGATATTGATCCAGACACTTTAAGTTATAAAGCCGGTGATGAATATTTGTGCTCTGCCAAAGGGCGTAGTAATCGACCTGTGGTATTTATTGATTCTTCAGGGCGTGCCTATGCAACGGATGCGCACACATTACCGACCGCTCGTAGCCAAGGAGAGCCGTTAACTGGACGTTTTAATTTATCCACGGGCGCAACCTTTGAACAAGTACTTATGGCTGATGATGAAAATAAGTATTTACTTAGCTGTGATGCTGGTTACGGTTTTGTCACAACCTTTGCTGATATGGTGAGTCGCAATAAAAATGGTAAAGCGTTATTAAGTTTACCTGTTGCTGCGCGGGTTATGTCGCCAAAATTAGTTACCGACTATGAAAACTCGTTGGTATTGTCGATTACCAGCGAAGGCCGCATGTTGGTCTTTCCTATCAAAGATTTACCATTATTAAGTAAAGGTAAAGGCAATAAAATAATCAATATTCCTTCAGCTCGAGCAAAAGCAAGAGAAGAATTTGTAACGCTTCTTAACATCATAAATCCTGACACTGGCGTAACCTTGCATGCAGGTAAACGAAAGTTAACTCTTAAACCAAGTGATATAGCGCATTATCGTGGTGAGCGTGGTCGTCGCGGTAATAAATTACCCCGAGGTCTACAACGTGTTGACCAAGTGGAAATTGAACTTGTGAGCAAAGAGCCAGATCTAGAACAGTAATGCTTATTTCACTAGTGAGTGAAGGAATTTAACGTTAGCGCAATAGAAAGGTAAGAGATATAAACGTGCAATACAATAGTTGTATTGCATTTTTTATATTAACTCTAAGTATTTATTAATGCATAAGATGACATATGGAGATGGTTTCAGGGGCAAGTAAAAGCCGATATCATTATACCGACTCTCAATTGTGGAACTTCGAAAATATCAAGAATAGGTACTCAGGCTTGATAAGCTTTGTAGACAGAGATGTGAATTAATTTATGACTGTTTATGTCAAATATTATGATGAAATTACTCATTAATTCATAAATATTAACAAGCATTATCTATCGAGATCGATATTAATTTAACTTGTCTGTTTATCCAAGTATTAACGTCAACCTTGCTAGATGGAAGATTCTATCCCAAACCTGACAAACTCAAAAAACCACCAAAGCGCTCATATAGGCTTTCAATCATAGCGGCGACTGCTCCAACTAAGAATACTTTGACGTAATAGGATCTTAATAAAACAAAACTATGAATTAATAAATTTAAGCACTTTTTCTACCTGATGTGTTCTTCGTTTAATGAATATTTGCTTAATGTGCTTTCGCAACCAAATTAACCCTTTATCGGCACTTTGTCGCTTATGCCATAACATTGAAATGGAAGTATGAGGAATATCTACGGGAGGACGAGTAATTGCAAGTTCATCGCAAGCTAAATGATTATGAATAAGATCAGTAGGTAAAATTGCAATAAGATCACTCTCTTTAATAATAGGGACAGCGGACGAAAAATTATTGACCGTAAAAGCTACTCGTCGAGTCAAGCCTAGTTGCTGTAAAGCTTGGTCTGTAGGACTCGCAATATCACCAGATAATGAAACTAATAAATGCTGCGCTAAAGAAAACGCCTCAACAGTTAGGATCTTTTTTGCCAAAGGGTGGCCTTTACGCATGGCACAGACATAACTAGTATCAAATAAATGATCTGAACAGATACTTTCTAATGAACGATTGCTTTGTCCTATGACAAGATCAACATCAGCGTCATCTAATAATGGTTTGGTACAAGCTATGGTATAAGGAACCGCGTGTAAGTTTAGTCCAGGGGCTTCTTTCTCGAATAATTTCCGCATATCCAACCAAAGCGCATCAAGGGCAATATCAGGTAAAGCTACTCTAAATGTACGTTTAGCACTTTTTGCCTCAAAATCTTCAGGCTCTACAGCTTGATTGATATTATGCAGGGAATCTCGTACTTTCTCCCAAAGATTTTTTGCATAGGTAGTAGGTTGAACTTTGCGGCCATCTGGAACAAGCAACTCATCTTTCCATAATAGTCGCATTCTGGCCAGCGCATTTGAAACGGCGGGTTGAGTCATTGATAATCGCTCTGCCGCTCGTGTTATTGAGTTTTCAGTCATTATCACATCAAAAATAACCAACAATTTTAATTCATGGGGTCGCATAATTAACGTCCTTGATTATAGCCTTTAATCCATCATATTATTTTATGCATAAGCTGTCACCTCACTTTATTCATCATATTTTGAAATGAATCTAATATCATTATAGAATTAGATTTTATGCTTGTGCTCTCTTAATATGGATTGAGTAGTAGCACACAAATAAAGAGTATAAAGATGAAAACAGCATTCACAAAAATAACTTACCTACTTGGCTTAGCGGCCACACTCTATTTAAATACCTTATTAGCTTACGCAGATAATTTTGTTGAACAGGCAAAACTTCTTGGAAGTGATAGTGTAACCAATGATTTCTTTGGTTACAGCGTAGCACTGTCTAAAGATACTGCTGTTATTGGCGCTTTAAGAGTTGATGATGAAAAAGGTAAGGATGTGGGAGCCGCTTATGTATTCATCCGTTCAAATAATACTTGGATACAGCAGGCTAAACTTATGGCAGCTGACGGCGAGGCAGAGGATACTTTTGGAGGAAAAGTTGTACTGTCAGGTGATACCGCTGTTGTTGGTGTTATGCGAGATGATGATAACGTTACAGGAAAGGATTCAGGTTCGGCATACATTTTTAAACGTACAGGAAGTCATTGGAATCAGCAGGCTAAACTCACAGCGTCGGATGCCTCTACAGGTGATTCTTTTGGCTATAGTATCGGGCTTTCTGATAATACTCTTGTGCTAGGTGCTCCTTTTGATGACGATAAAGGTAAGAACTCAGGTTCAGTTTACGTTTTTACTCGCACAGGACACACTTGGACCCAACAAGCTAAAATCACAGCAGAGGACGGTTCTGAGGGCGATGTATTTGGTATTAGCATCGCTATTTCTGATGATACTATATTGGTTGGTGCTGATCTAAATGAAGAAAAGGGCTTCAATGCAGGGGCTGCCTATGTATTTACTCGCTCTGGAGGCAACTGGACTCAACAGACAAAGCTTACAGCCAATGATGGTGCTGAGGGCGACCTTTTTGGTGTCAGAGTTGCGCTAGAAGAGAATACGGCTTTGATATCTGCTCGAAGAGATGATGATAACATTATGGGAGTTGATTCAGGTTCGGCTTACATATTCACCCGTGTGGGAAACACATGGGGTCAACAAGTAAAGCTTAAAGCCCCAGATGGTGCGAAAGATGATCGCTTCGGACGAAGTGTCGCCCTTTCTGGCGACAATGCTTTAATTGGAGCAATGTTCCAAGATGAGCAAGGGGAAAACTCAGGTTCAGCATACTTGTTCAAGCGTTCAGGTCGCATTTGGAATTTTAAGGCTCAATTAATGCCAAAGGATGGAAGTAAGGGTGACGTCTTTGGCTGGAATGTTGCGCTTTTGGATAATACAGCGTTGATCTCAGCTAATAGGGATAATGATAAAGGTGAAAATTCTGGCTCTGCCTATATATTTGACTTAAAGGAAACTCAATAACCAATTATGCTAAATGAAAAGCTGCTAATTCGACCAAGGAAACGATAATATTCCAAGAATGATATTGAGCTAATACTGATTTATACTCCTTAGAATCATAATTAACGTTCAATAATCAAATTTGAACGGCAGCATTGAGCTTGAAGTTCACAATAGACCCTACTTAGTTCTCTACTAATACCAATTGAATTAAAGTAGAGATCTATTATAAGCGAGAGTAAATGTTCAGGAGCAAGGCGCTTGAGTGAGTAATAGCGTGCTATTGGGATTGAAAGCAACGCAGATATTGGATATTTAGACCGTATTAGAATGATCGATTCATTATTTCAATTGGTATAAGAACACAAAACAATCATGTTTTCTTTAATCGTTATAAGCCAACAAGCCGGTATCGATTTACAAGAAAACTAAAAACATGCGAGCATGTCAACTGTTACTCGGCCATAAAAAGCTTAAAAACACGGTCAGGTATTTAGGAATAGAAGTGGATGATGCGCTTGAGATTTTGGAACGTATAGGTTGTTAAATAAAATGCCAGAGTCATTTATGGTCTCAGGCATCTACGTCACCAAAGCGGTCATTCACATAATCGCAGCAGCATGATTATTTAGTGTGCGAAGCTAAAAATAGTTAGTACAATATTTTAGCTTGGCTTGTGACAAGCTCTACCACTTTGTGGAACCATCTAGAGGGTAGTAGGTTCTACAAATTTGGCCTTTTAGCGTTCGTTCGATGGTTTAGCAACCGTTTCTGATGAAAGAATCCGCGCTTTATTTTTAGCTTTTTTGTTTCTTTGTTCCTTTTTACTCGCTAAAACTACGGTATTAATAAACTCGGCTGATTTTTTGGTGGGATTATAAGCGATTTCAAAAGTTTTACCGTTATATTCGATAATATCGCCGTTTCGAATTTTTTTACGCTTTTGAACGACAACTTCATTATTTACTAAAACATTACCTTCACTGATCACGGTTTTAGCTTCGCCGCCACCGCCAACCATATAGGCTATTTTGAGTAATTTACAAAGTTCTATAGGTTCAACACAAATGTCGATAATTGAGTGCTCGGACATGAAATACACCTAATGATTTTAAATAATAATATTGCTAGATTCTAACATATATTAGGATACTTTATAATACTGATCTTACCGGAGACGTATCAATTCTGATTGTTCCTCAACTTGACTGGCTGCTGTGCACCAATATAGTCTCATTATCAAAATATTAAGTTCAATTTATCAATTGTTTCAATAGCAGTCATTAGAGTTGACCTGAAAATGTTAACCAGTACAAGTGAGCAATAAAACTTAATGGGGTTGGTATCATATGGGCTGAAGAATAGGTTGCTTTGAGCTACGTAGCGGACTATTCCTGCTAGCCAAAGGAAGTACAATAGATCTAGATTACTGGTGCTATATCATCATAGACCTAAGGGCGTTTGCATATGTTAACCTATTAAACAATAACAATAACAACAATTTAATCTTCAAGTTACTGTATTTATTTGCGAATGATACGTTTATCATTTGGTTTTGTAAAAAAATCTTTTTTATCTATCATTGTGTCTGATAAAAAGGATATAGGGACATGCATATAAGTGATCGCATTTGCATTAAATGTCTCTTTAATAGCGTTTTCATCATGTTCATTTATTGCAAATATGTGAGGAAGAAAAACATGATGGGTGGTTTTCTCTTGAAAAAACATTTTGAATTTTTTATAGTAATCCAGTGAAGTTTCTGCATCACCAAAGTGCATCACAGTTAATCCATTCTCCATCGTCACTCGGTAAATAATATTTTCTACTCCCTTCATTTTATCACCAAATGCGTGTGGAACACGTAACATATCTATTTGCATGCCGTTAACATCAACGTGTTTAGTTTGGTCATTTATACCTAGCGATAAGCTGATTATTTGGTCTGCTATTTTTGGATACTCCGGCTGTGTGTTTAGTTTATCTACAGCTTGCTTAGGTGCAAATAATTTGACCTGTGGCGCACTCTTCAGGTAGGTCACAGTATCCTTTGCATTAAAATGATCGTGATGATAATGGCTAACAAAAATATGCCCCATATTGTCAAATGGGGTGTCTTGATTAAAAATTTCATCACTGATTTTATTGGGGATTGATATAAATTTTTTTGTTTTTTATTAAAAAAGCTATCAAACATAAGCTTATTTTTCTCACTTTCTATCATGAGTGTTTCATTGCCTAAATAATGTACTTGAATTGTTTTGCTCTTTTTTTCACCAGCTTGGCTCTGTAGTGCTAATAGGCATAGCGTTACAGATAAAATTTTAAATGATTTTTTTAACTAAAAAGCGGGACTTGTGGTTTTTAGTGGTTGTCTGAATTTAGTTGACCAGGTCATTGTCATATAACTGTCATTTGATTACTTTACTATGATAAAAAGGGTGAGATAGATGATATATAAATTAAATGATATATAAATTAAGAGATATTATAGAAAATAAAAATATCTCTACGGTATTTCAACCGATCTTTAATGTTAAAGACAAAACAGTACTTGGCTATGAAGCTTTAACGCGTGGCCCTGTAAACAGCGAGTTCCATTCCCCAGATAAACTTTTTAGTTATGCAACAGAATATGGCCTATTATCCGAATTAGAAATTTTATGTCGTGATAATGCGATTCGTCAATTCGCCAGCTTAAAACTACAAGGTATGCTTTTTCTTAATATTAGCCCGCGGGTCTTACTGGATAAAAATCATCCGCGTGGAGAAACGATTAAATTTGTTGAAAAAGCAGGCCTTAATTGTCAACAAATTGTGATTGAGCTCAGTGAAAAGTATCCTTACCCTAATAATAAAACCTTAAGTCATGCGTTAGCGCAATACCGTGAATACGGCTTTAACGTGGCGATTGATGATTTAGGTGCTGGTTATTCAGGTTTAAAGTTATGGAGCGAGTTAAGACCAGATATTGTTAAAATTGATCGTTACTTTGTTGAAGGTTGCGATCAAGACAGTTTCAAACGAAAATTTCTTATCGCGATTTTTGATTTGGCTAAATCTGCAAATGCCAAAGTAATTGTTGAGGGTATAGAAACTAAAAATGAATATATGTTGTTAAAAAAATTGGGTATGGATTACGCCCAAGGATTTTACTTAGCTATGCCTCTTCACTTTCCGGATACTGATTTCCCCTTACTTTCAGACGATGTCTATTCATTTACCTCTGAGGAAAAAATGGCATAGTTTACGTCGTCGTCACCTTTAGGAACTCATCTTTACGCTGTTATCTCTATTGTTTTCTATATAGTTATCAGCATCACTTGAAATTTTTAATAAGGTTAGCGAGTTGTGTTATTTTGAGATTCGAGAGCTGGCGATAATCAAAGTAAGGACTAATAATCAGACGTTTATCTTCATTTATTGCAAAGTCTTTTGATAGCCAAAAGCATTGCGTATCTAAATTGAGTTTTTTAGCATAAGTTCTTCCCATAATAATATGTATTTGAGTTGAACTTAATGTATCAAAACGGGGTGGGGAGAAAAATAGACTTTCATTACTATGAGATTGAAGCAGTTCTTTATCTCGTAAATTTTGCCAACTGCTGTGTTGGTATGTATCTATCTCAAAGATTAACTTGGCATAAACGTTAAATATTTTTCGCCAGTGATTACCTGTTTGTTGGCCGATATTATATATATCGTATTCTTTTAAGCTAATGACTTCATGTAACGATTGATATTGTTCAAGTGGTGGGATGTTCTCTATATAAACACAAATCGCAGCCTTATCACATCCTAAGCCGATTTTTTTCGTCGTTGTTTGCATGTTTTTCTAATAAGATTATAGGTAATAAAAAACCCGGTATTAGCCGGGTTTCTAGTTTTTATTCTAGGTTAAAAATCTTCCAACATATACTCTAACGAGTCTTCATATGCTTTTAGTTCTTTTTCGAGTTGGAATCTTTCTTTCAGTTGTTCTATTTCACGCCATTTTTGTTTTTTATTCGTATTAGCATTGGACTTAGATTGTTTACCAAGTGAGCCCAAAATTTTTTGAAATTTATCCATGGAATGCTCCTTTAAAGTTTACAACTGCCTTTATTTAATACCATACTAAACGTATTTAGAACAACCTTTTTTATTTGCGTTTTTTTTAATCAAATGAAATATAACGTAATTTTTATTTGACTCAATTTATAATAATTCCACCAATTGTTTTTCTAATTTATTTTGGTCAATGGCAAAATTTCTGATCCCTTCGGCTAACTTTTCTGTCGCCATAGGATCTTCATTCATTGCCCAACGAAATGTTACTTCGTTTAATGCCTCTTCGTTTGCTCGTTGTTCTTGATTAGCAAATAGCTTTTGCTGTACAGGCTCTTCTGAGTTGGCGAGTTCATCCATCAAGGGTGGGCTTATGGTCAAGCGATCACAACCGGCTAAAGCTAAAATTTCACCCACATTTCTAAAACTTGCGCCCATAACCACTGTTTCATAGCCTTTCGCTTTGTAGTAATTATAAATGCTAGTAACAGAAACAACGCCAGGGTCTTCATCTGCTGGGTAGCTATCACAACCGGTATCTTTTTTATACCAATCAAGAATTCGACCCACAAAAGGAGAAATCAAATACGCACCAGCCTCTGCACATGCTTGTGCTTGAGCAAAGCTAAATAATAAGGTTAAATTACAATTGATACCTTGTTTTTCTAGTTGTTCTGCCGCTTTAATACCTTCCCATGTGGAAGCAAGTTTGATCAAAATACGATCGTTTGTAATACCCGCTTCATGGTACATAGCGATAAGTTTATGCGCTTTTTTTATTGATGCTTGGCAATCAAATGATAAACGAGCATCTACTTCTGTTGATATTCTACCTGGAACAATTTTAAGCAGCTCTAAACCGATTAAAACTGATAGTTTGTCAGCAGCATCAATAACCTGTTGTTCAGCGTCATTTGATTGCTCTTTTGCCCAGTCAACCGCTTTAGTGAGGAGGCTTTGATAATTGGGTAAAGCTGCCGCTTTAAGTAATAACGAAGGGTTTGTTGTTGCATCTTGAGGATGAAATTTCGCAATTGCTTCGACATCGCCGGTGTCAGCAACTACCGTAGTCATCTTTTTAAGTTGTTCAAGCTGGTTAGCCATGGTTTGTACCTTACTATTTTTTATATTAAATCGGATAAATCTCATTTGGAGAAATATTACAACATGAGTTATTGATCTGGCATTGATTGAGCGATATTCAATGATAATCTTTCCATACAGCCTCTTATTTGTATCAAATTTTCATTATTATGCAAGTGACAATTTGTTATTGGTGTATATAATTTTATTCGTATCTTCTCGTTGATGAACCTAGCGCTAAACGCTATGATATATTTTATGAAAATTTATTAATATTGATTGCTTTGTTACTACTCAATATTTTAAGTAAAACCGAACTATTCTAGGTATTTTATGTTACTCGTCGTTTCTCCCGCAAAAAAGTTAGATTATGAATCAGCCCCTGTTACCGATAAATATTCTCAGCCTGAACTGCTTGAACACAGTCAACAGCTAATTGATCAATGTATTCAATTAACACCAGCGCAAATAGCCTCGTTAATGGGGATCAGTGATAAATTAGCCGGATTAAATGCCGCACGTTTTGGTCAATGGAAGCAGCCCTTTACCGTAGATAATGCCAGACCTGCTATCTTAGCCTTTAGTGGTGATGTCTATACTGGGTTGGATGCTAACTCTTTTGATGATGAAGATTTTGATTACGCTCAACAACATATGCGTATTTTGTCGGGGTTGTATGGATTATTAAAGCCCCTTGATTTAATGCAAGCCTATCGCTTAGAAATGGGCAGAAAACTTAATACTTCACGTGGAGATAATCTTTATCAATTCTGGGGAGAACTTATTACGGATAAGCTTAACCAAGCCATACATGAACAAGGTGATAATACCTTGGTCAATCTCGCTTCAAATGAATATTTTAAATCAGTAAAGAAAAAATCATTAACCGCTGATGTTATTACTCCAGCATTTAAGGATTGGAAAAATGGTCAATATAAAATGATCAGTTTTTTCGCAAAAAAAGCACGGGGTTTAATGGCGCGCTATATTATCCAAAATCGTTTAACTGACATCGAACAACTAAAAGACTTTAATTGTGCTGGTTACCAGTTTGACAGCAATTTAAGTAAAGGAAACGATTGGGTATTTACTCGCAAAGAAAGTTAATGGCTAAAAGCTATACTCAGCGCCTAGATAGTAGTAAGAGCCGTTAAAGCCAAAGGGTGCAGAGCGTCGAGAATAGGTAAATACCCCAGGGCTTTCTACAATAATATTACCTGATGAATCAACAATTGTACCTGAGCGAGCATTACCAATGATATTTTTATCAGGTTTAACATTAAATAGGTTGTTGCCACCGATGTTAAAAGATAAATGTGTATTTAACTGATACTTCACTCTTAAGTCGGTAAGCAGTTCTGCACTATAAGTTTGTTGACTACCATCGGTAATTGTATATTCACCATAGCGATTTAAAGATAGACTTACCGTGGTTTTATTTGAGTTGTATAAGGCATTTACATTGACCCGATTCTCAGGTTGCCACTCTTCTAATATCGAAATATCTTGTGCTGCAAAGATGTTATCTGGCGATATATCTCTTAGGTTACTCCCCGGAGGGGTAAAAATATCAACAACCTTGGTTTGGGTAAAATTACCGGCAAAAATAAATTTTAAACTGCCATCTAATAAGGAGGTTTGCCAAGTGGCAACGATATCGAGTCCTGACGTTTCAGTATCTGCACCATTAAGAAAAAACTGACCTTTTCCTGCTTTTTCATTGGTTAACGCTTGGTCTAATGTAGCAGATAAACCATAACCCAATTTATTACTGATAACGATACGATTTTCAATATTAATATCATAATAATCTACAGCTAAACTGACATTTTTGGCCACTTTTATGATGGCGCCTAAACTGAAATTAGTTGAATTTTCTTCTTGTAGTTCAGGTATGCCAATTTCAAGTGCTAGTGAACTATCATTTCTAAATGTGCCGACCTGAACCGCCAGTAATTCACCATTAACATGATTAGGATCAGTGACAAATTGGGTGCTGATATTATTAAAATACAGCTGCTGCATTGATGGCGCGCGAAAACCAGTACTAATAGCACTGCGCACGGAAAAGCTATTAGTGATCGACCAATTCAAGGCTACTTTAAAGTTTGCACTGGCGCCAAAGCCCTGATAGTCGTCATAACGCCCAGCCGTATTTATTTGTAGATTATCTGAGACGGATGTCTCAGCATCAAGGTAAACGGAAACAACATTCCTAGATTCATCTACATCTGAGATCGGACCAATACCGCCGAAACCTTGAGTCCCTAAGCTTCTATCAGTAGCAAATAAACTAATACCGTCTTGTGTATCATAATCTTTAAATGAATACTCATCCCCTGCAAATATTCGATAAGTATCTGTTCTTATCTCTGCTCCTAGGGCGAGTGAAAACAAATCAAAATAGTGGAGATAATCAATATTAATCGTACCTAAAGATAGCTCTAAGGCGTAAGCAAAAGCTGCGCGTGGTATTGCAGCACGAATTTCATTAGCACTGAGCTTGGAGGAAAATTGAAGGTAGTTAGCGTAAGAGGAATTGATCGTATCTCTAGTGGTATACTCTAAGCTATTCTTACCGTAAGTATAAGAGATATCGAACGTTTTATTAGACGATATTTTATGGTGATAGCCAAAGCTATAAGACATATCTTCAATATTCGTTTGTATTTTAGGTAAAAAACCCTGAGTTATGGTGGCGTCACCATCTTGTAAAGGGGCGTTGTCGTTTTCGTTAGCGTTGTGTCGAAAAAATGTGGCTGATTCATTATCTCGGTTTGAATACATTAAAAAACCATAAAGCTCGCCATCGGTAAGTGCAAATGAAGCGTTTAACGTTAAAGCGACTTGTTTGGAGTCGGCATCGCCAATCCTAAACGTTTTTCTATCAGCGGTAGCTTCACGTGAGTCAGCCATTAGCCATATACCGTCATTTGTTTCAATACAGCCTGTAAATAGGCAACTGCCATGCTCGCCGGCGCGGTTAGTAAAAGCACGGTCTCTGTAGTTTAATGTGCCTGTAATATAATTGTTCCTGCCAAGTGATAAACCACTGGTTAAATCTATATTGGTCGTTTCACCATCGCCAGCGGAGTATTTTCCATGGGATACGGCCAGCTTGTTTTCTTTGAACTTGTCATTTAAGACAATATTGATCACCCCAGCTATAGCATCAGAGCCATACTGAGCCGCAGCACCATCACGTAAAATTTCAATATGTTTAATCGCTGCCGCTGGAATAGCATTCATATCAGTACCCGTTGCACCTCTACCTACTGAGGTATTGATATGAATTAAACTTGCCTGATGGCGACGTTTACCGTTAATTAAGACCAGTGTTTGATCAGGGCCTAAACCTCTTAATGTTGCGGGTCTTATGGCATCGGTACCGTCACTGATCACTGAGCTAGCGAAGTTAAATGACGGGGCAATGGTTTGGATCATACGTCCAACTTCCGTTTGTCCGGTATTTGTCAGTGCTTGTGCGGTCAAAATATCAACGGCAACAGGCAAATCATCAAGGGTTCGTACTAAAACTCGACTACCAATGACTGATATTTTTTCAATTTCTTGCGATGTCACCTGTTTATCGAAGCTCTGCTTAACTACTTGGTTTTTAGGTAAGGTTACTTTGGGGGGACTGAGCATGACGCTGAGTTGGTTATTATTACTTACAATAGGTATGAGCCCAGAATTACCTAGTAATTTTTTAAGGCCATTGTTAATGCTGTAATAACCTTTTAATGTATTTGATTGATAATTTTTGGTTAAATCGAATGAAAATAGTACGGTTTTGTTGGACTGTTGTGCAAATAATATTAATGCTTTGTTTGTTTGTTGTTGAGGTATATCAAATTTAATTAATGGCTCAGCAAAAATAGTTGTTGTGAGCAAGAGCGATAATATGATGATAAATTTTAATCGCTTTAAGGGGCTAAAAATGAACCTTGAGGCGCAATCACGTTTATTTTGCCAATGGTGTCGCATGACTAAAATGAACAGAAAGAAACCCTCTTATTTGTTGTATTTATGTTGTAGTATTTATGTTGTAGTGTTTATGGCGGAAATGGTGTAATAAAAATCATTAGCTGGGATCATTACTTTATTGATTTTGTGATAAATACCTGTAAATAGCTAGTGAAATATAGCCTAAAATTTGTAAAAGTACATTTTAGGCTAATAATGCTATTAGGTTTTTGGCAGTGCAAGTTTAATCATATTTGCAGATGTTTTTTGATAGTCAATATTAAAATTAACATGCAAGGACTGTAATAGACCATCAATATCACCGGCTTTAAAGTAACCAGCAACTTTCAAATTCGCAATCCGCTCGTCGCTAATTTCAAAATGCGTATTCGTATATCGACTGACTTCTTTTAATGCTTTAGCTAAAGGTTCACCATTAAAAATCAACATACCTTGTTGCCATGCTAAGTCTCTTTGTACTTGATCTAGCGATATTTTTTGAATAGGCATCGCTTGGCTGTTTTCAATAAGCGCTTTTTGGCCTGAGGTGACGATAGCGGACATTAATGGCAATCTTGTTAGCTGTTCAAAATTATCAGCGACATCTTTAATCAATTCACTGCTTTTACTGATCAATACCTTACCTTCAGTAACAACAAGTTCCATATTATGTTCATTGTTTTTTTGCACATTAAAAATAGTACCAAGCGCAGTAAAAGATTGAGTCCCAGATACAACGGTAAATGGACGGTCTTTATCTTTTGCTACATCAAAACGTGCTTCACCTTGTAGCAAGGTTAATTTACGATGCTTAGCGGTATAAGCTACTTCAATTTTACTATTGGTATTTAATTGCATGCTGGTGCCGTCAGGCATTGAAAACGTAGCTTGTTCACCAATTTTTGTTTGATAATATTTAACTGAAGATAACGTTGTTTGGTGAAATAATGACGCAGGGTTGAAACCTAACAGTAAGCTTGAGCTCGTAACAACCACTAAAAGCATACTAGCGGCCATGGCTAAATAAGGCATTATAGATTGCTTTTTATGCACTTTTTCTAAAGGGAAAATGCCGCTAAGTTCGTTTAATACACTTAAGTCATCCCATAAAGAGGCCAAAGATAATAAACATTCGTGATGTTTTCTATTTTGATTTATCCAAGCAATAAGATCTTGTCTTTCTTGTTGAGCTAACCCTCTGTCCATACGACTTATCCACAAACTTGCTTGTTCCTGAATTTGTACTTTCGTATTAAATTGACTGATTTTGGACATTTACTTATTACTCTTTTTACTTGGATAAGGTGTTTCGCGGGAAACTTCTTCTGTTCTAGGACACGTTATAGTATCAATTCGTTCCATATGTTTGGCACAGGAAAGTAAGCCTTTAGCAATATGCTTTTCTACGGTGCTTTCACTTAAGCTTAAATATTTTGCAATTTCTTTTTGGCTTAAACCATAAACCTTTTTTAGTATAAAGCTTTTACGTACCGAACTTGATAATTGTTCTGTTGCTCGGCAAAATTGTAAAAATCTTTCTTTACTTTCAAATTCAGATTCTAAATTGGCGCTATTTAACTGAACAGGTGGCTCAGAAAAATCCTCTAAAGAATCGTTATATTTATTATCCCATTTTGCAATATGGTTGAGTGCCAAGTGTTTTGCTGTTTTTAGCATATAGCTGCGCGCATATTTTATTTCTTGTTTGAGGTTTGCTTCATAACTCTTAACAAAAGTTTCTTGCACTATGTCATCTATATCTTCTTTTTTTACAATCCGACTAACAAACATTTTAATATTTGCAGAGTAATTAAGGAATACGTCTAGTAATGTAGACTCCTTTGTCATGATCTATTATCCATTCTCTGCTTAAGTAGAGGGTCAGTGTAGAGTTAATTTTAGTCAACAACAATAGCGAACTTGTACAATTGTAGTGAATTTGTACAATATTTTATTTTTAATAGAACCAAGGCTATACCCGTCCTATTAAGTTATTGTTCACTTGTACGGGTTAAAATTTTTCAGGTCTAGGTTGCTCTCAATCCTCATAGCTAGCTATGAGTCAATCAAGCGCCTTGTTCTATAATACTTTTCCTGCACACAACAAGATCACAAACTTAATGGAATGGGTATATAGTGACGAACAATTTCTGGCTATCGTTATGCGGGCACCTGTACGGGCTACTTTAATAGCGCAAGTCGTGACAATCTCCTCAAATGGGAGGATGAGGCGATAAAAGTTGGTTAACATGAGTTAACGCTTTAAAAATTGAAAAAGTTAACAAAAGTATCACAGGCGAAATTAATTGCACCTAGATGCTATCTTATATTTATACCTATAGAAAATTAAGCTAAGAGTAATGTGATGCTAATCAAGACGCCAAAATCCTATGAATTAACAGAAAATGCCGTAACAGCTGAAAATATCTATCGAGATAGGCGTTCATTACTAAAGAAAATGGGCTATTTGGGGGCTGGTACTTTGCTGTCATCTGCAACGCAAGCTAGCATATTGGATTTATTTACAACAGAAAAAGTCAAAACGTTTACGACCAAGGCGCTGACCTTTTCAGCCGACAATAATGAACGTGGACAAATACTAACACCTGAAAATAAAGTCACCACACATAATAATTTTTATGAGTTTGGTGCACAAAAAGATCAGCCTGTAGAGTTATCACAAGGGTTTAAGGTTGAGCCATGGCAACTCAAAATTTCAGGTGAAGTAGACAAACCGTTTACCTTAAGTTATGACGACTTGTTTAGTCAATTTCCGCTTGAAGAGCGTATTTATCGTTTACGCTGTGTTGAAGCTTGGTCCATGGTCATTCCTTGGTTAGGTTTTTCATTAGCGCAGCTACTTAAAAAGGCGCAACCTAATTCACGGGCAAAATACGTGGCATTTGAAACCCTTTATGACCCTAAACAAATGCCAGGACAAAAAAGTAGACGTTTAGGAGGTGGTATTACCTATCCTTACGTGGAAGGTTTGCGTATTGATGAAGCGATGAACCCATTAACACTGATGAGTGTTGGTTTGTACGGAAAAACCTTACCGCCACAAAACGGCGCACCTATTCGTTTAGTGGTACCGTGGAAATATGGTTTTAAAAGTATTAAATCCATTGTTGGTATTAAATTAGTAGAGAAAATGCCGCCAACAACATGGAACCAACTGGCGCCAAAAGAATACGGTTTTTATGCCAATGTTAATCCTGACGTTGCTCATCCAAGATGGAGTCAAGCAAGTGAACGCAGAATTACTTCAGGTGGTTTGTTTGCCCGTAATAGAATAGAAACGCTGCCATTTAATGGTTATGGCGAACAAGTCGCTGATTTATATAAAGACATGAATTTACGGAAAAATTACTAATGACCTTATGGTATTTTCGTCGGATGTCAGTGAAAGTAAAAACCAACCTGCTAAAAGGTCTGATTCATACTGCGAGTTTATTGCCACTATGTTTGCTTTATGTATCGGCTTTTAATAATGAATTGGGCGCCGACCCTGTTGAAGCCGTTATTCACTTTACCGGCATAGGTGCATTTAATTTACTTTTGTTAAGCTTATTAGTGACGCCATTAGCAAAAAAATTTAAACAAGGTTTTTTAATGAAAGTACGGCGTTTATTAGGTTTATACGCCTTTACCTATGCTTTTTTTCATGTCTTAAATTTTATCGCTTTTGATTTACAGTTTAATCTAAGCTTGTTAGTTGATGAGATAATAAAGCGGCCTTACATTACGATAGGATTAGCCGCGATATTACTATTAACCGCGCTAGCGATAACCTCTGTCAATTATTTGAAAAGGAAGATGGGAACGTCTTGGCAAAAGCTGCACAATGCAATTTATTTGGTTATTTTATTGGTTGGTGTGCATTTCTATTGGTCGGTAAAATCTGAAATTATTGAACCATCAATCTATATTGTTATTAGTCTTGTTTTATTAACTTTACGATGGAAGAAGTTTAAGCGTTAAGATCATTCTCAGTAATAGGAACAAGGTTGTGACTAAACAATTGTACTTGATCTTTACCGAGGCGTTTTGCAGAATATAATGCTTGGTCTGCTTGTGATAATAGTTGTCGCCATTGAATATGCTTACCTTTGTTAGATGCGACGCCAAAACTTGCCGTAATCGTGATATTTGTATTTTCATTGATTAAAAATACAGGCGCAGCGATGACTTTTCTGAGTTTTTCAGCAATAACCATAGCGATATTTACTTCCGTATTGGGAAGTAATAACAAAAACTCTTCTCCTCCATAGCGTGCAATAGAGTCATATTCCCTTAAGTTATCTTTTAATCGTTGGCTGAACTCAACTAACACTTGATCGCCAGCACCATGGCCGTAATCATCATTTACGGCTTTAAAGTCGTCAATGTCCATAATGATCGCCACTAAGTTACTGTCTTCTCGTTGCGCTTGGGCTATTTCTTTTTTTGCAATGCCCTCTAAAGCACGACGGTTATATGTTTGAGTGAGATGGTCTATAGTTGCTTGTAATTCTAAATCTTTCACTAATTGTTCACTAGCACTCCACGACAGGGCAAAGCTGGTAATAATTATCATTAATTGCAAAATAATAAGCGCCAGAGAATGAACTAAGCCTGCCTGCATATAGCTGTTTATATGATTTTCTGACACCGTCCATAAAGCTCTGAAAGTAAAGAGAAGTCCGGAGAGTAAATAAGTGTAATGTAGAATTAAAATAAATTGATGATTAATTATCTCTTTATTATTTTTTAAATGAAAAGCGATATAAATAAATTGTAAGCTAATGAATAAACTTATAATGACGATACGGAGGTTTGTATCTTCGTTAAATAAGGTCAGGTAAATAAATAATGGCAGTATTGAAATGACAAGGATATTTGAAAAACGACTAAAATTTTGATGTTGAACATTAAAAAAATCCAATAATCCTTCCCCTAATATTTTTATACTGATAACTAATAACGTATTAGCAAAAATTATAGAGAACCAATCATCAACATAATGCCGTAAACCAATTAGCAAAAAACAAAAGGCGAGTAATAAATAACCGTAGCCTATTTTTTTAAAGCTGAGAAAAAGGGGGTGAACACGTACAAAAGTAAGCAGGCCGATACCAAGAACGACGCCCAATAATAAATTCGTTAAAGCTAATGTTCTTAAGTCAAAGCCTTCAATCATAAACGTTAGTACTGCAGTAAGGATAATAGTAACAGCTATTACCAATCAAAGCGGACTTCTGTGTAAAGTATGTTCAGTCGTCCTTAACCAATAATTTAAAGTCCAAGAGTCAAATGGTATTCGCACAGAGATAATCAATTAACTATAGTGTAAGCGTTTAAATTTACCAGTTATCGCATATTAACGACGACTTAACGCAATTAAGTGATACATTTTGTTTCTAGGCTTGTTGTTAGACAAAAATCGTAATAAATTACTCGGCTGATTATAAAAAAAATGTTTATTTAGCGGTAACTGCTTGCCTAAAAACTGTTTAAGCTAATTAAAAAGGACCTAAATATGTCAAAAATAACTACTTCGTTATTGCCGATAAGTATGATGGCTGTAACGATTTCTGTCGCCTTATCAGGTTGTTTACAAACAGAGACCCAAGATAAAAAAATTACACTTAACAAAAATCCCTATCCAAGCACCTATTTACCTGTGCCACAGCAAGACTTATTGATTAAAAATGCTACGGTGTTAACTGGGACGGGTGAGCGTTTAAATAATGCCGATGTGCTTATTAAAAATGGCAAAGTACAACAAGTAGGGCAAAACCTATCAACTGAAAATGTGACTGTTATCGATGCAACCGACAAATGGGTCACACCAGGAATTATCGATGTACATTCTCACTTAGGCGTTTATCCAAGTCCATCCGTTGAGTCTCATCAAGATGGCAATGAAATGACATCACCTGTTACGGCTAATGTTTGGGTAGAACATAGTGTTTGGCCACAAGACCCAGGTTTTCAAGCTGCGCGTGCGGGAGGTATAACCACCTTACAAATACTACCGGGTTCAGGTAATTTAATTGGCGGACGTGGCGTTACGTTGCGTAATGTGCCGAGTGTTAGTGTACAAGGTATGAAATTCCCAGATGCACCTTATGGAATGAAAATGGCGTGTGGTGAAAACCCAAAACGTGTTTATGGCAGCCGCAAAGAATTACCATCAACCAGAATGGGTAACATGGCAGGCTATCGAGCAGCATGGGTTGAAGCCACTGAATATAAAGCTGCTTGGGATAAATATGACGCAGATTACGCTCAAGGGAAAAATCCAAGTGCGCCTAAACGAGATTTAGGGCTTGATACCTTAAAAAGTGTTTTGGACGGAGAAACACTTATTCACAACCATTGTTATAAAGCCGATGAAATGGTGCAAATGATCGACCTAGGCAAAGAATTTAACTACAAATCAGGCACCTTTCATCATGGCATTGAAGCCTATAAAATCGCAGATAAATTAGCTGAAAACGGTAATTGTGCTGCAATGTGGCCAGATTGGTGGGGTTTTAAAATGGAAGCTTATGACATGATCCATGAAAATGTTGCCATTGTTGATGCGGTTAAAAACTCATGTGCTGTTGTTCATTCTGATTCAGGTACAACGATCCAGCGTTTAAACCAAGAAGCAGGAAAAATAATGTACCGTGCTAATGAGCATGGCTTCTCGTTAAAAGAAGAAGATGCCATTAAATGGATCACCCTAAATGCCGCTAAATCTTTAGGTGTTAATGACAAAACGGGCAGCCTAAGCGCAGGTAAAAATGCAGACGTTGTTGTTTGGAATAGTAATCCTTTTAGTGTTTATGCTCATGCCGAGCAAGTATTTGTTGATGGCGGTAAAGTTTACGACAGGTTTGATGAAACCTATCAAGCAAAAAGTGACTTTTTATTAGGTCAACCGACCATTACATCATCAGAGCAAAAATAAGGAGAATATTATGAAATCACTAAAAGTCTTTAAATCATCTTTACTTGCTCTAGCTTTTTTATCTGTTAGCTCTGCTGCAAATGCAGAAAGTTTAGCGATCATCAATGCTACGGTGCATACCGTTACCGACCAAGGCGTATTAACTAACGCCACGGTTATCATTGATCAAGGGAAAATAATATCAATAAACCCTGACGTTATTAGTGCGGATAAAACACTTGACGCTAATGGCCGAGTATTAACGCCGGGCTTGATTGGTACGATGAATCAATTAGGATTAGTTGAGGTGAGCGCAGTATCTCATAGCCGTGATGCTAGTGAGAAAAAGGCAGATATTACCTTTGATGCGAGCTTAGCTTACAACCCGCGTTCTACTGTAATTGCCTATACACGTAAAGGCGGCATTACGCGTAATATTGTTACACCGCTTGGTGGTGAAGATATGTTTCGAGGACAAACGTTTGTTGTCGACTTATCAGGCAGTTTCGATAGTGTTTTAGCTAGTCAAAGTGCTGTTGTTATTGATTTTGGCGCGAAAAGCAAAGGTTCAAGAGCCGAAAACTTGCAAAAGTTTACCAACAAACTTGAAGATGCTCAGCAAAGCGCCATAAAAAATAAAAGCAAGGACACCAAAAGTAAAAGTAAAGACAAAACTGAAAAACAAGAGCCTAAACGTGATGAAAAGGTTATCGATGAATTACTTGCGGGCACCAAGCCGTTAATTGCTTATGCAGATAGAGCTACGGACATACTTGCTTTAATTAAGATAAAAGAACGCTTTAAACTTAATGTCGTTATTGTTGGTGCGGGCGATGCGATTATTGTTAAAGAACAACTAGCAAAAGCTAATGTACCCGTGATTATCAATGCGATGAGTAACTTACCTAGTAGTTTTGATACTTTGTATACCTCGCTTGATACTGCCGCTCACTTAACCGCAGCGGGTGTGAAAATCATTTTGTCTGTTGATGACGCGCACAATTTATATAAGCTGCGCTTCACTGCCGGTAATGCTGTTGCCAATGGTTTATCAAAAGCTGATGCCTTAGCCGCAATGACGGCCAATGTAGCCGATGTTTTTGGTTTAGATGGCGGGCGTATTGCTGTTGGACAAAAAGCTGATTTGGTTTTGTGGAGTGCTGATCCACTTGAGCTGAGTTCACATGTCGATAAATTGTGGATTGCAGGGCAAGAGCATTCAACGCAAAGTCGCCAAGATGCATTACGTAAACGCTATATGACAGAAAGTAAATTGCCAAAAGCCTATACCAAATAGTGCTAAAGGTTAATAAAACGATATCTGAATAAAGCTAAAATAAAAAACCAGCGATAAGCTGGTTTTTCTTTTCAGCAACAAGGGGCATTTTTCTCCATACAAAAGATGCTCACCTCATACCCATTCCATTAAGTTGCGATAACTGTGTGTTGTAATATGTGAAAGTAGTTTGCGATATATAAAAGGGTCAGCGATAAGCTTGACCCTTTTATATTTTATGGTAGCTAATACCACAAAGAAGAAATTAGATAAAGGGTACCGAACAATACTTTGGATTAGATTTTGTATCGCTAATGCCCATTAAGAGGAAAATAATTATTGTCTACAATAGCGATTCAGAAGAAAAAACAACTACTATTTATCCTGCTTGAATGGTCTGTGATATTTATTTTTCACACTTTCTCTTTCTATTTTATATCCATTTGTCATTTCTTTCCAAGCTGGTAGAATTAACCAGAAACAAATTTGGAATATGCTAAATAAAGCGATCAAAGTTGGGTGGAGTATTAACCCAAGAAAACCGTTATATCCCTGATTATTTTCAGCAAAGAAGCGTAGTATTGCCACTCCAGTGATAAGTATCAAAAGAATAAAACGAACAATAACAGTATTAAACTCAACGATAAATTTCCAAAACTCTTTTTCCATTTCACATTGCATACTTTCTTCAACTATTAAAAGATAAACAGTAATTACATGTAAAAATAAGAATAAAAATAAAGAAATTATCTCCTTACTTTCGCTGAGATAGTAAAAGTAAGCAAGAATACAGAAACTAACGAAACCAATAAATGATCCTATAAATGCTTTAAAAGTTAACCCCTTTTTAACTATTCGAAGGTAAATATAAAGAACAGTAGAAATAATTAAAATAAAAGCCACTTCTATTCTTAAAAAATCTACATTGTAATACTCCACACCACCATTAAATACATATGAAATTGCATGCTTTCCGTGAAGAGCAAACACCTGAACAAGTATGAATGATATAAAAAAGAAAAGACTGTCTAAGTATTTCAATTGTCACTCCATGATGATGAATAAATATAACAATTTATTATGTATACCCTCCCACGGCAAGATCATTATAAATTGAATGTTTAAGGTAGCTATGATCAAATAAGGGTCAAATTCAGCCTAGCTTTTCTCCTATGACGACAACTTTTCTAAAACATTTTGATTCAGTAGTAGATCCCCGC
>JBLHNB010000058.1:0-35607 GCA_047621305.1 Alteromonadaceae bacterium | reverse complement strand
ACGTAGTAAAAGTTGAAAAGTTTTACTGTGGAGAAGAGTATCATCAGGATTATTTTACTAATAACCCTGAAAGTCAGTATTGTCAAATAGTCGTGTCACCGAAATTAGCAAAATTTAAGAAAACTTTTGTCAGCAAACTTAAATAATCCGTTATTTAATCGTTAATAGTCGTAAACGCTTAATACAGCAAAGTATACAATTTACGCCTGAACTTAGTTGCTAGTGGGTCACCATCAGGAAGTGCTTTTAATATATCAAGTAGTAGCTCTTTACTAATGGTCTCTGAGCGGTCTTTTTGCATTAATCTAAAGAGCAATGTTAATGCCTCTTCATTACGGTTAACTTGACTATACTGCGCAGCAAGTTGATGTTGTAATTCAAGATTGTCTTGATCTTTTTTTAGTTGTTCTTCTAATAATTGGATCTCAGGAGAGTCTGCAGCTTGGCTTGCAAGCTCTAGCTTTGCCATGACCGCTTGATACTCACTATCTTGATCCACCATCAAAATAGTTGCTAATAAGGCTTCTGCTTCACTAATTTTACCTGTTTGTGTATATACATCAGCCAACACCAATTTAATATCAGCACGCCCACTATCTAACTGATAAGCTTGTGTAACTAGGGTAAATGCTTCAGAAACATTACGTTGTGCGAGTGCTTCTTTCGCTTGTAGTAAAAACGTATCTTGAGGTTTAGGTAAATGTTTATCTAAAAACTCTTGAATACTTTCATCCGTTTGTGGTCCGGTTAAACCATCAATAGGTTGTCCGTCCTTTACCAATACCGCTGTTGGTAAACCTTGAATACCAAATTGTTGTGCTATTTGCTGTTCGGTCTGACAATCAACCGTCGCCATCACCATCGCTTCAGGAAACGGGCTGACTTTAGCTATCAATTTGTCTCTTAGCTCGACACTTTCTGGTACTTGTTCAGCCCAAAAATCAACAAGTACTAAAGTAGACTTTGAATCGTCAAGGACAACTTTCTGAAAATTTTCTAATGTTATAACCACAGTATTTGGTGTCACGATATATTCCAATTAATCATTTCAATAGTTAATATTTTGGGGCAAACGTTGAGAGTTACAAGTGCAGAAAACTAAAAAGCCGACAATAAATACTTGTCGGCTTTTTAGTTTTGATTAATTTCAAAATTTTAGGCTATTTCGCTTAATAAAGCCCGTGCAATGATCACTTTTTGAATTTCGCTTGTTCCCTCATAAATTGAAGTCACCCGTACATCTCTAGCCATACGTTCAAGCGGATATTCTTTAATATATCCCGCACCGCCCATCATTTGCAACGCATCATAACAAGCTATGTTTGCTTTTTCAGCAGCAAAAAGCTTGGCCATTGATGCAGCCTTACCAAAAGGTAAACCTTGTTCTTTAGTATAAGCCGCTTGCATTAATAATAAACGCGCTGCTTCCAACTCGGTATAACGATCGGCAAGTTTCCACTGTAAACCTTGGAAATTTGCTAATGGCTGACCAAATTGTTTGCGTTCGGTTAAGTATTGTCGAGCATAGTCCATTGCTGCCATACCAATCCCTAACGCTAATGAACCTATACCAATACGACCACCAGCAAGCTCACCAACAGCAACAGCAAAACCTTTATTTATTTTTCCCATCAAAGCACTCGCGGGAATACGGCAGTTGTTAAAGTTGACCTCATTAGTAGGAGAGGCTTTTTGACCCATTTTGTCTTCCGCTTTACTTACCGTTATACCATCAGTATTAGCTTCCACTAAAAAACAAGATATACCTTTACCTTTAGGTGCTTGTGCGTCAGTTACCGCCCAAACAACAAATAAACCGGCAAAGCTAGCGCTAGTAATATAAAGCTTGCTACCATTTAAGATATAGTCATCGCCATCTTTCACTGCACTTGTTTTCATACCTGCGGGATCAGAGCCTGCACTTGCTTCTGTTAAACAGAAAGCCCCCGCTTTATATTCACCACTACACAATTTGGGTAAATAGTTTTGTTTGTGCTCTTCACTGCCTATTGCTTGAATAACTTCAGCAACCATATTGGTTACCGACGTAGTAACCGCAGTAGATGCACATGCTTTTGCTATTTCAGTTATAGCTAAACTAAACGCTACAGAGCCGGCTTCAACACCGCCATATTCGGCTTTAATGTTAAGCCCCATAAAACCAAGTTCGGTAAGCTGTGCTAGATTAGCTAAAAATATCTCTTGGTCTTGAGTTTCATCAAGTTCAGCAGCAACAGGTGCCAATTCAGTTTCCGCAAATTTTCGCGCCATTTCTTGGATCATGGCTTGTTCTTCGGTCAACGAAAGATCCATCACTTATCTCACTATCATTAGGTAATATCTATATGAGTACATACTAAACAAAGATCCAAGGTTATTCACCTTTTATTTGACGTTTACGTTAAGTGCTATCGATAAACCCTATATAGAATTAAAAATTCTTTGTCGAAGTGAACTTCGACCTACACAGATACAGATTAAATAGATTTGTAGGTCGACACGAGCGTAGCGAGGCTCGACAAGACGAATATCCTTTCATCCTGAACATTGTCACTCTTTCACATCGACATGCATAGATGCATAGATGCATTAATGCCGCGAAGGCATGGATGCCTAGGAGCGGCCATGTGATTGTGACATACCATTCATCCCGAACATAAAAAATCCAGCCGTAGCTGGATCTTATGATATATGAGTAAACCTATTCGATTTATTCGCCGTCTAAGAAACTCTTAAGTTGCTCAGAACGAGAAGGATGGCGGAGCTTACGTAACGCTTTAGCTTCAATTTGACGAATACGTTCACGTGTTACATCAAACTGTTTACCTACTTCTTCTAAGGTATGATCTGTGTTCATATCAATACCAAAACGCATTCTTAATACTTTAGCTTCACGAGCCGTAAGACCAGCAAGTACCTCATGGGTAGCATTTTTAAGATTTTCAGACGTTGCAGAATCGACTGGTAATTCACCGCTACCATCTTCAATAAAGTCACCTAAGTGAGAATCTTCATCATCACCGATAGGGGTTTCCATTGAGATAGGTTCTTTCGCGATTTTTAATACCTTACGAATTTTATCTTCAGGCATTACCATACGTTCAGCAAGTTCTTCCGGTGTAGGCTCACGCCCCATTTCTTGTAACATTTGACGAGAAATACGATTTAACTTGTTGATCGTTTCAATCATGTGCACCGGAATACGAATGGTGCGTGCTTGGTCAGCAATTGAACGCGTGATTGCTTGACGTATCCACCATGTTGCATAAGTAGAAAACTTATAACCACGGCGATATTCAAATTTATCAACCGCTTTCATCAAACCAATGTTACCTTCTTGAATAAGATCCAAGAATTGTAATCCACGGTTTGTATATTTTTTAGCGATTGAAATAACTAGACGTAAGTTAGCTTCAACCATTTCTTTTTTGGCGCGACGTGCTTTCGCTTCACCAATTGACATACGGCGGTTGATATCTTTAATACCGTGCACATTCAAATAAGTTTCTTCTTCAAGCATATTAAGCTTGTAGATACAGCGTTCTACATCGAGTTCAATATCAGTAAGTTTTCCAGAATATGGAAGACCTGCTGCTTTTTGTTCGTCGAACCAATTTTTAGATGTTTCATTACCAGGGAATATTTTGATAAAGGTTGTTTTTGGCATACCTGCACCAACAACACAATGCTTCATGATTAAGCGTTCTTGAACACGTAAACGGTCCATAACACTACGCATGTTTTTAACAAGCTTATCAAATACTTTAGGTACAATTCTAAATTCTTTAAATACTTCAGCTAACGCGTCGATACCCGCTTGAGCATCCGCATGACCGCGACCTTTAGCTTTAATAATAAGGTTAGCTTTTTCGTAAGCTTCACGTAAAGCGGTGAATTTCTCTTTAGCTAATTCAGGATCTGGACCCGTATCCTCTTCTTCCTCATCGTCATCATCATCTTTGTCTTCTTCGGCTAATGCTTCTTTAGACAATTCTGAACCGATGTGAGTCGCTGCAGCTGGAATTTCTTCTTCTTCAGCATCAGGGTCTAAGAAACCAACAATGATATCACTTAGGCGAACTTCTTCTGCTTCAAAGTTATCCCATTGTTCTAAAAGATAATTAATTGCTGGAGGATATTCAGAAACAGAGCGTTGAACTTCCTTAATACCTTCTTCAATACGTTTGGCGATAACTATTTCGCCCTTACGTGTGAGAAGTTCTACCGTACCCATTTCACGCATGTACATGCGAACAGGGTCAGTAGTACGGCCTATTTCGCTTTCCACTGTGGCCAGAGCAGCTGCTGCGGCTTCAGCAGCATCTTCATCGGTATTTTCTTCGTTCATCATCAAAGTATCGGCATCAGGTGCATTTTCAAACACCTTTATACCCATGTCGTTGATCATACGTACGATGTCTTCAACTTGATCTGAATCGATGATCTCTTGTGGAAGATGATCGTTAACTTGTGCAAAAGTTAAATAACCTTGCTCTTTACCTTTAGTTATTAACTCTTTAAGTCTAGATTGCGGGGCTTGATTCATTGACGAGTGTCCACCTATTTATGGCTATCAAAATGAAAACAGTAAGCCGGAAATCATAGCAAATTACTTGCTAAATTACCAGTGATAAAGTTCCTGCATTTTGTCAATTATTTAAATTATAGCAGTTAATTATTTACTCACGACAAACTAAGCATTCACTTACTACAAATTACGCATTTAACAAGGTTTGTAACTCTTGTTTTTCGCTTGGAGTCATTTGTCCCGAACGCGCTTTTTGCAGTAATACTTCTGTTCGTTGTTCAACAAAATTATCTAATATCTTTTCTATACTATCTAAAAATACGTTTTCGGCCGCGTCAACTTCAACGTGATGTTGCCAACACATAAGCTTCGCTAATTGTTTGCCTGCTTCTGTATCTCTAAAGTACTCAATAAGTTGTGCACTATTAATTTCTGAATTTTTTTTACATATTTGCAAAAGTTCATTTAACAGGGGAATACCCGGCATAGTTAACTCTTGCAATATTGTTGCATCAGGTAGCGCATTTACTATATGGGGATGCTCAAGCAATAATGCAATAGCTAAACGAGCAGGGGTTATTTTTGTTTTTTTATTAGCAAGTTTACGAGGACTTGTATCACCAAGGTTTTTATTTAATTTTTCTAATTGCAGAGCACTCCCCGCACCAAATTGGTTAGCTAATTTGGTTTTCATACCATCTTTAATCGCGCTTTCAGGCATTTTACTTAAATACGTTTGAAATAAATCTAATAACGCCGCCCTTCCCTCTAAAGAATGAGTATCTGTTTGTTGCATTAATCGTTCAAAGATAAATTCCGTCAATGGTGTAGCACCATCGAGTATTGTCTCAAAGGCTTGTTTACCTTTTTCGCGGATCAGGGAGTCGGGGTCTTCACCATCAGGTAAAAATACGAATTTTAGAGAATAACCATCTTGTATTAACGGCAGCGCATTATCCATAGCGCGCCATGCGGCATCACGACCCGCTCGGTCGCCGTCATAGCAACAAATAATTTCTTTAACGGTGCGAAATAGTGTTTGTAATTGCTCTGGTGTCGTTGCAGTGCCAAGTGAGGCCACCACATAATTAACACCGTGTTGCGCAAGGGCAACTACATCCATATAACCTTCAACGACAACGAGACGCTGTAATTGTTTATTTGCTTGTTTTGCTTCATAAAGACCATAAAGTTCTTGTCCTTTATGGTAAATACGGGTTTCTGGAGAGTTCAGATATTTTGGCGTACCCTCGCCTAAAACACGACCGCCAAAACCAATAACGCGACCACGTTTGTCTCTAATGGGAAATTGAATTCGGCCACGAAAACGGTCATACGGTTTATTTTTATCACCTTGTATGGCCATACCTAAATCAACCAATTGCTTAGTCGCTGCAGAGCTGTGACCAAAAACACTCATCATACCGTCCCAGGCATCACTGATATAACCGATACCAAACTGTTTAACAATTTCTCCGCTTAGACCACGTCCTTTGAGATAATCTATAGCCGTATCTTTATCACTCGCCACTTTTAATTGCTGTTGATAAAAACGACTAATTTGTTCCATCAGTTGATAATCGTCTTGTTTTTGTTGGTAGACTTGTTGTTGATGCTTTTGCTGCGCCGGCGTTTGTTTATTTTCTTCACGCGGTACTTTCATGTTGTATTGAGACGCAAGCTCTTCAATAGCATCAGGAAAGTCTAAGCGGTCGAACTCCATTAAAAATGAAATCGCATTACCGTGCTCGCCACAACCAAAGCAGTGATAAAATTGCTTGTCTTGGCTGACACTAAATGAAGGGGATTTTTCAGTATGAAAAGGACAGCAAGCCTGATAATTTTTTCCCGCTTTTTTTAATGGCACTCGGCTGTCAATTAATTCAACAATATCAGCTCTTGCTAATAAATCATCAATAAATTGTCTAGGGATCATACCAGCCATTAAAATGTAAACTCTTTTAAAATTGTGCTCAAAACGCGTCGCTCATTGTAGGTTATCTGCTATTGAGATGATAGATAGCAGTGCTGAAATCAGATAATATCGGAAAGATGTTGAGCTGTATTTAACCTATAAAAAAACCGCAAAGCCTAAGCTATCGCGGTTTTATATTCAACAATCAACAGAGTTAAACCTCTGAAAAATAATATGAGTGCTTAGCTATTCAATGCCGCTCTTACCTGACCGCTTACAGCGCCCAAATCAGCTTTACCTTGCATTGCTGGTTTTAATATCGCCATTACCTTACCCATATCAGCCATTGATGCTGCACCGGTTTCTGTAATTGCGCTATTAATTTTTTCACTAATTTCTTCACTGCTCAGAGGTTGAGGTAAAAACGTGTTAAGTGCTTCTACTTCAGCCGCTTCTTTAGCAGCTAACTCATCTCGACCACCATCGGTGAACATTTTGATAGACTCTTTACGTTGTTTAACCATTTTGGTTAAAATCACAAGAATGTTATCGTCTGTTGGTTCGGTTTTGTGGTCGATTTCAGCGAGTTTGATTGCTGATAATGCCATGCGAATAACACCAAGACGTAACTTGTCTTTGGCACGCATAGCATTTTTCATTTCTTCTTTTAGTTGACTAAGTAGACTCATTCAGTTGACTCAGTTGACTTAAGCAAGTACTAAAATGTTCTTAGTACATACGAACGCGACGAGCGTTCTCACGAGAAACTTTTTTAGCTGCGCGTTTAACTGCGGCAGCTTTCTTACGTTTACGTTCCCAAGTTGGCTTTTCATAACATTCGCGACGGCGAACTTCAGAAAGGATACCTGCTTTTTCACATGAACGTTTAAAACGACGTAATGCAACGTCAAATGGTTCGTTTTCTCTTACTTTAATTACTGGCATTTTTGTCTATAACCTTAGTCTTATATCTATATAAATCGGTGAATAATCTTAGCAAGATTGCCTTGACCTCACCCACTCTATCAAAATTGGGTGACGTATTCTAAAGCGAACTGCTTAGTAAAGTAAAGTAATAATAGACTAAACGCTTAGAATACCAATTTAATTAAGTATGTGGCCTACTTTTTCATCAGAAAAATGGATAAATACAAGATATAAAATTTAGTCAGTAGTTATTCTACTTATTCATTTTATAACGGTGTTGTTATCCACTTTAACCATTAAAAATGATCAGATAGTTAATCAACTTAGTATTAGAGGTGGAGAAATATAATAATGCTAGGTAAAATCGCCACGTTACGAATCAGGTTATTTAAAAGGAACAACGACAAATGCGTATTTTGGGTATTGAAACATCTTGTGATGAAACAGGCATTGCTATTTATGATGATGGCGAAGGTGATTTACCACAAGGCATTGTTGCTCACCGTTTATATAGTCAAATTGCTGTGCATGCCGATTATGGCGGTGTAGTGCCAGAGCTCGCCTCTCGCGATCACATTCGCAAAACAATCCCTTTAATAAAAGAAGTACTACGTGAAGCTAACTTAACACCTCAGGACTTAGACGGTGTTGCCTATACTGCCGGGCCTGGTTTGGTTGGTGCATTATTAGTGGGTTGTTCTATTGGTCGAAGTTTAGCCTATGGCTGGGATCTACCCGCTGTGCCTGTGCATCATATGGAAGGACATTTGTTAGCGCCTATGCTTGAAGATGACATACCTAGTTTTCCATTTGTAGCGCTGTTAGTTTCAGGTGGTCATACCATGTTAGTACGTGTAGATGGCATTGGTCATTATGAACTATTAGGCGAATCTGTTGATGATGCCGCTGGCGAAGCATTTGATAAAACAGCTAAATTATTAGGGTTAGATTACCCGGGTGGACCTGCGCTAGCTAAAATGGCAGAGTCAGGTATTGCTGGACGCTTTAAACTGCCACGACCGATGACTGACCGACCTGGACTTGACTTTAGTTTCAGTGGTTTAAAAACAGCCGCATCAACCACTATTCGTAAAGAAAAAGAAAACGGTACTATGGATGAACAAACCCATGCTGATATTGCTTATGCCTTTCAGGACGCAGTTATTGATACCTTAGCAATAAAATGTCGTCGTGCACTTAAACAATGCGAATTAAAACGTTTGGTTGTTGCCGGTGGTGTAAGTGCTAATATCGCATTACGCGACAAACTTGCAAAGATCACAGAAAAACTTGGCGGCCAAGTGTATTATCCTCGTCCTGAGTTTTGTACCGATAATGGTGCTATGATAGCTTATGCCGGTTTACAACGTTTAAAAGCGGGCACAAATGCCGATTTAACCTTTAAAGCTACACCTCGCTGGCCCTTAGATACACTTGAAGCTATTTAACCTGAACTATGGATAAGCAGCACTTGCTCAACATTCCCTTTTATCCCATTCCCAGCGTTAAAATGTTTATGCTATAAAATGAAACATTGAGAGGGCAGATAATGACTTCAAGCGTGTTGTCATTTTTATTTAACTATATAAATGATTGCTTTTATTAACACATCAAGCATTCATTATCTAGAGTTCAGGTTCTTTAGGTAATATGAGGTCATAGTTGCCAGTTAAATTTTTGCCGATATTTTGCTTTCGGTACCTTTTAATAGGCGAGTAATATTATCTTTATGACGAAAAATAATTAAAGCAGAAAGCATTAATACCGGATAAACATAAGTAGGCTTAATTAACCACGTATAAACCGGTGCTAAACTAACAGTAATAATTGCGGCTAAACTAGAGTATCGGGTTGTTTTGGCGACAATTAACCAAGTCGCCACTAATAAAGCACCTAAACCTAAACCTATCGGTAACAGCACACCAAAGGCAGTAGCGACCGCTTTCCCGCCTTTAAAATTAAAAAATATCGGGTACATATGACCAAGGCAGGCAGCGAGGCCAATAAACCCTAATAAAATCGGTTCAATACCAAGAAAAAAAGCAATCCATACCGGTGTTGTCCCTTTAATAATATCAAATAATAACACGGCGATAGCGGTTGGCGCATTACTCATACGCAAAATATTCGTTGCGCCAGGATTCTTAGAGCCAACAGTTCTGGGATCCGGTTGTTTTAATAATTTACATATTAAAATAGCACTAGATATTGAGCCGATCAGATAGGCTAAAACTATGATTAAAAATGTCATCATTATAAGTGAAATGCTCGGCTACCTTTCTCTAATACCCATTGGAATAAGTAATCAATCATTTTAAAGTGGTTTAAATATCCAATACCTACGTTGCTTTCAGTCCCAATAGCCAGCTATTGCTCAATCAAGCGCCATGTTTTTGAACATTTATCCTCATTTATAATTGATCAATTCATTAATTCAATGAGTATAATATATATGTATCCCCATCACTCGACAAGATGAAGCTTGACGTGTAATGGGTATAAACAACGCAACTGAATTTAATTATTGTATATTCAAGTGAAACGTAATCCAAGAAAAACACTGGTCAATCTGTTAATTCGTTGAGTATGACTAGTTTTTATGTACCCGCAAAGGTAAACTTGCCCCCCTATTTTAACAAGCTTGTGTATTTAATTAGCAATGGATAAAGTATTTATTAAAGGTTTGAGTATTCAAACTACGATTGGTTTCTTTCAGTGGGAAAAAGAAATAAAGCAAACACTGGTTATCGATCTCGTGATGGGCTGGAATACAGCCAATGCTGCAATAAATGATGAACTGGCAAAAACACTTGATTATGCTGAAATATCTGAAGGAATAGCTAAATTTGCTAATAAAAATCCGGTTGATTTAATTGAAACATTAGCTGAACGTTTAGCACAACACTTGCTCTCTAGTTATAAAATACCTTGGCTAAAATTAACGGTTGGTAAACCCGGCGCTGTTCATAACGCAGCAACGGTTGGTGTAGAAATAGAGCGAGGCTCAAAAGCTTAATGGCTCAGGTTTATATTTCCCTTGGTAGTAATATTAACCGAGAACATTATGTTCAGCAGGGACTCTCTGCCTTAGCAATAGCATTTGGCAGCTTAAGCTTATCGTCATTATTTGAAAGTGAAGCCATTGGTTTTGATGGTGCGCCATTTTACAATATGGTTATTGGCATTGTTACCGAGAAGCCCCTTGCGCAAGTGGTCGTGTTATTACGTGAAATAGAATACGCCAATGGCCGCACACTTAATGCTAAGAAGTTTAGCCCGCGTACATTAGACTTAGACTTATTGTTATTTGACGATCTTGTTTTATCCGTCCCAGCACAAATCCCCAGAGATGAAATAACAAAAAATGCATTTGTACTTTGGCCTTTGGCTGAGATCGCTGCAAATCTTGAACACCCTATTAAAAAATTAACATACCAACAACTTTGGCAAGCTTATAATAAAAACAGTCAACAATTACGGAAAGTGCCACTTAACTGGCAACCACTACAGGATTAATAATAAATGACCACAGTAGAAATATTCATTTTAGCGATTATGCAAGGACTTACCGAGTTCCTACCTATCTCCAGTTCGGCACATCTAATTTTACCCTCTGCTATTTTGGGTTGGAAAGATCAAGGTTTAGCGTTTGACGTAGCTGTACATGTCGGAACATTATTGGCCGTCGTACTTTATTTTCGTAAAGAAGTCGGCAATATGGCAGTAGCATGGGTTGGCAGTATCAAAGGACAACGCGATAACTTTGATGGCAAACTTGCTTGGTGGATAATTTTTGCAACAATTCCAGCAGGACTGTTTGGCCTGCTCGGCAAAGACTTTATTGAAGAACATTTACGTAGTGCACTGGTTATTGCTGCAACCACGCTTCTTTTTGGTGTATTACTTGGCTTTGCAGATTTTAAAGCCGGTAGAAGAACAAACGAACAAAATGTCGATATTGAAAAACTAGGCTTTAAAGGTGCAATGTTAATTGGCTTAGCACAAGCTATTGCGCTGATCCCTGGCACTTCTCGCTCAGGCATCACCATGACAATCGGTTTAATGTTAGGGTTAAGTCGTGATAATGCCGCTCGATTTTCGTTTTTATTGTCGATACCCGCTATTGCTATGGCAGGTAGTTACCTAACCCTAAAACTGGCTTTATCAACGGAAGCGGTTGATTGGCAAGCAATTGGCTTAGGTAGTGTTTTAGCCTTTGTCAGTGCTTATGCGTGTATTCATTATTTTCTCATCTTACTAGAAAAAATAGGCATGATGCCTTTTGTGATTTATCGTATGGTATTAGGATTTGGTTTACTTTGGTTTGTTCTCTGGTAGGTCGTGGTTCACCACGACAAAGAAAATTGAGTGAGGTCGGTAATATATAACCAGTAACTCAACATTCTAGAGGTGTATTATTATGGCATCTGATATTGTATTGCATAATTTTTCAATCAACTGATTTATTAGGTCTTTTTCATCTAATATATTACCTCTGACCAGCCTATTTTCGAGAGTGGAAGCCGCATTTCTAATTTGTTCAAATTTAAATATTGCAGCGGCACCATTTAAGCGGTGTACAAAAAACTGTAGTTGTTCACTGTCTTGACGTTGATAAGCTAGTTTTAACTCATCAACATTTTTCGGTAACCCCGCAACAAATTGTTGTTGAAGTTCATTTAATACACCTTGTGGTACTTCCAGATTTTGGTCTAATAAGTCATTCTTACCTAAATCGACTTTCAATAATCTGGAAATTACCTGTACAAACTTATCTCGCTCAATCGGTTTAGCAAGATATCCATCAAAACCTGCTGATAAATAAGAGGCGATATCTTCTTTCATCACATTAGCGGTCAGTGCAATAAAGGGTACACAGCATCCGGAACGTTTTAATCGTTGTAAAGCTTCGACACCCCCCATTCTCGGCATATGGATATCTGAAATAATTAAATCAAATTTCTCTGTTCGCGCTTTATTGACCAGTTGTTGACCATCACTAACGGTACTTACGGTTAAACCGATTTTTTCAAGTAGCACGGTTATTAACTGCCTAATATCATTATTGTCTTCAGCCAGTAAAACATGTCCCACTAAAGCATAATTTAAAATCTGTTGATGGCGTTTAAATTCGGTTAACAAAGCAACTTCACTTGTTGAATTTAGCCACTGGCATTGCCAAACAGGTACCAATGCGACAGTAGCAATAAAACAACTACCTTCATCAATTTCACTGTTCACTGTTAAATCGCCCGCTAATTCCTGTGTTAAATATTTAGATATATTTAAGCCCAGCCCAGTGCCGCCAAACTTGCTGGTGGTGTTTTTAGCTACCTGTTCAAAAGCACAAAAGAGGTTTTCAATATTGTGTTGACTAATGCCAATACCTGAGTCTTCTACTGCAATAATAAGTTGTGCGCCATCAATACTAATGGCAATTCTAACAAAACCTGACTCCGTAAATTTAATCGCATTACCCACTAAATTTATGATGATCTGTTTAAGTCTTGTTGGGTCGGTCACGATCATCGCAGGTAACGGAAAATGATAATCAAGGCAGAAGTCGAGCCCTTTTGATTTTGCTTTATGCTCCATCAACGAACTGACATCTTTCATTAGCTTAAAAAAGGCAACGGGTTGTTGTTCAATAATTAACTTATCTGCTTCAATTTTTGAAAGATCAAGAATATCGTTGATCAACGACAACAAATGCTGACCACTGTTATTTATAATTTCTACCGCATTAAATTGCTCTTTTTCGGCAATTTCTCCAGCTAATATGGACTCTGCATAACCGATAACAGCCGTAAGCGGTGTTCTTATTTCGTGGCTCATATTTGCTAAAAATCGGCTTTTAATTTGACTAGCTTTACTTAATTCGGCTGATAAGGCTTGTAATTCAATGCGTTGTCGAACTATCTTTAATTGTGTTCTTACTCTTGCTTTTACGACTTCTTGATTAAATGGTTTATAAATATAATCAACAGCACCTAAGGTTAGTCCCAACTCTTCTTTATCTGCAGAATTAAGCCCCGTAATAAAGATAACCGGAATGTGCTCAGTTAATGGGTTGGCTTTAAGTGCTTTAATGGTTTCAAAACCATCCATTTCAGGCATAACGACATCAAGTAAAATAAGATCAGGTAAAAAGGTTTCTGCTTTATTGATTGCCTCTTGCCCGCTAGTGGCCAGCTGAATATTCACATTATTTCTTAGCAGGCTACTTAAAACCTTAAGATTAGCCTTTTCATCATCAACTAATAAAATACTCGAATTGTTCATATCCATATTTGGGTTATCTGCACTTATCAGTTGTAAATTATCAGCTTTATATTAACAATTTTAAACGAGCAATTAATCAACCGGTTGCCAAACAACACAATTTTTACCGCTCTGCTTTGCTTTGTAAAGCATCTTATCAGCTATTGTAAATACGTTTTTTTGACAACTATCTTTATTAGGAAAGTAACTATTACCACCAATACTTACCGATAAATAATCAAAATGTGTCGCGTATTCATGAGGTATCTGTAAATCGGCCACTGCTTTGCGGCATACTTGCATTAATTCCATCGCACCTTCAATGGTAGTATCTGGTAATAAAACTACAAACTCTTCGCCACCAAAACGTGCAACAAAGTCTCTTGGTCGCATTAAACTCGCAGAAATCGTCCGAGCAACTTGTTCTAAAACAAGATCTCCAGAGGCATGCCCATAATAATCGTTATATTCTTTAAAATTATCTATATCAATAATAGCCAATGAAAATGAAGTTTCATTGCGTATGGCTGTGCGCCACTCCGTATTAAAAACTTCTTCGTATAAACGTCTATTAGCAATAGACGTCAAAGGGTCAATATTCGCTAATTGTTCTAATAGTGCTGTTTGTCTGGCCATACGCAAATGTAAACGTACGCGAGCTTTTAACACTGCAACATGAAAAGGTTTTTGAATATAGTCACAGGCGCCCAGCTCTAAACCATATTCTTCTTTTTGTACCTCTAACTCACCGGTTACAAAAATCACTGGTATTTTACTGGTACGGTTATCATTTTTAAGTAAAGTAATCACTTGAAAACCGTCCATGTCAGGCATAACAACATCAAGTAAAATCAAATCAGGCTGACATGCTCTGGCTCTATTAATACCTTGTAAACCGTCTTTAGCCAAAATAACTTCAACTTCTCCCTTAAACGTTTCACTCAAAATTTTAAGGTTCGATTTTTCATCATCAATAATGAGTATTTTTTGATTAACTTTCATCGATTATCTCTTCAAGCTCACTTAATAACGTCGTCACCGCGCTACTGGCTTGTTCATATTCAATATCATTAATGTGCTCGGCAATGTCATCAATACGTCTTTCATAAGCCCTGCCTTTGCACATATTTTGTAAAGCAAGAATAACGTCTTCGACTGCAAAGTCATACGCTTTTAATAAAGGTATTACCTGTAATAAGCCTTGCTGTAATAGTAGCACTGAAAAATCAATAACTTCTGTCGTTGTTGGCAAATCAATAACTACACTCGATAAATCAGTCATTAAGTGTGTTAACTGTGCTAATACACTTTCCAAAAGTTGTTGATCTTGCTCCTTCGCCCCTAATGACTTTTCAAAGACGGCACTCAATTCTGATAATTGATAAGCACCAATATAAGCCGCATTTGATTTTAACGAGTGAATAACTCGATACAATGTTTGCCAATTTTGCTCTACAAACAAGTCTTTAATTTGTTGAGGTAATGTTTGTTGTTCTTGTTTAAAATCTTTAATCAAACTTAAATATAAATCAACTCTGCCACCCACTTGCTTCAACGCTTTTTTAGCATTAATTGTCGCCAGCAATTGTAACTGAGAAAATACAGCATCGCTAATTTCACTATTATTTGTTGCTGCTATGTTATCTATTGTCAGTTCTTCCGCCCCATCAACACCTTCGATAATATTATCAGTAGCTAACAAAAAAAGCTTTAACGTATCGTACAAAATATCTGGATCAATCGGTTTCGTAATATGGGCGTTCATGCCCGCTTCTTTACTACGTTGTATATCCAACTCCATTGCATGGGCTGTCATCGCAATGATCGGTAATTTGGTCATTCCCAAATCATTTCTAATAATTTTGGTTGCCGTTAATCCATCCATTTCAGGCATTTGAATATCCATTAAAACTGCGTCGTAGGCTATTTTCTTACATTTTTCTATCGCAATTAAACCATTGTTAGCGATATCAATTTGCACTTGGGTATCTTGTAAAAAACCCACAGCTACTTGACGGTTAATGGCATTATCTTCAACCAATAACACCGTGTATTTTGCTAAGTTCGGGATTTCACTACCTTGTTCTTTTTCATCATATGAGGATATAACCCGATGCGATCCCACTTGCGCCATCATGCTGGTAATCGCATCAACCAGCATTGATTGATTCACTGGTTTTTCAATAAATTGCTGCACCATTGAGCCCGCTAACAGTGACTTAGCTTGATCCTTATCGTAAGCTGATACCATTAATATATGCGGGGTATTGTCTTGATGTTCATTGTATATTAGTCGTGACGCTTCAATACCGTCCAGCTCAGGCATCCGCCAATCCATTAGAACCATATCGTAAGGACGTTGCTCCGTAATGGCCTGTCGAACCATAGCGACGGCCTGCACACCGCTATCCGTTTGATCTGCTGTAATGCCGATTTCACTTAATAATGACAAAATAACATTTCTCGCTAAAGCAATGTCATCAACCACTAGCACTCTTAATAGGGCAACACGGGTTTTATCAATTGGTAGTACTTCGATACTATGTATTGCTTTACCTAACGTCACCGAAAAGCTAAATATTGAACCCTCGCCAAGTGCACTCTCCAGCCAAATTTTTCCGTGCATTAGTTCACATAACTCTTTAGATATCGCTAAACCTAAGCCAGTACCGCCATATTTGCGCGTTACTGAATCATCGGCTTGTGAAAAGGACTGAAACATTTTACCTTGCTGTGCAATCGTCATCCCAATACCAGTGTCTATAACTGAAAACTGCACGGTAACATCATCAACCGTTTCTTTATTTAGCGTTGCCTTAATACAAACAGCACCTTTTTCCGTAAATTTAACGGCATTATTAACAAGATTGACAATAATTTGTTGTAGTCTTAACGGGTCACCTACCAGCATTTGCGGTAGTTGATTATCAACATCGGTCACTAACTCTAAACCTTTGGCATGAGCACTAATGGCACTTAAATTAACCGAACGTCGCAACAATTTCTCAAGGGTAAAGGGGGTACTTTCAATGGTAAGTTTACCTGCTTCAATTTTAGAAAAATCAAGAATATCGTTGATTAAGTTCAATAATGATTCACCTGAGTCTAATATTTTTTCAACATAATCTTTTTGTATTTCATCAAGCTGTGTTTTCAACGACAGTCGACTTAAACCAATAACCGCATTCATTGGCGTGCGTATTTCATGACTCATTTTCGCCAAAAACTCAGACTTAGCGTTGGTGGCTTGTTCAGCTTTATCTGTGGCTTTTTTTAACTCAGTAGTACGCCTGATCACTTTATTTTCTAAATCACGGGTAATATCAATTAAATTGAGATGGGTTTTCACCCGTGATAATAATTCGTGTTTAGCAATTGGTTTACTTAAATAATCGTTAGCTCCCACTAAAAAGCTCTGCACTAAATCCGCTTCTTGATTTTTAGCTGTTAAGAAAATAATCGGCAGTTCACTGATAGAATACAAGGTTCGTATGCGCTTACATACCTCATATCCTGATATTTTAGGCATCATCACATCAAGTAAGATTAAATCAAATGGACCATTTTCGAGAATAATATGGATCGCTTCTTCACCGCCACTGGCTTGTTCAAGCTGGTAATTTTTAACTGATAAATGATTAAACAATACTTGGCGATTAATGGCGTCGTCATCAACAATTAAAATGCGAAAACGACTTTCCTCAGCGTTACTATGAACACTCGTCCCATTATGTTCTGTTAAAATTTGGGTTGTATCCTTCTGATCATCACTTGCTTGTTCAAGAGACAAACCTTGATCTTTTTCCAGCCAAGATGAGATGCTGTTTTTGCTGAACAGTATGTCCGTATTATTTTGGGACATAGGTAAAGTAATACTAAACGTACTACCGGCGCCAATAACAGACTCTACCTTGATCACACCGCCGTGCAGTTCAACTAATTGTTTACTGATCGCTAATCCCAAACCCGTGCCGCCATAACTGCGATTTTCATTACCTTCAAGTTGTTCAAAAGATTTAAAAATATCGTCAAACTTATGCACATCAATACCTAGTCCTGTATCAGTAATGCTAATTTTCACCCAGTTGTTTTGCTGAATTGCCGTTACAGTAACGCTACCGTGTTCAGTAAATTTAATCGCGTTACCAATAAGATTATGTAAAATTTGTTGAATACGGTCTTCATCAGCCTCGACCGCGACAAAATCTTTCGCGATATCATTAATTAAGGCTAAGTTTTTATCGCCCACTAACGGTACCGACAAGGCTAAAACCACATCTACTATGCTGTATAAGTCAAGGGATTGGGTATTTAACGTTAAATTATGGTTTTTAAGTTTTGAAAAATCTAAAACATCGTTAACTAAATTTGATAAACGTTTACCACTAGCAACAACCATCGCGAGGTTTTTATTAGCATCCGCTGGCAGCTGTCCGGCGACACCGTCAATTAACGATTCGGCTAAACCGATAATACCGTTTAAGGGCGTACGTAATTCATGAGAAGTATTAGCTAAAAACTCATCTTTAAGACGATCAACACGGGTTAAACGAATATTAATGGCGCGTTCTTTTAAACGATTATAATTTTGTCGATATACAAAACTACCTAATATTAATAATATCGCTAAGCCATACAAACTAAAAGCCCACCACGATAACCACGGTGCTGGTAATACAGTAAGTTTTAATGATTTACCTTGCTCATTCCAATAACCATCGCCATTACTGGCTTTTACTCTAAAAGTATAGTCTCCAGCGGGGATATGTGTATACGTTGCACGACGGTTTTTAGCATCAGTTGTAATCCAGTCATCATCAAAGCCCTCTAACATATAGGCGTATTGATTATTCATCGGTTCGGCAAAATGTAACGCTGCAAACTCAAACGCTATCAATTTTTCGTTATGGGTTAGGATCAGATGCTTAAGTTCGTTAATAGCTTGTGGCAATAAAAAAGGCGCTTCATCATTGCCAGCTTTAACGACAGTTTTATTCGCCTGTCTGTTAGCAATGGCTACCGGCTGATTAAGTAGCAGGAACTCGGTTAAAACTATAGGAGGAGGTGTAGTATCGTCTTTAATATTTTCAGGATAAAAGTGGTTAAATCCATTTACACCGCCGAAGAATAATTCACCTGATTTACTTTTGTAGTAGCTTAAAGCGCTAAATTCATTGGCTTGCAAACCATCGTTCACATCATAGTTTTTAAATTGCTCAGTTGAAGGGATAAATTTGGATAGTCCATTAATCGTACTTAACCAAAAATTTCCTTTTTTATCCGGTAAAATGCCATAAACATTGTCATTAACGAGACCGTCTTTTTTAGTGTAACGGATAAAGTCTTCAGTTTTTGGATCAAACTTATTAAATCCACCTGCAGTTCCTAACCAAATAATGCCTTGATTATCTTGATATATTGAAAATATATAATTATTACTAAGACTATTTTTATTATTTTTATTATATAGGTAACGAGTAAACCGCCCAGTTTTAGGATCAAACTTATTTAAACCGCCTGTTTCTGTGCCGATCCATAACATCCCGTCACTCCCCTGATGTAATGCCCAAATATTATTTCCCGATAAGCTGTTTAAAGTATTTTCATCATATTTATAGCGAGTAGATATTTGTGTATTAAGGTCAAAGTGATTTACTCCCCCCCCCCAAGTTCCTATCCATAAAGAGTTATTCTCTCCATTGATCATAGTCAAAATATTATTATGGCTTAAGCTTTTAAGATTATGTTCATCATTTCTAAGGTTTTCAAAAGCCCCATTTTTTTCATCATAACGATTAAGGCCTCCACCCACAGTACCCAGCCATATAGAACCATTTTCATCGGTAATAATTGAGGAGATAGCATCGCCGGATAAACCGACTTTATTCTGATCGTCATATTTAAAGGTTTTATAACTTTTAGTGACTTTATCGTAAATATTTAAACCTTTATCATAAGTACCAATAAAGAGTTTATTATTCCGTTCTAAAAAACTTATGACAAAATCGCTGCTGAGACCTTCTTGATTATTATCGGTTTTTACGTGATTAAACTGTTTATGGGTACTGTCATACCGGTTAAGCCCATTTGCAAAGGTGCCTAACCAAATACCGCCATTGTTGTCAGCAATAAATGTTGTTATCTCATTGCCACTTAAGCTATAAATATCTGTCGGTTGATGTTGAAAGTGTGATAACGATTTATCCAAAGTTTGGTATTTATACCCTCCCTGTTTTGTACCTATCCATAACTCATTGTCATTAATAAACAAAGAAGTAATATGCTGACTTTTAAGTTGTGCAATTTTTGTGTTACTTATCTTTATGGTGTTTTTTTTGATATCGTATTGATATAACCCTTGTTCGGTTCCTAACCATAAACTGTTATTATTGCCTTCAATAAGTGCAGTAATCGGAGTATTAATTTCGGTCAATTGGATATGAATAAAGTTATTATTTCTTTGGTCATAATAACTTAAACCGCCACTTGCAGATGTTACCCATAAGCGCCCTTGAGAATCGAATAATAGGGTATTAATATTATTGTCTTTTAAGCTATTTTTATTATCCTTATTGTGTTCAAAATGTATAATTTTGGTTTGTTTAAATATTTTATTTCCTTCCTTGGTTGCGCCCGCGACTAATTTATTTAAACCATTACTCGTCGCTAACCATAAATTACCATCACTATCTTGGTCTATAGCTTTAACAACATTACTGCTTGTTGACTTGGAGTTATCTTGCTCAAATAAGAAATGGCTAAATGTATCACTATTTTTATCAAAACGATTTAAGCCTCCCCCATTAGTTCCAAACCATAAAATACCATCACTGTCTTCAAATATTGACAATACATTGCTATTAGAAATTGATTTTTTGTTATCAGGATCATGACGATAAATTTTAAATTGATAACCATCATAATGATTTACCCCATCAACAGTTGCAATCCATAAATAACCAGTACTATCTTGAAAAGAGCTTTGAACTGTTGCTTGTGATAAACCTTGAACAGTGGAGAAATGCTTAAACTTTAAATTAGTATCACCAGCCACAGAAGTCCCCGAAGTGATGAGAAAAACAACAAAAATTAAGGAAAAAAATAAAGGTAGCCGCATGAAACACTCTTCGGTTTTTAGTATATGACTCTATTGTCATTAAATGTTGCAAAAAGTAAAGCATAACGCTATAACAAATAAGGTGATTTTATTTAATGGCTGTATAAGTGACATTTATTTAAATAAAGAATCAATTTAGAAAACAATAATACACAAAAAATAATAAGGAAATAACATGACTGATAATAAAAAAAATACCGACCACTTACACGACGCAGGTGTTATCAACAAAGCAGACTTAAGCGAAGAACATAGCAAAGCAGTAAACAGCTTGTCCAAAGAAGAAATTGAACATTTAAAGTCGATAGATAAAAATATGAAGAAAACTTCCGGTTCAGGTGTAGGTGTTAATCTTTAATGCGAACAATTAGCGGTAAATTAACTCACTTCGAGCGATTGACCAATAACCTAGGTTATATGAATTTACGTAGTCAACATGTTGCGTCTATTTTTAATGGACTAGCCGTTCATCCTGAAGTGTGTATTGAACATATTTGGATTAACCAAATGGTCGCTCGCGCTACCGTGCCGCTGATGCAAGAAGTAGTAAAAGTGGCTAAAGGCATGCCTGATGATCCAATCAGTGCTCCTTTGATAAAGTATATGACCCGTCATATTGCCGAAGAAACAGACCATGACCAATGGTATGCGAATGATTTGGCATTATTAGGTATACCCAATGAGCAAATGTATGCACGTATACCACCACCGAATGTTGCTGCATTGGTTGGTTCACAATACTATTGGTTGCAGCATTATCACCCAGTGGCTTTTATGGGGTATTTAGCATGTTTGGAAGTATATCATCCGACGGTAGAATATGTTGAAGGCCTAATTAAAAAATCTGGCCTACCTGCAGAAGGTTTCAGTACCATTATGGAACATGCGATAATTGACGCACATCATAGTCAAGATATCATAGATACCTTAAATGCATTGCCGCTTACTGAAGAGCAATACAAAATGGTGGAAATGAGCGCTTTTCAAACGTTCCGTTATGTTGCGTTAGTAATGGAAGATGTTTGTAAAGTTGCACCTGTGCAAAATGAGCAAAAGGATGATAAGCAAAAAAACGCTTAACCTTGTTATTCTTTGAAATGCGCCTCAGCCTAAATAAAATCGACTCATAGTGATATGCGTCGATTTTTTATTTTTTGTTTTTTGTTTTTTGTTTTATTTTGTAGGCCGAAGTTCACTTCGACAAGAATTCATCAAACGTACTCAGAAACTTATCCTGTATTTGTCGAGCCTCGCTACGCTCGTGTCGACCTACAAGATATCAACCACCAATATTCATCAAACCTACCCTTGTAGGTCGTGGCTTGCCTACATGGATGTAGGTACTTAAGTTATGTCTGGAACTAATAACCTGTGCCTCGACAAAAAAATCATTTATACAAAAATATACTAATATTTAAAATACGATAAACATTCAAGGATTAAACATGTCATGGAATGACTTACGAAAAGGCCGTTTTAATAAAGAACATGCAGTTTATTTTATAACCTTTGTTGTGCAGGATAGACAACCTTAATTTGTCGATTTTGATTTAGCAAAGATATTCTGTCAGTTGATTGATGACAACGAAACGAAGAATGATTGCCAGTGGTTAACTTGGATTTTGATGCCTGATCATTTTCATGGTTTGTTGCAGTTAAATAATCAGGCTAATCTTGCAGATGTTATTCGAACACTGAAATCAAAGTCAGCCTTATTGATTAATCGTGCATTGCAAAAAAGTGGCAGTATTTGGCAAAAAGCATATTTTGATAGAGGTATCAGAAAAGATGAGGAATTAATTAACATTGCTCGATATATTGTTGCCAATCCATTACGGGCACATATTATTGATAAAATTGAGAGTTCCTTTGTCGAGCCTCGCTACGCTCGTGTCGACCTACATACAATCATTCAACAACAGTATTTATAAAACCTATCAATCGAGTTTCAAATAACCTGCAGGATAATCTTTTTCTTCTGGTAATGGCGGTGTTTTGCCCACCAGCGCTAATGCTAGGTAACAATTACTCAGTGATAATAGAAGTTTGTTGTTAACTAATCCCGCTAATATACCATCTAAGTCGCTTTGTTCAAGCTGTTGGCTCATTTCGGTTAGCTTTGACTTTAAGCGACTGGGTGATACTGGTTCCGCACATAAGCGATAAATAATAGCAGAAACACCTGATAAGGTATGCGTAAAATTAGTTGCTACTTTGCGGGTATCAATAATGACAATTTGTTCACCTTGGTCGCTCATATAAAGTAATGGGATAGAAACATTCACCCATAAGTCCATCCACCGTGTTATTTGCTCTTGCAAGACCCTATGCCCTTCAACTTGATAGCTGGCCGCTGCATTTAAACTAAAAACGTCGGTTTGCTCTACGCTATGATGATCAAAAAAATAGGCAATGTTAAATAGCGCCTGCCCTGTTAAAGGATAAATATATTGATAAGTTTTTAATGGCTCTAAGGTTAAACCATATTTATCAGGAGTTTTAAAGTAAGGGCTAAATCGCGGAAAGCGAATTTTAATAAGTTCATGAAAAGGGGGTTGTAAATGGGCTACCAATGGAATAATTTCCGCCATTTGATAATACCAGTCTTCCTTTTCGTTAGGAGCGCCACAAAGTAGATTCCACGAAACACGAACACCAAAATTTCGGCACCATTTAAGTGCTGAAATATTTTGAATAGCGGTAGCGCCTTTAGCGACCAGTTTTAAAAAGTCGTCATGCAGGCTTTCAAACCCCGGTTGAATCCATTTAATACCCGCATTTGCCAATTGTTCAACATGGTCTTTTTTAAGATTGGCTTTAGTTTCATAAAAAATATTGTATTGGGCCTTTTCACTCAAGGTTGGCAATACGGTTTTCATGTATTCCATCGGTAAAATGTTATCTACAATTTCAAACTTATTTATTTTATATTTTGTCGATAACTGCTCAAATTCAGCAATAACCGCTTCCGCCGTTTTTGCTCTATGGGTCATGCTAACGCCATTAAGTCCACAAAAGGTGCAATGTTTTTTAGCGCCCCACCAACACCCCCGTGAGGTTTCGGCTAATAACCCGGGTTCAATACTTTCGTTCAAATTTAGCTGATGAATAGTGTCAAAGTAACTATCAAAAATTGGCGCAGCTACTTGGCTCATATCTTCAAGATAACCGCGCGGTGGCTTTTTATCAGCACCGACATCAATGATCATTAAATCATCTTTTTTCTGGGCAATAAATCCATGCGGTAAATGCTGTACATTTATTGGCTTACCACGTATTAATTTATCAATGAACTCGCCAATAACATCATCACATTCTCCCGAGAAAACATAATCAACCCAAGAGAATGACTCACTTAGGGTTTGTCCCATTATGCCCTCACAATTAGCACCGCCCATAATGGTAATAATATCAGGGTTAAGGGCTTTTATTTTTCTTAATAGCGCCAGCGACGCACAGTTTTGTTGAAAGGTTGACGTACAAGCGATTATTTTTGGTGATTTTGCTAGTAGACGTTGCGCAAGTTGGTCAAGATAAATTTCGGCTTTGTCTCTAGCGATAAACAGTTGTTGTTTGATGTCGTCAGTCAGATCAGTAAAAAGCGCAAAAAATCCGTCATCGTCTAAGGTCATGTGAGGAAATGCCGATTGAGAATAGGTCCATTCGCCAAATAAATGCTCAAAAAATGAATTATCAATAGCGTCGTAAACCTTTAAGCCTAAGGTCTTAGCAAATTCAACATTACCGTAGGTAACATCAACACGATGGCCATATTCCTTGATATAACGCTCAATTAAACCCAGAGCAAGTGACGGTCGAGTAATTGAAGAGTAAGGCATGTTAACTAAACAAATATCAGTAGTCATAAGTTGACGTTTTCTCCTGCGCATTCCATATAAATTGACGTTAACTGACCCGCAATGAAATGAAAAGGTTTTTATCCATTGTTTGTTTTTTTGGTTTTTTTTTGTTTAACATTCTGCTGTCGAGCCTCGCTAGGTTCGTATCGCCCCACAAAAGATCATTTTACAATCAATATTAGTTGAATATTCCCATGTAGGCCAAAGTTTATTTCAACAAAAATTCATCACAAGTTCGCTGATCATTATCATTCCTTGATCAAGCCACAACATTAAACCTAGACAATTTAACCATTTAAATTTACTTTATAATAAATTTTAAAATAGGAGAAGTGACATGGAAGCCTTACATAAAAGAACACTACAACCTGATACAGATGATCACCGGGATCATCATTTTTGCGATATACATGGTCATAAATCAGTTCACTTTACTACTGATAAAAGTATTGATATAAGCCCTCATGAAAAAAATGAAAAAGCACAACAAAAAATTAAACAACAACTTCCCAAGCAAGTAGATTTAAGGGAAAAATTAACTTCAGAAATAATTAATCAAGGTTTGTTAAATTCATGCTCTGCATGTGCAATATCAGTCGCTGCAGAACTGTATTTAATTAAAGATAGTCAGCCATTTATTGACGAAAACGCCAGTAATATTGACGCGTCGCAAATGTTTATTTATTACAATGAACGTGTCAGCGAAGATAAAGTTGACCTTAATGCACCTGTTTTTATTAAAAATGGCATTAAGTCATTATTTAAAAATGGTATCTGCTCTGAAAAATCTTGGCCTTATCCTGAGTCTGCCTTACCTAAAAGTATTAAAGAAGTGGTTCGTACTGGAACAGCAGAGCAGATATCAGCTGCTTTGCAAAAAGTATTGACCGACCATGAAGTTGAAATTCATGCGGCAATTACTGAAACACCATCACATGCAGCGATTACCCAAGCCAAGAAACATATCATTAATCGCTATTGTAAATTAAGCATTGAAAATGGCTTAGACGAAGTAAAATTTGCGCTAGCTAAAGGTATGCCGTTTATCTTTGGCATAATGGTACCAAAAAGCTTTTATTTAACCCCCAATACTGGCCTTATGACTATGCCAAATGATGATGAGTTAAGACTAGGAGGTCACGCCCTATTAGCTGTGGGTTATGATGATGAAAAACAAGCGTTTATTATACGAAACTCTTGGGGAGAAGAATTTGGTGATAAAGGTTATTGTTATATGCCCTATGAATTTTTCAGTGGGTCTTATTTAAGTGGCGACAGTAAAGAAGACAATACCTTTAGTTACTGGTGTTTAACCCACGATTGACATAGTTAGGTGCTCGATAAAACAGTACCTTTGTCGAGCATCGCTGCACTCGTATTGCCCCATAATTAAACAACGCTATTGTGGTTTTCCCATTTTTTTATTTGTTAAAAATTGTTCATCAGTAAGGGTATCTAAAAAAGCTAATAAGTCTTCTTTATCTTGTAGACTCATTGCAAAGCCTTTAATAAAAGCACTTTTATATTTATTTTTACGGCCATCACCTTGCTGCGTTCCTGTGGTAATATTTCTACCACCTGCCGCATAAAAATCTAATACTGCGCTTAAAGTATCGATACTACCGTCATGCATAAAAGGTGCTGACACGGCGATATTTCTTAAGGTAGGAGCACGAAAACGACCGTTATCTTCAGCCTTTTTGGATATTTCTGCTAGGCCGATATCATTAACTGGGTAACCTGATTCATCTCCTGTCGAGTCTGTCTCCTTGAAATTTTGACCTTTTGAACCTGACGTTTTTACATTTAATTTATTTAAAGAATCGATATTATAAAGACCCGTGTTGTGAAACGGCCGACGATCGATAAGTTGCTGTTCATGACTGGTTGATTGCGTAAAATTAAAGCCACCATGACAATGATGACATTCGAGTTTTTCTGAAAAAAACAAGTTCATACCGCGCAGTGCTGAGGCTGAAATAGCATTATCATCTCCTTGATAGGCATAATGATCAAAAGGAGAATTTAAAGAAATAAGGCTGCGTACAAAGCTTGATAGCGCTTTAACAATTAAATCAAAACTGACGCTTTGTTCAGGAAAAGCTTGTTCAAAAAGCGCCTGGTACTTATTATTAAAACGCGCTAGCACCTCATCATCATGACCTGTTATACCTAATTCTATTGGCTGTTCACCAAACATTGGCAATAATATTTGTCGCTCTAATGTGGTTAAACCGTCGTGCGCCCAGGTTAGCGTTTTATTATAAGCAATATTGACCAAAGCTGGCGCATTACGACGATGGGCTTGCCCGGTAGAGCCAATAGATACCGCTAATGGTTCAGCAAAAGCATAGCTTTGTAGATGACAACTTGCGCAAGATTGTTGTTTATTAAAAGACAAATTAACGTCATAAAAGAGGGCTCGCCCTAAAGCCACTTTTTCATGACTCATCGGATTATTGCTAGGTACCTGCGGTTTCGGGAAACCTTCAGCTATTGACCATTGGTATGACACAACTTGTGATTTCGACTGTGGTGCTTCGCTACAAGCGATAAGTAAACTTGCGATGAATAGGTAAACAAGTTTTTTCAATACGTGATTATTTACCATCAATACTAAACACCTTTTGTTGGTTAGTAACGCCAATATGACTTAACGGCTTAATACAATTTTCATCATCAATGGCTGACTGACAGCTGGTTTTCATAGTCACCTTGGTATCTTGTAATAATGCGCTGAGATCAAATTGAATCGTTTTTGTTTGTTGAGCACTCTGTCGCGGTTTTTGTTTTGGGAAAGGTAATTCAACCACGACTTGATTCGGCTGAGCACAAGGCTGCTTAGGCGCGCGCATTACACTGGGTGCACTACAACCGGTAGAGCCTAAATGAAATAACCAGTTATCGTCAGCACTGGCAAGTTCTAAACGTAAAAATTTATGCCCTGTTTGCCATACCCAAAACATCGAAGAGTCATTTAAAGGGCTAGGTTGCGACAAAGGATTAAGATGATTTAATTCAAAAGGAATACCGAGCGTAAATCTTATATGGGTTTTCTCATTGAATTTTTGTATGCTTTTAAGTTCAATTTGCCAATGAGTACTGTCTTGGTTATCTCGACAGTTTTCTCCGATCAAGGCAATATTACTATGTTGGAAATTCGACACGGTCATTGGCCATGACTGCCAACTACCGTCTTCACTTTTTAGTTCAATATCACTGATATACATTTGTAATTGTTGATAGCGCCATTTCTTATTATCAAGGTTAAAAAAACGCTTACAATTAAGTGTTACACCACCAAAGCTTGGTGAAAATTGTAAGACCTCTGTTTGTTTATTTTGCTCTGAACACCCCATAAACTGGCTGCTAATTAGCGACATGATGAGAGACACTAAGAATTTCGTTTTCATAACCTTCATAACTATTAAGTAATTCATTGAATTTAAAATGTAATTAACAAAAAGATAACATTTACAGACGTGATACAAAAGCTTATCGTATAAATAATATTATGGATTTAGTACGCTATTTTTTAGGACAATCAACATGTATAAGTTATTAACGCTAAGTATCACTTTATTATTTGCAGTAACTAGCATTAATGCTATTGCACATTCAGAACATGACAAAGCCCGCTTTGTTTCCCCACAAGGACAAGACATAGGTAAATGCGATAATGCTTTGCGTCCTTGTCAGTCTATTTCTTATGCTTTTTCGCAAGCGAGTAAAGGCGATAAAGTGCTTGTTGCCTCGGGTACATACAATATTGAAAATGAAGATAGTTTATTTTACTTTAAAAGTGGTTTAGTGCCTATTAAAGGAGGCTACAACCGATTCGACCACTTTCAAAGCCAAAGTCCTCAGTCCAATGTAGTGACCCTTGTCGGTGTACCCGTCAATATGCGCGAAGAAATAGAAAAAATGGGTTTTTCAGTTGCCATAGACGGTAAACATTCTTTAGAAAGTAAAAGACTGGCAGGTAAATTGGCAAGCTTTAATGAAATGCGTAATGCCCATGAAGCTGAGAAATGCGTTAATAATTTAGCACATTCTTTTGAATGTACAAATGTTGATTTACTCGCACATATGCCATTAAATAAATTTTCATCTTTACCAACTGATGCAAATGATATTTGGGGACATGTTGACTTAAACACAGGTAATGAGTTCGCTATTATTGGCTTAAATAACGGAATTTCAGTTGTTGATATTACTGACCCTGAGAACCCGGTGGAAGTTGGCACTATACCTGGTGTTGATAGTACATGGCGTGATGTAAAAGTTTATCAATATTTTGATCATACGCTTAATTTATGGCGCGCATATGCATACGCAACAGTAGACAAAAGAAATCAGCATGTCACTGTGATTGATTTAAATAACTTACCCCAGTCTATTTCATTAGCAGAGAACAACTTTTCAGTGAGTAATGCCCATAATGTTTATATTTCTAATGTGGACCACACGCTCAATATAGCGCAAGCAGACATGACCCCTAGTTTACAACTGATAGGTGCTAACAAGTCAGGAGGCGCTTTTCATAGTTATTCACTTGCTAACCCAAATACCATTACTTTAACCTCAATAAACTCAGCAGGTGACGGTTATACTCACGATGGTACTTCGATAACAATTAAAGACGATCGTAAAACGACTGACTGCGGACAAGCTGAAGGAAATTGTACCGTGTTTATTGATTTTCAAGGTCGATCTAATTCATCTGAAGTAGATGTCATAAAGTTGTGGAATATTTCTGATGCCAATAAGGCCAAGTTACTTAGTGAGGTTACCTATACTGATATTTCTCAAGCCAATCAATATGTCCATTCTGGTTGGGCAACAGAAGACAATCAATTCTTCTTTGCTCATGATGAGTTTGACGAGGGGAAATCAAATATAAATACGACTATTCGTATTTTTTCTATTGAAGACTTAAAAAATCCTCTACGTGTAGGTACTTGGACAGGTAAAACGAGTGCAGTTGACCATAATGGCTTTGTTAGAGGTAATCGTTATTATATGTCTACTTATATGAATGGTCTTACTATTTTAGATATTAGCGATCCAGCTAACCCTATTGATATAGGAAATTTTGATACATATACAACATCTAACAGAGCAAATTATGATGGTGCATGGGGTGTCTACCCCTTTTTACCGTCTGGTAATATTTTGATCAGTGATATTTCTGGCGGCTTGTACATATTGAAAGATAATACTCTAGACTCAACTCAAGGTAACTTTTCATTTAACCAATCGGAAATTTTTACAGCACAAGGAACTAGCCTTCAGTTGGATGTTTATCGTAATACGCCAGCAAATGATGCTACTACCGTTTCAGTGTCATATGAGTTAATTCCTGGGAGCGCAATACAACAAGAAGATTACACTCCGGTAACAGGTACTTTAACTTGGTCTGGTAACGACAATAGTAAAAAGACCCTATCAATCCCCATTAAAGAGCAAATTAATAATCAAGAGTATAAAGAAAGCTTCTTTGTTCGTTTATTTGATCCTCGCAATGGCGCAACACTAAAATCCCCTTCATACATTACTGTAAATATTGATGGCCAAGTAGATCAAGGTAAAATCGGCTTTACTTTAGCTGATGTCTCTGTGCCTGAAAATCAAGCAACGTTAACGATTGATGTATCACGTAATGGCAGTAGTGCTGGAGAAGTTTCGATTAATTATTCTCTACGTGCAATTAATGCAGAAATTGGCAGTGATATAGAGGCATCGTCAGGAACATTAACATGGCAAGATGAAAATAATGAAAATAAGACAATATCACTAACAATAATCGATGATGATACCGAAGAAAATACAGAAACCTTAGAGTTAGTACTGGAATCAACTACTGAGAATTTATTAGGCGCAAATAAAGTTATTGTAATATCAATAATAGACGATGATTCCAATACCGCGCCACAAGTTAGTCTTGGGGAAAATATTGAAGTGAATACTGGGCAAACCGTTATGTTAACGGCAACCGCTACTGACAAAGAAAACGACCCGCTCACTTATGAATGGAGCCAATCATCAGGTACCGTTGTTTCACTCCTTTCAAAAACCCAGGCGAATACTTCTTTTGTAGCGCCAGCAAATGCTGGAACCTTAGTATTTAGTGCAACTGTAACAGATATTAAAGGCGCGAAAACCACAGTGTCATTAACGATTACCGTTGTTGCCGTTGAAGTCATCACGATTACACCAACACCATCGGGCGGAAGTGGCGGCGGTGGTAGTATCAATTTCTACCTTATGCTAATGCTATTCTTTGGTATTTTACAGAGATATACAAAGATCACACTAACAACAAAACGCTGTTAATTCCGTAATTAAAGCCAATATATGAAAGGGAAAGTACTAACTTTCCCTTTTTTGTTTAAGAAATGAGCTAACGGTTCTGTTTTTAATAGTTTTTAAGATTATAGTGGTGACAACAAAATAAAAAATGCTTATACTGCCCCCGCTTTGTTAAGGTGTTGTTCAAAATACCGAGTTATAGCAAAGCAAGTTATAAAATAACCTCTTAACTTTCTTTAGTTCATTGGTTAGGACATAGCTAGTAGTAAATAATGGCCCCTTAGCTCAGTTGGTTAGAGCATCCGACTCATAATCGGCAGGTCCCCTGTTCAAGTCAGGGAGGGGCCACCATTTATAACAAACCTTTCTGTGTAATTATCCACTAACATTTAAACCTCACCATTTTATTTTTTAGCAAATGTGTAGCTTAATATTACCTTTATTATTTTTGAATTTGTATTAATGATATTTAATAATTATGGAAATTATTTAGGTAAGGTAAATCTAATAAGCTGTTAGTTATTGTCTAGCTATATAACGACTCATTCCAATATATTGTACTGTTTCAATTTCCGTTAATACACGTTTCACAACGTTCTTAATCATCTGCCTGTTTAAGTAAATTAGCTGTTGATGCAATTACTTTGTTGCTCAACGCTGTACACATATTGACAAATAATTTAAAAACGGTTCAAGTGCTATTTGAAAACTATTTAAAACGCTTTGAAAATTTTCGAAACAAAAACAGCTCTGTAGTACACGAATTTAAAGGAAAGTTTAAAAATAAAGATCTCCTTGAATTAATATTTTTATGCACCTAAAAATCAGCACCTTCGCTGTAGCACACTGTTTTTAAGAAAGATTTTAAAATAAAGCTGAATTGAGTTTTTAAAATTTCGAACATTGCATTGCTATGTAATGCACGTATTTAAAGGACCATTTAAAAATAAAGCTGATGCGAAATGCGAAAACTGTAGTATGAAGTTGCGAAAACTGCGATAACTGCGCGTTGTAATATGTGTAAGTGGTTTGCGATATATAAAAGAGTCATACCGATGGTTTAACTCTTTTATATATTATGACAGCCAATACCACATAGCGGAATATCTCTACTGGCTAAAATCAATCAAAATAATGACTGCTATTGAAACATAAACAGACATAAGTGATGGAACATTGCTAGTCAACTTTCCAAGTTGCTACTGCCAGATCAGATAACCATTTCTGGTGTTCATTTAACTGCTCTAAATTCCATGAATTGTAATTGGTTATTTTCTCTGACAAGCCATAAGAAGATTGCTTATATGCCACTTTTTTCTCAGAAAAATCAGAACGTTTTAAATCATCTTTATCCAACAAAATCATGTTTCCTAAACGATCTTTTATATCATTCACGCCTTCCCCAAAATATTTTACCCAAGCTTCATCAGGGTTGTATGGACAGATATGCTCCAGACTAGTTTTATTAAAATCACATCTATTCCCTAACTGTCCTTCTAATTCAGATAAGAGAAAACGAATTTTTTTAGCTGTCTGTCTGCTAGGCATTCGGTGATATTCGAATGCGTTATAGAATGAGTTATCATCAGGGTAAAGCTTTTTATACTCTTCGCTATTTTTAATATGACTAGCTCTCTTAAACTCATCGTTAGAGACCTTTATTGCTATTTGATTATAAATATTCTCTTGTTCACTAGGTGATAAATGACAAATTACGTTATATCTAATCGATAATACATATAAATACTTAACCGTTTTAACAAACTCTTCTGGAGAGAACTTATCAAAGGCAATTAATAATATTGTCAAAGGTTGCTTTATATTAAATAACCTTATTCCGACAAGGCAATTTATGGCTTCTCTATATATTATATTTTGCTCAGACCACCAAGAATCATTTGGGTTAATCAATGAAGCATAAACAGGTGCAAACTCTATTAATGACTTGAGATATTCATAGGCTACAGTAGGATCGCTAGCTATCTTTCGTAGTGAAGAAAATAGTTCCTTTTTAGTAACCATTTTATAGCGTGAGTTATGATGGTATCGAATAAAATCAGAAACATTACTTTCACCTAATTGCTCTATTAATTCAGCCCAACGTTCATCAAGATCATTTAATTCGCTTTCGCCAATCCTTTCACTTTTAGTTACGATAGAGAATATATAGTTTTTCAACAAATCAGGAGTCGAAAGCTGCACACCTCGAGCATTTAACGTTTCAAAAACTTTGTAAGCATTTAAGTCATCTTGAACAATGATTTTTGTGAAGATCATACATGACGAAAAATCTTCTATGAATTGAGCAACCTCAGATCCTGTATTTCCAAAATCTTTTTTACAAAAAAACTCGAAGCATTTACGGATTAATTTATTAGTAGATGTGATACCACGTGAATTAGGTGTTGATAGATCAGAGCAAACTCTTTGATAGAACTTATTATTATTCCTATTTAGCTCTAATTTACTAATAACTTCCAAAGATACAAAGTTTTTACTACCAACGAATCGTTTAGTTATTTCCGTTAGCCTCTCTTTGTTTTCTTCTTCATTTTCACCTTTTGAAATCATTTCTTTAATTGATTTCATTGCCGCTAATATAATTAATGAAAGCGTGACAAGACGTTGCTGTCCGTCAATAACTTCATATTGGTACTGTTCTTTTTGTTGGAGAACAATATACCCCATATAATGAGAGCCTTCACTTTCAAGTGTATTGATATCTGACCATAGGTCTTCCCATTGCTCAATATCCCAAGCGTAATCTCTTTGAAAACGAGGAACAATGTACTTATTCGAGCCACCTATTAACTCATTAAAGTTTTCATTTTTTGGCTCCATTAGCATAAATTGCTTTGCCATAACGCACCTAATACTCTGATTTAAATTAATGAAATTATTCTAGCATGATAAATTTGTAGCTGGTAATTTAAACATTAATGTCAGCTATTTATCGATCAGTTGACCTAACGAACAACTAGGAGCGAACTTCCGCTCTACGCACTTTAAAGGCGTCAGCAAATACCACAGGCTGTGTGAAAACTCCCAGTGTAAAATTATTATGCGACGCTACGTAAATTAACAGGTGGTTTGATATCAAATGTATTACCGAATTTACTCTACAGAATATTTTTCGTAGATATTATCCAATTACGCAAGTTCAAAATAGTTTTCACACAGCCTGACCACTTTGTTAACGTTAGGCTATCTTCAAAAATTCCACGGTAAAAACTAGAGAGCTAATGCAATAGAACGCAATTAGTTTTAGTCCCCTGTTCAAGTCAGAGTTCAGGACTTGAACAGAGAAGAATAAGTAAATACTTCTGAGCTATTGTTCATCTCCATATAACCCAAGCAATAACGATAAATCACCCGCATCAGCCGCTCTTAAACTATTAATATAATCTTTACGGGTTTGCGTCATTTCATCTAAATGTCGACCTCCCCATTGGATAGGTTTAATCGCAAAGTATTTTTCAGCGATAATGTCGGCATATATGCGGGAAAATCTGCCATTACCATTTGGAAATGGATGAATTTTAACTAGTTGATGGTGAAACCTTAGTACAGATTCAACGGGAGGATAACTGTTAAACTCTATCCAAGCTGATAAGTCATCGAGTAAGTTTCTTAAAGCGACTGGAACATGGGAAGGGTCAATACCAATATTCTTTTCTGTTAGTCTGAATGTTCCCGCCCAAGTCCATACTTTTTTAAATAATGCTTTATGTAAGTCCATAGCGAAATGAATAGTTAGTACATCATCTCTTGCAATGTTTTTCTTTAACCAAAGTAAACCTGCAACAATGTTTGCTTGCTCTAGTTCGTCAAGTTGGCTTCGGGTTGTAATATGTTTAAATTTTAAACCTGCTAATTCATCAGGGTCTAACGGCGTTGCACCATCTACATTTTCATTAGTGATCATTAGTTTCACCCCAGAACCAATCAGGCATCTCTTTGATCAGTTGCTCCGACACTTTATCAACTTGTAATTCTACTTGCTCCATAGATGTGGCTTGATCTTCAAGCTCCATTTGTACACGCGCACTGTTAAGTATTTTAACTGCATGACGTCGTGCTTTATCTTCAATAATAGAACTGATATCTCCCCTAGGTACAACGGCATAGTAAAAATCACAGTTCATCGCGTTAGCGGTTTCTTTCAGTTTGTTAATCGTTAATGTTCCATCGAGTTCAGCTTTTTCAATACGATAAAGCTCACTGGTTTTAATACCTGCTTTTTCCATTATTAATTTTGCAGGCATTTGAAAGGCTTTTCTATTCGTTCTTAACCACCCTTCTGGTGGCACTTTAATACCTGTAATTTTTTGAGTAGCAGCATTAATAATATCTCGATATTGTTTAACCACTAATGATTTTATATTCATGATAATGCCTAGAATTCTTCATATACAGGGAATATACACCAATAAAATACACATATATAGGGAATTACATAATAAAAATTACATATATATAAAGAAAATACAGATTTAATTCCTTATATAACTGGAATAACCAGCCTATTTAGCCAATAAAATTAACAGCTGCCGCTTTATGCTCTGGCGCTAAATGGAAACATTAACTATGCCACCCATGCTAATTACAAGCAATAATGACTCTCTAAACGAAATTTTTCGAGTTAAATAAAATACGTCTTTATAGCTTAATCTATTTGGACTATAGC
>JBLHNB010000057.1:0-35761 GCA_047621305.1 Alteromonadaceae bacterium | reverse complement strand
AGATATATCAGGTTGCAATGAAAATATTCCCCTCTATTTAACTTTCGTTAACATCCTAGCACAGGTGGCTGCGCCAATAAGATTAGCATTAATATTTACCATACGAGATATATCAGGTTGCAATGAAAATATTCTCCTCTATTTAACTTTCGTTAACATCCTAGCACAGGTGGCTGCGCCAATAAGATTAGCATTAATATTTACCATACGAGATATATCAGGTTGCAATGAAAAGGCTCTTCATAGTTCGATGGTCATCGAAGCAAAGGTTTATAGGGCTGATAGACTGCCTGAAGATTATTAAAGAGACTATTAAAATGACCATTACCTGTTTTATACAATACAAAATAAATCCTTATAAATTAGCGGAGTTTGAACAATATGCACAAAAATGGGGGGAAATAATACCTCGCTGTGGTGGTGATTTATTAGGTTACTTCCTCCCACATGAAGGCAGTAATGATATAGCTTATGGCTTGATTAGCTTTAATAGTTTACAAGAATATGAAGCCTATCGAACACGATTAAAAATAGATGAAGCAGGTAAAAATAATTTTATCCTTGCGCAACAAAAACAGTTCATTATTGAAGAAAAACGTTCATTTTTAAAAGTTATAGGCAGTACTTATAAACAAGCGCCGAGGGAAGTGACATGATAGCAGTCATTTTTGAAGTAATACCTAAAGCTGAATATCAAGATGAGTATTTTCATATTGCGGCAGAACTCAAAAAAACCTTACTTAAAATGGATGGTTTTATCTCTATAGAACGCTTTCAAAGCTTAACGGACATTAACAAGTTATTATCACTGTCATTTTGGCAGGACGAAGCATCAGTTAAAAAATGGCGTTTGCAAACATGTCACCGTGATGCCCAAGAAAAGGGGAAGAGTAAAATATTTGGGCATTATCGTTTGCGAGTAGCCAATGTAAATAGGGATTATACAATGATAGACAGAGCACAAACACCAGACGACATTAGCCAATAAAGGAACAGAATACACGATGCAATTAATCAACTACTTAAACGCACATTTTCACACTGAATACACCTTACTTAAATTGAGTAATACTTCAGCAGAAGAATTACTCAATTTGCAAACACAACAGCTTATGCCTACGTGTTCTTATCAATTAAATCAATCAGTCACATGCCATTCATTCTTTGGCGGCTATGATGCTCAAAAACACACTCAGTATTATGCTAAAGGCTATGTTGAATGGCTTAAAATAATAAAAAACTCGTCGCCTGAAAATGCTTTTTCGATATTTTTAAAGCGTTACCAAAAGCAACTTAACCAACTTAAAACGCAAGGTTTGAGCTGCGAAGATGACAAACTCAACAATAAACTTAATGATCACATAAAATCAGAATGGCAGCATTTTCTTAACGGCACTTATGGTTTATGTACCCGATCAGGTTTACCTGAAGATATAGCCAATAAAGAATTGGCTATTCTTGAAATTAATCGACTAATTAGCCTTGACCCACTCAGCACTGAGCAATTACAAAAACTTAACGAGGTTGTTAATTTGTTAGATAAAAGCAGTGCATTATTTGCACCTCACGAACGTATAAAAAGTTCAAGATATCGGCTAATTGATCAAGTTCGTGAAAAATATCAACTCTTTATATAATTCAATGTTAATCCTTCCTTCGTATTTAAAAAAATAATAAGAAAGAAAGTTGATGAAAATATTAAAAAATTGGCTGGTTGTTTTTAAGCCTAGTGGTTTTAGCAAGTATATTTACCTCGCATGAATGGTATGCTAAAAAGCCCTTTATGAAGGCCAAAGAACATCTAAAGAAATCGCCATGTATTTACTCGATTTTCTATCGGTTGCAAAAGAATTTCGTCACCATAACTACCCGGTTAATCAATTATTTGGTGTACAAAATGGTTATCCTAGTTTTATGGAAGCACAACACCAAGTAAACTCTATTGGAGATGCCGAAAATTCTACTATGAAGACAGTTATGCAGGCCGTGCACAAATATTGGCTGATTATCAAAAAATTATTGATGATATAAATGCCAATTTAGATGATGCCTTTCGTATTCGTCCTAAAGCAAAAATGGAAGTAGTGAGAATACCTAAATTTAAAGAAAAAACATCACCCGGAGCTTATTATCAGCAACCGGCGATTGATGGCAGTCGTCCGGGACGCTTTTTTGCCAATTTATACGACATAAAAGCGACACCTAAATACAGTATGCGTACGTTGGCTTATCACGAGGCTATTCCGGGTCATCACTTTCAAATTGCCGTAGGTATGGAACTAGAAGGCATGCCGTTCTTTCGTAAAATGTCACCTTTTACCGCTTATACAGAGGGTTGGGCTTTATATTCCGAAAGGTTAGCTTGGGAATTAGGTTTTCAAGATGATCCCTTTGATAATATTGGCCGTTTACAAGCCGAATTATTTAGAGGTGTGCGTTTAGTGGTTGATACCGGTATTCACCAAAAACGTTGGACACGCCAACAAGCTATCGATTATATGAAAGCAAATACGGGCATGGCTTTAACCGATGTAGTTTCAGAAATTGAACGTTACATTGTCATGCCCGGTCAAGCAACCTCATACAAAGTGGGCATGATGAAGATATTAGCCCTTCGTCAAAAAGCCAAAGATGCGTTAGGTGATAAGTTTACTTTAAAAGACTTTCACGATGTGGTGTTAAAAAACGGCGCTGTACCTTTGGATATTCTTGAGCGTTTTATTGACCGCTATATCACCGATACAGCCAAAAAAGGCAAGATAATCTAGTTTTAGCTCAACAATATTTTCATTAAAAACAGAGTCAGCGTTATGACTGACTCTCTTCATTTCACTGCTCACTGGATTTTATTGTTTAATGTTCAATGTTTAACACTGGCTGACAAGACTAAACATCAGTAAAATTTAAGTAGAACAAAGAACTAGTTGAACACTTTCATTATCCGTATGCAGTTGTCATACTAGCCAAAGGTCTTAAATATTTTTTAATAGGCAACATTTTATGCGCAAAGTTATTAGTCTGAGTAGTTTATTATCAGTGTTATTTTTAATTGGCTGTTCTTCAATGAGTGACCAAGAATTCATGTTGGCGCAAGGTGAAGACCCAAGCGAACAAACTTTCAATGCACACTTACGAGAATGGCAAAAATTAAAGCCTGAAATTTATGAGTTAGTGAAGATGAAAAAAGAGCTAAAGTCTCTTATTAACGATCTTAATGAATTGGCTGATGATACTGAAAAAGAGCAATTAACGAATAGCTCTAAGAACACTTATGCAGATCAAGAAACGATTAACCCCATGCCACAAAAAGTGGTCATGCCAACAGCTACTCTTGTAAATTCTATGGTGAAAGACCCGACCATAAATAAAAAAATAGCAACAGCAGCTGATATTAAACAAAATTCGTCGACAGTAAGTTCCGCAGAAGGTCAATTTGCAATTCAATTGGGGTCGTTTAGCAACATGATTTATGTAAAACGCATTTGGAACAAAGTTAAAAATACATTCCCACAAATCATGTTAGCTAAAACGCCACGTAGTGAAACCGTACAAATAGCTAATAACCAAACCTTGTTCCGCCTAAAAGTTGGTAGTTATGCCACAAAAAATGACGCAAAAGAAGTTTGTGAATTATTGATTGCACAGCAGCAAATTTGTATTGCTACGTCATTATCGGGTGAGACATTTTAATCGGATAATATTCGTTACTAATGACTATTATTCAATAATCAACGGTAATTACTTGCCGTTTTTTAATTAGAAACGCCCTTCTTCAAAAGCTATCCTAATATTTTTGCTAAAAAAGCAGAACATGGCTAAAGTTTATTTATAAAGAACCGATATAGATTAAGACCAAAGTACAACCTTTGCTAAAAATTAATATGCATCTTCAATAAATAACGAACTTGGCTGCACGTATTAATCTGCCGTAATAACGGCAACCATATCCCATGTAAGGAAAATTTATGCTCATGAAAAATAATATTTCTCGTCGTTTAGCGCTTTCGTCTTTAATTACAATGGTATTATCGAGTGAGGCTGTGTTCGCAGAAACAGTAGCAAGTTCGGCGAGTGTAGTTGTGCAAAACTCATTTACGTTGGTAGAAACAACGCCATTGAGTTTTGGTACTGTGGTTGCAATTGCTGAAAACAATTCCAGTGTTACCAATGATAACGCTACATTAGTTGTTAGTCCTAATCCAGCAACTGCCGATGTAATTACTAATGGTACACTGGCTAAATTAACACCGATAGTCGCATCGACAGAAGCAACCTTTACCATTTCCGGCGCAGCACCAAATACCGCCCTTAATATTACTCTACCTAATGCTTTTGATTTAACTGACCCATCACTAACCGATACAAAAGACTTTAAAATTACCGCCCCTACTTCTTTTGTAACCACTTCTGGAACTGCCTTTACTTTCGATACTGATGGTACAGGTAATATGGTATTTAATATGGGGGCTACCTTATCAACAGATACCACCCTTGCCATTGGTGCCGGTGCCATCCCATATTCAAATGTAACTTTTACTGGCACTTATACTATGACTGTAAACTATTAAAAGTTTAAGTTAAAAATTAGAATCCTCGTAAAATGAAGATTTTTAAGGGCTAGGATTAAAAGCTAGACTAACAGAGGAAGAGTTATAGTTTGCTAACGATAATCGTTCAACAAGAGCCAATCAAATGAAATTTATTATCTTTAGCATTTTTTTAGGTAGCATCTTCCCAAGCTCTATTTTTGCTGAGGCTATCACACAACAAACCGCACTAAGCTTTGGCACTATAGCACTAAGAGATAATGCTAGCTCCCATCAAATGAGTATTTCATTTGATGGCAGTATAATCGCTGATCCCGCCTTTATCATAATTACGCAAGGTAATCCTGCTGAGTTTTTGTTATCAGGTTTTACTGCTAATACTTTAATCAATATAAATATTTTAGTACCTTCGACCACAACTATGCTGGCGGGTGCTACTGATCCTAGTAGCAGTCAATTTACCATAGACAACCATCATAGCTTTGCGCCAATCGTGACAACAAATCTACTCGGCGAAGCAACGATAAACATCGGTGCAAGATTAACAACCTCGGGGATTGGCTTCTATAAAGATTCGATGTATATAGCGCCAATGACCATATCGGTTAGTTATTAATACGTTTCTCCTCAACTAAGATAATACATATTACGATAATATTGAAAACACTTAACAAACTGGCGTATTATCTGCTTATTTTAAGTAAGCAGGTATGTTTAATTCGGTAATAATCCCCAAGTAATTAGAAGGCAGAAATGAAACTATTATTTAATACTACTGTATTAGGGCATCTTAATATTCCGATCACAATGAGAAAGTTTATCCTACTCATTTTCTTAATGCCGGTGAATACATTCACAGCACAAGCTAATTTATTGATCACACCAACACGTATTGAGTTTGATCAAAGAGAGCGTTCCGCAAAAGTTTCTTTGGTCAATACAAGTACAGAAACTAAAACTTATAAAATATTTTGGCGTCAGCAAAAGCAATTACCTGATGGTAGATATCAGCATTTCACCTCTGAAGAAGAAATGAGAGATTTCCCCAGAGCAGATAGCATGTTGCGTTATAGTCCACGTCAAGTCACTTTAAAACCTGGCGAACGCCAACATATTAGAATTGCAGTGAGACGCCCTAAAGGTATACAGGATGGCGAGTATCGCTCCCATCTTGTCTTTGAAGCTAAAGCGAATAAACGCGACCAAGCAGCGGGATATAACGTTCAACCAGGCATTAAACTCTATGTCAATTTAGCCTTTTCGATTCCGATAATCGTTAGAGAAGGCAATTTGCATAGTACCGCAACATTAAAAAACGTCGAACTAATCACTAAGCAAGTTAATGGTAGCACTCTCCTTGGCGCCAATATTACGATTAACCGCAATGGCTTACATAGCTCTTTTGGTAACCTCTCTGTTTATTGGCAAGACACCGCAAGTTCAACCGAAAAGCAAATCGGCATTTTAAATAATATCGCTATATACACTGAAGTTGACGAGAGAAAAGTCACCATAGGATTACCTGAACATTCAGTAAAATCAGGTACTCTGCGGATTGTTTATAAAGGCAGTAAAGAATATGACGGACTTACTTTTATTGATCAGTCACTTATTATTAAAGGCAGTGATTATCATCCAATGGCAACAGATTTAGTTACTCAATAAAGTGTTGATATTTATCGAGGAATAGCCAATAAAGATGAATAAACTATCATTAACGAAAATCATTGATAATTTACCTATCAAGGTCATTCCTTGTATCTCGGTTTTGTTTTTTACTCTATTAACTAGTTTTAGTACTCAAATAAATGCAGCTGAAACAGGAAAAAAAGGGCAAAAAACTCAAGGCCATAAATTCAGACAATCACAACAAAGTACCGTATCAACTGCATCTGTTGAAGTTATTCCTGTTTTTACACCGCGCAGTGCCCATTCTTTAAAAATTCCCGAAAAAATTAATGCTCCGCTGCCTAATAAGCTAGAGCCTATAACGAGTAATAATAACGATGTTGCATATAACACCGTAGCAATGAGCCATAAATTCCAAGCCAAAAAATTGCAAGCGCAATCATCAGGAGAAAATAACGCAATAAGAAGTTTATCCAATAATGATTTGGAATCTTTAGCTTATCAATATCTGATCTATTTAAGCCACCGCTATAAAGACCCAAGTTTTCGAGCAAATATACAAGGTAAAAATAAACTATTACAAAGACAAAAAGCGGCTAAAAGTGCCTTTGATAAACAAAAATTTGCCCGTCGAATTTTGGCACAGCAATACTTATCGACCCTAGGCCACAAGTTTATGGTTAAAGGACGGTTATTTAACGATGTCATAACAGAAATACCGTCTATTGCCGACGATAAAAAAAGTCAACAACCCAATATTACAGCAGGTAGTTTAAATGAAAACTTTGCCTCTATTCCTGATGGCGAGGAACTATTATTAGTAATAAAAATAGATGATTTGGTACTTGATGCCATTTTTGCCATTAAACAAGGTAATGGTGCCCTGATCGGATTAGATAGTATCTTTGCTGTACTTGATTTCCCCATTGATGTTGATATTGAAAATGCACAAGCCAATGGCTGGTTTATTAACGAACAGCAAACATTTGACTTTGCACTACCAAAAAACATCAATAACCAAGGTCATATTCTCGTTAACAATACGTCCTATAATATTGCCCAAAATAACGTTAAATTAGACGTCGATGATATTTATGTACATTCTACGGATCTTTTTAAATGGCTGGGTTTTAACTATGCCTTTAATTTTAATGATCTAACCTTAACCTTATTACCTAATGAACCTCTGCCTTTACAAAAAAAATTATTTCGACATGCACGCTTAGGAAAAATTAGTACTTATGGAAAAATAGAACCTAAATTACCTAAACGTGAAACGCCTTATAAAGCGATTGATGTGCCTTTTGTCGATATGCAAGTTTCCAGTAATATCAATCAAGATAAAATTCGGTCAAATTATTCAATGTTAGGCATGGGTGATTTAGCTTATATGACGGCGAAATACTACCTAAACGGCGATCAAGATGATCTACTGAAAAATTCTAGTTTATCCTTAGAGCGTGAATCTCTTGATAATAATTTACTTGGCCCACTTAATTTATCAAAAATTAGTATTGGTGATGTTAATGCTGTCAATTTGCCGTTTTTAAGGAACAATAGCCAAGAAGCAGGTTTTCGAGCGAGCAATCGCCCTATAGGCGTAAATCGAAATTTTAATACGGCTTATTTTGACGGTGAAATTTTCCCTGATTGGGATATTGAGCTTTATCATAATAATGTATTAATCGAAACCATTACCGTTGGTAATGACGGACGTTATGAATTTAAAGATCTCAATCTGTTTTTTGGCGACAATAACTTTAAAATGATCTTTTATGGTCCGCAAGGTCAAGTACAAGAACGCCTTGAAAGTATTCCGGTCAATACTAATACCGTATTAGATAATGATTTTGTTTTCGACTTTTCAGTAACTAAACAATCAGAAAAAGTATTTAAACAAGAACGTCAGTTACCTAAAACTGATACCTATCGAATTTCTGCTGAAATCGAAAAAGGTATTAATTCGACATTATCACTACAAGCAGGATATACCCGTTTCGAATTTGCTGACGGCAGTAAACATCAGCTGATCCCACTGTCTATTAACATTTTTGCCTTAGACTCTAAATTTAATTTAGGTTACATCCAAGATTTAGATGTCGGAAATGCTATAGAGTTAAATGCGACCACAAAGTTTGGTAACCAAGCCGCAGATTATCGCTATTTAAGCTATAGCGAAGATTTTAAAATTGACTCTGATGAAAATTTATTACCTAAATATGTTAATAGCGTTAAATTTTCAGGGCCCTTGCTTATCGCCAACCGCGCGAGACTTAATTATTCATTCAATGCTGCAGAGTCCTTAAGTTACAACGATTCAAAAACGACCAATATCAATCTATTTCTAGGTATACATTCACCAAAATTATCCATTTCAAATTTATTATCGTACCTAAATTTACAGCAGCCTAACCAAAGCGATTTGGAAATATTAAATGGTAACTTACAAATCACTCAAAACTTCACTAAGTACCGACTCAGAGCAAGGGCAGACTATTCACTTGAACCTGACTACAAACTCACCAATGTTTCAGCCAGCTTATTATGGCCTATAGAGGCCGGATTAGTCAGTGAAGTTAGCTTAAGTCATAGCAATTCAGTTACTCGCGCTACTTTAGGTTTAACTTGGGACACAGACAAAGCCAGTATCGGCTCTTATTTTTCGTATGATGATGATGATAACTTTCTCGCTTCACTCAATGTGCGTTTCAGCCTTGGACAAGACCCATTAACTCATTCAATACAAATGAGTAGAAACAGAATTGCCAGTACGGGTGGAATTTCCGCTAGAATATTTGAAGATATCAATTTAGATGGACTTTATAACGAAGGGGAACCTTTAATAGAAGGGGCAAGAGTCAGTGGCGTAAATGTTAGACGACATGCCATATCTGAAACCAGCGGCATCGCTTTTTTAACCGGCTTACCCAGAAATAGAATTACCGATATTGAATTAGATATTGATAGTTTAGAAGATCCCTTTTGGATACCAACCAATGAAGGTTTTTCCTTTACGCCTCGTCCAGGGTTAATAGAACAAATTGATATCCCTATTGTTACTGCTGGTGAAATTGATGGTAACGTTTATATAGAGTCTAAAAATAAAACCATTGATGGCCGTTACGTACCACTTGAATTAGTCGATACTTCAGGCAATGTAATTTTAGAAACAGAGTCAGAGTTTGATGGTTTTTATCTATTTAGTTCGATTAAGCCGGGTAGTTATCAATTAGGCATAAAGGCGTCTTACTTAACCAATAAAAACCTTTCACTGGTGTCAGAACATTACATAAAAATTAAAGGTGATGGCACTATAGTGAGAGGCGAAGATATTATTTTAAACCGAAATATTGAAGTTGTGCAGTCAACATCGTCCGATGCCAACCGTATCAAGGTACTTAACCTTGGTGAATATCCGTCAATAGCAACATTAAAAGTTTCATGGATAAGATTAAGAAATCAATTCCCTTTTTTAACAGAGTTAACTCCCGTGATACCTTTAAATCGTATCACTAAAAATGCAGTATCTAGTGAATACCCATTACGTTTAACGATTAAAAAAAGCACTGTTACTGCAACATTGTGCCAAATAATCAAAACGAAAAACAAGATCTGTTTTACTGAGTTTGTCTTATTAAAACAATAAATTACTACAATAATCTTTAACTAAAGATATTATACGAGTAGATTAATTAACGGATCATTTTTAATGATTAAAATGATATTCACAATAAAAATCCCCTCTACAAGAGAGATAATATGAAAATAAAACAATCGTTAATAATTTTTGCGGCTTTCATCATAATGTTAAATTCGCAAATTTCACATGCTAGCGATGCCTATGATATGTGGCCTAATACACAATATAACCATGATATTCCTACCCATCAGCAAATACTTGGTTATAACGTCGGTGAACGTATTACTAATCATAGTGATATGTTGAGATACTTTGAAACACTAGAAAACGCTGCTCCAGACAGAATTAAACTTTTTGAGTACGGCCGTACATGGGAAGGTCGAAAACTCATTTATGCTGCAATAGGTTCAGCTGAAAATATTGCTAACTTGGCAATGCACTCAAAAAAAATGCAACAGCTTGCCGATCCTAGGCTCACCAACAAAAAAGCGGCAGAAGCACTGATTGATAATTTACCCTCCTCTGTATGGTTGCAATATGGTGTACATGGTAACGAAATTAGCAGCACCGATGCGGCGATGATGACGGCGTATCATTTATTAGCAGCCCCTGAAGAAGCTACCAATAAAAAAATCTTAAAAAACACCATTGTTTTTATTGACCCTTTGCAAAATCCCGATGGCCGCACACGTTTTACCAGCCGTTATTATGCCACGGTAGGTATGAGTCATAGTGGCGACCGTTTAAGTGCCGAACAAAATGAACCTTGGCCTAGAGGGAGAAGTAACCACTATCTCTTTGATATGAATCGTGACTGGTTAGCCATTACACAACCAGAAACGGCAGGAAGAATAAAAGCACTCAACCATCGTTTACCCTTGGTTGTTATTGATTTACACGAAATGGGCGGTGATCAAAGTTATTATTTTGCACCCGCAGCTCAACCATTTAATCCACATATGACCAAAGAACAAATCGATAATATGACTGCTATTGGTAAAAACCACGGCAAACATTTTGACCGTTTGGGCTTTGATTATTTTACTCGCGAAATATTTGACGCTTTTTATCCTGGTTATGGTGACAGCTGGCCGATATTCTATGGTGCTTCAGCATCAACCTACGAGGTTGCCTCATCTCGTGGTGAAGTGTTCCAAAAACTTGATGGTACAAGGCTAACTTATAAAGATACCGTTCATCGACACTTTGTTGCCTCTATCTCAACCGCAGAAGGTGTTGCTGACAACCATCAGAAATTATTAACCGACTTTTATGATTACCAAATAGGTGCCATAGCAGAAGGTAAAGCAAATAAAAAAGAACGTTTTTTTATCATGTCGAATAAACGTGACAAAGCAGGTAATCATCGCTTGGCAAGGTTAATGGCTCAGCATGGCGTTGAAGTACAACAAGCCGATACACCTTTTAAAGCCTGTGGCATTAATTACCCAGCAGGGGCTTATTTTATTGATACCGCCCAGCCTCGTGGCCGTTTTGTAAAAACCACTTTTACGCAACAGGTTGATATGCCAAATGATTTTATTAAAGAACAAGAACGTCGCCGTGCGCGCCAACTTAATGACGAAATTTATGATGTTACGGGTTGGTCATTACCGCTGATGTTTAATATTGACACCGATGCTTGTGGAAAAAGCATCAAAGTAGCCAGCCACAACGTGAATAGCGACAGTGTATTAGTCGGTGAATTATCAAATCCAGCAGCAACAGTGGCTTATTTAGTTCCTTGGGGAGATATGGCTGCTGGCCGTTTCCTAACTGCCGCGTTACAAGCAGGCTTAACCGTAAAAAGTACGGATAAAGCTTTCACTCTAGATAACAAAACAAATTACCCTGCAGGCACTTTAATAATTGAAATACGTACCAACAGTGATGATTTATCAGCAAGAATTAAAAAAATCACTGAAGCAACTGGCGCAATTGTTCACGGCGTTAATACAAGCTGGGTAACTAAGGGACCAAGTTTCGGTAGTGGTAATACCGTGACTATGTCCGCGCCAAAAATAGCTTTGGCTTGGGGGGATTCGGTCAGTTCATTAAGTGCAGGTAATACCCGTTATGTTATTGAACAACAGTTCAATTACCCCGTAACCGCTATACGTATTAACCAATTAACACATGCCGATTTGGGTAATTATCAAGTCCTTATTTTACCCTCTGGTGACTATAAAGATTCACTCAATAAAAATGGCGCTGACAATATTAAACATTGGGTTGAACAAGGTGGTGTCTTGATCACATTAGGCGACGCCACACGTTTTGCCGCCGACAGTGAAATAGGTTTATTAGATGTAAAACGTGAATTAGCTTATAAAGAAAAGGCGGAAAGTGAAGATAAAGACGATGATAAAAAAGAATCTACAACGCTAGGTGCTTTATATAAAGATAAGGTAGCTCTTCTCCAAGCCAGTGAAAACAATAAAAACAGTCCTGACTTTGTTGCAGGGGTACTCGCTAATATTGAAGTAGACCAAGAGCATTGGTTAACCGCTGGGGTGCATCACAAACTCGTAGCACTAGCTTACGGAAATGATATTTACGCGCCAATAAAACTTGAATCAGGTAAAAATATTGCGTGGTTTAGTGATGCAAAAACGGTTTTAGCCAGTGGCTATTTATGGGAAGAAAATAAAAAGCAACTTGCTTACAAACCTTTTTTAATTCATCAACCTACAGGTAAAGGTATGGTCATAAGTTTTACTCAAGAACCAACAACTCGTGCCTACCTTGACGGTTTGAATGTGATATTAATGAATAGTATTTTTAGGGCCGCAGCACATGCAACACCGTTAACTCGATGACGTTAACAGGGGGAGTATACCAATTAAAATCATGAGTCTACCATTCTAAGGTGGTATAAATATCCAACACTTAAGTGCTCACATATATGTGAGTACTTAATTTTCATCTGGAACTAAAAAACATATTTTAATCAATAGTCTGCGATTAGTCATTCAACACCTTGTGATTGAACATTTACCCTCACTTATAATTACTCGCTACTTAAATCATTAAATCAGTATTAGGCTACTGTGCTAAAACATAAGGGGGAATTAATACACTAGCAGTAGATAAAACACGTTGAGTTTCAAATTCCATAATACGGGCGTTAACGATAATACCACGCTCATTTTCGATTAATACACCGGATAAAACGTAACGTAAGTCACTTGAATGATAAAACTCACGGGGATCACGACTAAAAACAAACTCACCAGATTCATCAGCGACAAAGCCATACATTAAATGTAAATCAATCACATCAATACCAAAAACACTCATTTCAGCAATAAGATTTTCACTTAAAATTCGACCCAAAGAATTTGTTTTTTGTAACGTTTTATCAAAATTAACAAATGACAAAATAGCAAGGGGCGAGTTTAATTTTTCATTACGTAAGTTTCTATATAAATCGTTAGCCAGCCTTTCAGTATAGTCATTAAGCATGACATGCGTATGAAAACCCGGACCCACAATTTCTTCTACCGGTTCATATAGAAAAGGCTGTGGTTCTATTTCTCGAGTCGCTTGTTTTTCATGTTGTTCTTTTGGCTTTTCTTCTTTAAAGTCAAACAAACTACTAATATCAGACAAACTAGAGCAAGCTGATAACAACAAGAATGTAGAAACCCAACATAACTGCTTAAATATATTCATAAATTTTCTCTCTACGGTCATTTACGGCTTCATACTGTAAGCTTTTAACGGTATACCCGTTTTTATTTCTTTTCGCTCTTTTGGCTGCGCTTCAAGTAAAACCGCATCAACCACTTCAAAGGGAACGAATGCTTGCGCAGAACTCACCATCGCATTGGTTTCCATAGCAATAATACGTGCATTAATTAAGTAGCCGCCTTGGTGTCTGGTCAACGTGCCAGCAATAATATTAGTAGCAGACGTTTTTCTTGATAATTCTCGAAAGTCTTTGGAGTGAAAAAACATATCTCCCGTTTCAGAGATCCTAACAAAACCTGTTGCTTTCATATCAATCACAGAAAAGCCAGTACGATTGACTTCATGCATCAGTGCTTCGGTTAATTGTCGACCAAAATGATTCGTTTTATCTAAATCAGAGTCTAATAACGAAAAATCGGAGACGACAAAGACATCTTCATTAGCAGGAAAATCCAAATTTGAAAATAAATCTTGTGCTATCCACTTAGCATAGTGATTAACATTTTTAATGATCGGCTGTTGATAATAGCTTTTTACTGTTTTTTGCTGAAAATCGTTATCAGCCTCTTCATCAGTAATGAGTACAATCGTTTCTTCATTTGATTCTTCGTCTTTAAAAGTAAAGTAATCTAGGGTGCCACTACAACCAAACAACAAAAAACAAATGAGTAATGTAACTTTGTTCATGTTCGATTTTCCTTTTTAATAATTTCAGACTCAACAACAGACTAATTTAGCAGTACTTGTCGTATACATTTTGATTTATTCATATTTATATAATAAAGAAAGCAATATTTACACCAGCTGATACGACAATCAATTAATATGCTCTTGAACCTTGATAATCCAAAAATCTTCGCACGATATTTTTAGCTAGATATTGTGGTGAACTTTCACTAATTTTAGCTGAGCCTTGATAAAAACGATATGAATTATAACGAGAAGCATAAATATAGCGTTTATGATAACGATGACTCAAAGTAGATACTAAGTATGGGTTTACAACCGCTTTTATTGGCATCACTTTAATAGCACCAGTTCGAGCAGATGAATGACTTATATTATAAGGATTAGCAACTGCAAGCATGCTAATGATTGAAAGTGATACGACCAAACAACTTTTTATAAACTTATGTAACATAAGTCACCTTTAATCTTAAATTACGATGTCAATTAGTTGACATTTGAATTGATAACCAGTGATGATGCAAAGTTAATACCAACCAAACAATCTAACTATTTATCATCAAGTTAGGCTGCCTTTTAGATATAAACAAAAGGGAGTTTTTATAGAAAGAGCGGTGATATTTATCGAACCTTTGAATAAGATATTACAGTAATAAGGGCTTTAAGGGAGTGGTTTATACCCGTTACCATTGAGTAATAATAACGGATTCAATAAATAGCACAGAGCAGAAAAATAACCACAGTACGACTACACTTAGTTACCTCTATGTATTTTACCATTACGCGTGGTCACTTTATTTGCAGGCCAAAAAAGTGCATTAGGAAAAAAATTACGAGCAGCGCCAACAATTATGTTAGTACGCACATCTACAACTTCAACATTAACCATAGCACCGCCTTCCATTTCAGTGTAAGTACCTGCGATAACATATACAGCTTCAGATTTTTTTGCTAATTCTTTAATATCTCTAGATAAAAAATAAGATGCATTTTTAGCAATCGCTACTGATGCTGCTGCTTTATGTTCGACCACCATATATTCACGTTGTACTAATTCCGTTTTAACACCTGCAGATAACTGATGTCCAAGAAACCGTAAGGGATGATCAATATCTTTATAGGTTAAGCTATCAGACCACACAAAGGTCGTTATCAAGGTCGCATTGTGTTTATGATCGTAGGCTTTAGAGGCAGTAAATTCATCAACCAAACGTGATAGTTTCAAATCAAAGCTATTTTTTGGTTGGTTGTACAGTTCCTCTATCGACTCAACGTCACCTTCTGCTAAGTCAAAAACCTGACAAGCCGATAAATTAATAACGCTTAAGGCTAATAAGAGGTATGATAATTTCATTTGAAGTACCCTATAATCACATTTGTTATTTCAGATTAAATGCATAAATCGTTCCGTAAATCATTTTATAAAAGAAATTTTCATTTTTAATTTATAACGTTAACCACTCTAAATAACTGTATATATAACCAGCTTCATAGTATTATTCTTCTATCGTCGTTTAATGAGCTTACTCATTTTGAAATTATATATTGCAGAAAAACCCAGCCTTGGTCGAGCAATCGCATCGGCACTGCCTAAACCTCATAAAAATCAAACGGGTTATATTGAAGTCGGTAATGGTGATATTGTCAGTTGGTGTATTGGTCATATTCTTGAGCAAGCACAACCAGAAGCTTACGATGAAACCTTTAAAAAATGGCAGATGCAGCATTTACCTATTATTCCAGAACAATGGCAATTAAAGCCCAAAGCACAAACGCGTTCACAACTAACCGTATTAAGAAAGCTAGTAAAATCAGCTGGGGAGCTTATTCATGCTGGTGACCCTGATCGAGAAGGTCAATTACTAGTTGACGAGGTTATCGATTATTTAAAAGTCCCAAAAAGTATAAAACAAAAAACCAAGCGATTACTGATCAGTGATCTCAATCTACCTGCGGTCAAACGCGCATTAAATTCACTGCGCGATAATAGCGAGTTTATGCCATTGTCAATATCGGCCTTAGCGCGTTCAAGAGCTGATTGGCTCTACGGTATAAATTTAACCCGAGCTTATACACTACAAGGACAAAAAGCAGGCTTTCATGGCGTACTTTCAGTTGGCCGTGTTCAAACCCCTCTACTAGGTTTAGTGGTAAGAAGAGATCAAGAGATTGAAAAGTTTATTGCTAAGCCTTATTTTGATGTTCATGCGCATATAACGACACAAAAAGGGGAACATTTTATTGCCAAGTGGCAACCGAGCGCTGCTTGTAGTCCTTATATGGATGAAAATAAAAGAGTATTAGTTAAATCATTAGCTGAAAATGTCGTCGGCAGAATTAATAACCAACCGGCCGTTATAAATACCGTCGATAAAGAACAAAAGAAACAGGCCGCGCCATTACCTTACAGCTTATCGTCTTTACAAATTGATGCAGCTAAACAGTTTTCAATGAATGCTAAATTGGTACTCGATGTCTGTCAGGCATTATATGAAAAACATAAGTTAATAACTTACCCACGCTCTGACTGTCGGTTTTTACCAATAGAACACCATCAACAGGCCGCCACTATTATTAATTTATTAGCTCAATCAAGTTCGAGCTATCAAAGCTTTGCAGCAAATGCTGACGTTACCATAAAAGGTAGAGCATGGAATAACAGCAAAGTAAGTGCTCACCATGCTATTATTCCTACTGAAAAGTCTGCAGATAAAGTTAATCTCAATCCTTTTGAAAAAAATGTTTATTTCTTAATCGTTAGGCAATATCTTGCCCAATTTTATCCTGTCTATATTTATGAACAAACCAAGATATCTTTAACCATTGCTGGCGGGATATTTACCGCTAATGCCAAAATGCCAACGCAACAAGGTTGGAAAGAGCTTTTTAAAAAACAGAGTAGTAAACAGTCATCAGATCCCCGCTCACAACTTGAACAACAATCATTACCGCGATTAAACAAAGAAGATAAATTACATTGCGATAAGGGTGAGCTTTTAGAGAAAATGACACAAGCACCAGCAGCCTTTACAGACGCAACGCTCTTAGCTGCGATGACAGGTATCGCTCGTTATGTACAAGATAAAAACATAAAAAAAATACTGAAAGAAACTGATGGTTTAGGAACAGAAGCAACACGTGCTGGCATCATAGATTTACTTTTTAAACGTGGTTTTTTACAAAGAAATGGCAAGAGCATTAATGCTACGGATGTTGGCACAGCACTGATAAATACCTTACCAACTACCGCTACTTATCCTGATATGACGGCCCAGTGGGAAGCAACTCTGAATGAGATCAGTGAGAAAAAAACAAGTTACCAACATTTTATGGACCCGTTAAACCATACATTAATCGCCATGGTTAATCAGGCAGAGCAACAATCGTTTACCGGATTACCCAAAGTGCCGTTTAAACCTAAATTCAAAAGAAAAGTTAAAAAGGTAACAAAAAGATAATTAAAAACCAAAAAATATTAACACCCTATATTTACGTCGCCTAGTGTCAGCAAGCGTTCTAATATTAAATTTTGTAATCTTTAGCCTTGTAACGTCCAACTTATTAATCTTTTAATCTTTTAATCCTAATAAGTTTAATGACAGGAAACTGAATCACTAACGATTCAAAGGCCGTTTATCTTTTTTCGGTTGATTTACGATAATCTTTCATTAAATAAACGCTATCAGTCAATGATCATTTACAGCGTAAGTAAGGAATTTTTGACACTTTAAATACAAACAAACAAATAATAAAAATATCCTTTTAATTTCAATGTATTAACTAAAAAATATCACTTACAAAGGCTTTAAAGGCAAAGCTTGTATTCATAATTAAAGCGCTATATGGTATTTAACAAATTTTTAACCCCTAATAAGTAGCCTTCATGAAGCATTATAAAAAGGTATTTTTGATCAGTGCCTTAACCCTAGTGATACAAAGTTGTGGACAACAGGCTGTAAACGAGTCAACTGAATCTTCAGCAGTAACTCAAAGTACAGTAACAACAACCAATAAAGCGCCTAAAACCGTCAGTTTAGCCATTGAAAAATATCAATTAGCGAATGGCTTAGACGTTATTCTCCATCAAGACAAATCAGACCCTGTGGTTTCCGTAGCTATTCAATATCATGTTGGCTCTAATAGAGAAAAAATCGGTAAAACTGGTTTCGCGCATTTCTTTGAACACATGCTGTTTCAAAACTCCGAACATGTGGGGCCAGGTAACTTTATTAAAAACATTGGTAATATGGGCGGTACCCTTAATGGTGGCACTTGGCAAGATGGCACTATTTACTTTGAACTAGTCCCTAGTGACGGCTTAGAAAAAGTATTATGGATGGAGTCTGATCGTATGGGGTACTTTATCAATACCTTGACTCAGGAAGGACTCGAAAATGAAAAACAAGTTGTTAAAAATGAAAAACGTCAATCTATAGACAATCGTCCTTATGGGCATACTGAATTAGTGGTTTTAAAAGCACTTTATCCTGAAGGACATCCATACAGCTGGGACGTTATTGGTAGTTTAGACGATTTACAAAATGCTACGTTACAAGACGTACGTGAATTTTATCAACAATGGTATGGTGTTAATAATGCCACACTCGTACTCGCTGGTGATTTTGAAAACGACGATGCTAAAATATGGATTGAAAAATATTTTGGTGAATTGGAGCCTCGAGGAGATGTCACCCCGCTGCCACCAATGCCTGTTAGCATTGAAAAAAGTTTATCTTTTTACCACGAAGATAATTTTGCTAGCTTACCAGAACTTACCCTGACCTTTCCTACCATAGAATTATATCAAGCAGATGCTTATGCCTTAAATTTACTCGCCGACTTGTTATCTGATGGCAAAGACAGCGTTTTTTATAAAACCTTGGTAGCACAAGATAAATTAGCACCCAACGCGGCAGCGAGTAATCAAAGCTCTGAGTTGGCGGGCATATTTAGAATACAGGTACGTGCTTTTGATGGTATTGATTTAGATAACGTAAAAACCAGTATCGATAATGCGATTGCTCAATTTGCAGAACATGGTTTTACTGACCAACAGTTAAGTCGCATTATGACGAGACGTGAAACTGAGTTTTATAACGGTTTGACCAGTGTTTTTGATAAGGCGTCAACCTTAGCCCAACATAATGAATTTAGTGGCGATCCAAACTTAATTACCACTGAGATTGAAAGGTATCGCGTTGTTAATCGTGCGGATATTACACGTGTTTTTAATCAATATGTTAATGGTAAAAACTACATTGCCACCAGTTTTGTACCTAAAGGACAAACTGAATTAGCATTAAGTAATGCCATAAAAGCTGAGGTAAAAGAAGAGAAAATAGTGCAAGGCGCCGAGCAAAAAATGGTGCAAGGCACCGCGTTAGAAACCGAGCAAGGAAAACCTAACGATACCTATGTATTACCACCAATAAAACAAGTAAAGTCATCTTTTGACCGTTCAATTATGCCAAAAGACGGCAAAGAAATTGTTGTAAATTTACCTGCAGTTTGGCAAACAGAGTTAACCAACAAAGTAAAAGTACTCGGCATAGAGCACAATGAATTACCACTGGTATCATTTTCAATTAGAGTGATGGGCGGACATACCTTAGACCCTGAAAATAAAAACGGTGTGGCAAATTTACTCACGAAAATAATGATGGAAGGTACAAAAGATAAAAGCCCGCAACAATTTGAAGAAACCCTTGGTGAATTAGGTGCCGCGCTTAACTTTACCGCGAGTGACGAGTACATCACCTTGTCAGGGAGTACACTTTCAAATAATTTTGATGCGGTAATAGCACTTGCTCAAGAAGTATTACTAACGCCGCGCTGGGACAAAGAACAATGGCAACGCGTAAAACAAGAAACAATCGCACACATTCAACAAGCTAATGCTAACCCCGGTAATATCGCCGCAAATGTATATGCAAAAATAATGTATGGCAAGAGTAGTAAGTTGTCGAGCGCTGTAACGGGCAACGAAACTGACATTGCTGCGATTACATTAGATGATGTGAAGGCATTTTATCAAAATAATATTGTCACAAGTCTTGCCACCGTTCATGTGGCTGGTGATGTCACACAATCGAAAGTAATCAAAAGTTTAAAACCACTCTCACTTGATTTACCACAGCAGATAGTCACTTTGCCTAAAGCCATAGCAACTAAAGCATTGGATAAAGCAGCGTTATATTTTGTTGACGTGCCGGGCGCTAAGCAATCATTTTTACGCATTGGTAGTCGGGCTATGGTCGCTAATAATGACGATTATTATCCAACAGTCGCTGTTAATCATAATTTAGGCGGTAGTTTCTCAGGGCAGTTATTTCAAATACTGCGCTTAGAAAAAGGGTACACTTATGGCGCATATTCTGGCGTAACCCGTGAAAATGCGGGCGGCGTATTCACGGCACGCTCAAGCGTACGATCAAATGTCACTTTAGAGTCGTTACAAACATTTCGTGAGATATTAGCTAATTATGCTAACGGGTTTGATCAAGCGGCATTAGACAGTACTAAAGTTGTATTGACGAAATCAAATGCACGCGCTTTTGAAACGACAGAAAATTTAATGGCTGTTTTACAAAACATCAGCAGTTATCAATTGGCTGATGACTATGTTAGCCAACAGCAAAATGTATTAACCAATATGACCTTGGCACAAGCCCACCAAAGTATTAATAAATATATGAATCCAGATAAAATGGTCTATTTAGTGGTTGGTGATGCCGAAACACAGTTATCACGTTTAAAAGCACTTGGTTTAGGAGAACCGACCGTTTTAGACCGAAATGGTGACTTAGTCGTCACACATTAGTAAAATTATTCGTAAAAAATCATTACTTATTAGTAAAAATTCATTAATAAGTAATGATTTAGATAAAAGATAATATTTATCCCCGTTATTATTAAGGTAAAGCTTTAGGGGGTTATTTACATGATACGGGTATTTTTATCTATTTTACCCTTAAAATCCCCACTTTACCGTCAGCGCCAGCCGCTAAGAATAGCTGCTGATCACTTGCCAGCGTATAAAAGCCTTGATCAATAATGTTGACTTGTTGTTCAGCAAATATTTGCCATGTTTTTCCATCATCAAAAGATATATCACTTGATGTTTTTCCGGTCGCAATACAGGTGTTTTGCAGGCAACTCATTGCTGTGCGTAACCCTTGTTGCCCTGAGTTAACTGACTGCCATTTATTATTAGAAAATGTGGCGATATTCTGATATTTACCTGGCCTTTGTAGGTAGTCTCCACCGACAACAAAGAGTTGTTCTTGCGCATTAAGTGCTAACCCATAGCCTCCTGCCGTTTGATAATTAGCCAATAAAGGTACATTATCACGCTGCCATGTTTCGCCAAAATCACTGCTTTTATATACCGATGCTGAAAAACCGCCTGTTGTTAACCAAGCATTGCCTCCTTTGCCGACAATTAAGGTATTACCACTAGCTGCAAAAGCGCTTTCATTATCCAAAAATTTAGGTAATTTATTTTCCTTAATTCTGCGCCATGTCTTACCACCATCAATAGTTTTTTGAATGTCGTAATAACCATCAATCGGATCGCCCATTAATAAACCGATATCCTCATCCCAAAAAGCAATCGAATCGTAAAACCCTTCAGCGTGTATATTTTGGTATAACAGCTGCCAATGATCGCCACCATCGATCGTTTTGAACAGTACAGATTGTTCACCACTGCCTATCCCCATAACAATGGCCGTGTTGTTATTAAATAACTCAATGTCACGAAAATCTGTTTTTATTTTTGAATTAATAGATTTATTTAACCAAGTCACCCCACCATCTTGACTGACAAAAACCGCATTATTGCTACCCGTAACCCACAATGAATTTTTTATAATAGCGCTACCTCGAAGAGATGGAGTCCCCTCCATCGTTTTTAATTGCCATTGATGTGGTGTGGTTAATGTTTCTGCATATATTTTTTTTGTACAAAAAACACAAAGAATATATAACAGTATCAAGATTAGACTAGATGGATTTTTCAACATAACAATATAACTCTTTAAATCATAAGGCTTAAATTAGATTAAATACTATCAACCATCGCTATTTCAATAACAAGCACCGAATCCATTTTTCCTATATTTACATTATGATAACATGAGCTGTTGTAAAATTAACCAAAGTGAGAGATAGTATCGCGGCAAATCGGTAGCCTAAAAAGTGATAGTACAAATGTAATACTAAAGTAATACTATTTATTATTAAGTATCACTAAAGGCCGAAAGCTTATATTGATAATAATAAAAATAAATTAGTAGGATTATGTTAGATATTAATGACAACGTACTCGCTGATATAAATCGCGGTTTTTTTGTGCCCGCACAGCCAAAGTTGCTTATAAAGCTACAACAATTAATGACAGCTAATGAACCAGACCTCAATAAAATTGCTACCACAATATCGCAAGATGTTTCTGTCGCAGCCACTGTACTTAAGACCATAAACTCCCCTGTCTATGGTTTATCTCGTACCATTTCTGATATTCATAAATCGGTGCGCTATATCGGCTTAGACGGTGTTGTTTCTCTTGTTACCTATACGTTAATTAAAAGTAGTTTCAAACAAGCTGATTGTAATATTGCCTTAGAAGAATTTTGGGATAATGCCACCAATATAGCCAATGTTTGTGTTGAAATTGGCAACACCCTTAAGCAAGCCGTTTCAAAGGATACGCTTTTTTCTCTGGGCCTATTTCATGATTGCGGGGTCCCCGCTATGGCAATGAAATACGAAAACTATAACGATATATACACGTTATCAAATGATAAAAAAGCTTCATCATTAATTGAAATTGAGGAAAAACACTATCACGTTAATCATGCCATTATTGGTTATTACGTCGCTTCTTCATGGCGTTTGCCAAAAGAAATTTGTCAATTAATACTCTCTCATCACGATCGGAATTTTTTACGAGAAGAAAACAGTCGTATCCAGAAATTTTATTTTTCTATATTAAAAATGGCTGAAAATATTGTCTATTATCGTAAAAATCAAAGAGACAGTGCTGACTGGCCGATCATGCGTAACGCTATTTTTAAACAGCTAGATATTAGCAATGATGATTATCAAATGTATTTAGAAGAAATGGCTGAGCTACAAGCTTAGCCATATTAAGTAAAACCATGTTAAGTGAGGTTAAGTTAAGTTTAAACTAGACGAGTCCTTGATTAATCGCAATGAGCACAGCTCTTGTTCGATCTCGAGTATTGAGCTTTGATAAAATGTTTGAAACATGATTTTTAACCGTTCCTTCCGCTAAAAAAATACTCGCGGCTATTTCTTTATTAGAAAATCCGCCAGCAATCAATTTTAAAATTTGCTTTTCTTTTTCACTTAAATCATCGATAACCGGTAGATTAGCCAGCCCTTTATTAAGTTGTTTCATCACTACAGGTTCAGCTACAAAACCACCATCCGCTAATGTTTTAACCGCATTGACCAGTTTATCAAGCGAGACATCTTTTAATAAAAAGCCATTGGCGCCTGCTTGCAGGCTTTGCATAAATAACTCACTATCATCAAAGGTGGTTAACATTAATATAGGTAACATATTACCTTGCTGACGAAGGTATTTAACCAATTCAATACCATTCATTTTTGGCATACGAATATCTAGCAGCATCACTTGGGGTTGGTGCTCATTAAGCAACTTTTGTGCATGTTCACCATTTTCAGCTTGCCAGATGATCTCAATATCGTCGCTAAGCGATAAAAGCCCAGCAATACCTTGTCGTACTAACTGTTGATCATCAACTAAAGCTACTTTTATCAATTTACTTCCTTATTTCTATTGTTTTCATTGTTGTCATAAAAACCATTAATCATAACTATCTGTAACCGTTATTTTTAACGTACAGCCTGAAGCTAAAAAAACGAGTTCAACATTGCCATTAAAAGGTTTTAGGCGCTCTTGCATACCTTTAAGACCACTGCCAAATTGATGACTTTTATTACGTATACTGGCCGGATTAACACTATTGCCATTATCCATTAGTGACAGTGTTAATCTTTGCTCATTTTTCTCTCCCGACAAAGTCAATTTACTCGCTTTACCGTGACGTAAGGCATTACTGCTGCCTTCTTGTAAACAGAACATTAATTGTTGTTTCAACGATAAAGAATCAATCTCAGGTAAGCTTTGTATGTCAAGTGCACAGTTAGGAAACTGATCAACTAAACCTTGTAAGGTTACGGCTAAGTCAAATTGCTCAGTGGTACGCATTTCTTTAACCACTTCACGAACATCGGTTAATAAATTTTTTGCCTGTACTAAATTTTGCGTGATCAAGGGTTTATATTCAAGCGGCACCTTGTGACTCGCCACTTCCAAATTTAGTGATAAAGCGGTTAGTTGATGGCCTATTACATCATGTAAATCACGGGATATTCGCAACCGCTCTTGTCGTTCACTAGAGGTTTTGAGCATATATCGTGTCGCTAAGAGCTCTTGATTAATAACCGCTAGATCTTCTTTTGCCTTAGCCTCTCGATGAACTATCTCAATAGTTGAAAAGCCAAATATTTGTAAAAAGAAATAAAGAATAATTCTAAAAAAAGTATCAGAAACATCACCATTTAAAATAATAAAAAAATGCCCCAATGATATTGAGAGCATAATTAATAGCGCTTGTTGACGTGAAAACATCGACGGCAGCTGCGTGGCAATCAATACTAATAAAATCGCCGCTATATTAAAGTTATCAAATGAAATCAAGATAAAAACGATGAAAATTTGACTTAATAAAAGAGATAGAAGTTTATATTTTGCTGTATTTACCGGCCACTTTTTAGTGACCACAATGGCAAAACACATATAAAAAGCTAAAAAGGCCATGCCTTTTAGAATAAACTCTTGGTTTGTTAGCGTGTTTTGTAACATTAAAAAGCTTATCAAAAACCATGTTAGAAAACCTGAAACATGTAATAACCAATCTTTACGAAGGTGCTCAGGAAAATAAGTCTTCATCTTTGACGTTACTCTTTTTATATCAAAACGCCCTGTAAAAGTCGGGTCGTTTTAACAAGGCTACATACAACTAATAATTTGATTTTAAAACAATTCCATTTCAATTACTGTATTTTCTTGCACCGTAAATTTTGCTTCTTTATAGTCAGGTTGACCAAAACGCCCTACATTATTACTAAAACCATAGCCTTCTTTAGGAATACCCAGCATATTAAAATCAAGCGCATCATTACTGTTTTCATCTTGATAGATTTTCACCGCATATTCGCCGTCGACCAAGTCTTTAAAAGTGACCGACTCTTTTTCAGTAACAGCTGTCACTTGCGACACAAAAGTCGCTTTGCCACTTTTATAGGCTGCTTCGCCTGCATATAAGGCAACCATAACAGCACCTTTACCGCTTTCAACTTCACTAATATTGATGGTTAAATCAGCGGCATGCACACTTTGACTCAACATGACAATCATAGCAAGAGCACCAAGCACGGACATTAATAGGCTGATAGCTGAGTAAGATGTAAATTGTTTAAAGTTCATAATAAATCCCGTTTACTGTTTTGATTAAGATTGCTAGTTGTTATACAACTTGCCTGATTTCAAACACAGTTTATGTTTATCGGGGATTGCATACAGGTGCCAAAAGTCATGACTTTATTGCTTATTAACTGTGACTTCTGGCTTTAACCGTTCTATTTCAAGACATAGGTATGAGTATAAGACATCAAGACAAATTTAATATTTGCTTCACTTCCTCTAAATAGGTATCGTATTTCTGCCAATTACCTATAGATTTATTGTTGATCGGCTGGCGTACTTGTACAGCGCTGGCAGTGGCTACAGGCGCGGTATTTTCATTAATTTTTAGGCATTGTTCTTGCCATGTTAATCCACAAAATCCAATTAACTTCTGCGCTTCAACATCGGGGTTATTGACTAACTTTTCATAATTAATCAGATAGAAGTTATCTGGAAATAACTTTACCCATAACTGCGTCAATTTTTTAAATTCAACGTAAAATTTAGCGGTAGTGGCTAAATCATAGGCATAATTATAATTGTAAGAGTTAGCTGCAAATAACTGCCTAAAATTGCTCATAATCGTGTCAAGAGGAGCGCGGTCTAAACAAACAACCTTTGCATTGGGCAGTGCTTGTAATATAAAGCCAACATAAAGTACATTTAATGGCATTTTGTCAACAAAGTGACTTGTTGCTCCAGTCAATGCTCTGGTGCTTTCAATATAGGCTTTACCTAATTGACTAAAATCAATATTTTCGGTTGCTTCTATTGTATCCGAGTCCAAAACACGGTTGCTTTTACTTGCACTCATCTTTTTCAATAACAAGCCAAAATGTTCTAATTCCCCAACACTGGTTACATCATCATGTTGCGACAAAATACGTTCAACTAGAGTAGTTCCTGTTCTTGGCATACCAACGATAAACATTGCCTCTTTTGATTTATGACCTCTAGAGCTATTAGACAATGACTCGGTTTTAGAGAAATGTTTATTGATACTAGCAAACATCGCAAGATCATCAGCAAAGTTATAGTCAATTTTATTAAGTTTACATTGTTTCGCTAATGTTAAAGACTCAAAGGCCTGTTGGTAATCCTTTAAAGCCTCATACTCTCGTGCTAAAGCATGGCCAATATTGAGTTTATCGTCAGGATCACTTACTTTTTGAAATAGCGCTTTCAAATTCGTAATATTGTTCTGTTTTTTACTGACGTTGGTTAAAGCACTAAGCGCGGTATGTGATTTACAATAATCAGGGACTAAGCTAAGCACTTTTTGATGGGCTTTGCGTGCCTCTTCAAAATCGCCGGTAAATGTTTGAGCTACACCCAAGTTAAAATAAAATAAGTAGTTTTCTTGTAAAGCTACCGCCTTCTTAAAAAAAGCAATGGCTTTATTATGCAAGCCAACTTTACTGTAAGCAACACCAATGGTATCTAATGTTAACGCTGTGTGCGGAGAACATTGCACCGCTAAGTCTAAATACTTTACCGCTGTTACGTGTTCACTGTTCAACGCATATTGTTTAGCTAATTGTGCTAAGTACTCCGCATTTTTTGGTGATAGCTCATTGGCTTTTTCAATGAGTTCAATCGCTTTTTTACGATTATGATGAGCTGCTGCAATCATCGCCATCAAAAAATAAGCATCGGCAAAATTTTGATCTTGCTTGAATATCGCCATTAAGTAATGGTGTGCTTGTTGATATTCCTCATTATTTAATGCTTGTTGAGCCTGTTTGTGCAAACGGCTTATGATTGAATTCATCTAAAACTACTTTATCACTATCTAAACTTGAAGATATCCTGATGTTAGCACTAATTCATTATGTCTAAAAATCTAAATAAAAAGACATTGTGTTGTTAACAACACAATGTCTTAAGTTTACTTTACGCTAACTTATTTCGATGATTTTACATATCAAAGAAATAGTTAAATTTAATACCTATGGTACGAGGTGCAATCACGTAATGACCGTATGCACGGTATAAATCAACAGTATCAGGATTACCTATTTGGTTTGGAAATTCAGCAACGCCTATATCTCTTCCTGTACTTCGGGTTGAAGCTGCTGCATATTTATCAAACAAATTATCTACATATAAGGTAGCTGACCACGCATCACCAGAAACCGTTGCCGAGAAATTGCTTAATGCATAACCCGATAATGTTTCACCTTCCGCTTTAAGGCCTGCACTCGTAACAATATCACTTTGGTAAGTTATACCATAAATAATATCAAGTATTTTATCATCAAATATTTCAGTACTGTAATTAAGGCCCAAAGTAAATTGTGTTTCCGGTGCGCCAGGTAAACGGTCGCCATCTTCAGCGCTATATTCAAGATAAGCTGGGTCATCAATATCTAATGTTGAAAATAAACCAGGAACATCCGCAGTCAATTCAGCTTTAGCATACGCGTATGTCGCAAAAGCAGTTAAACTGTCTGATAACATCGCACGCGATGATATTTCAACACCTTTACTGTTCGCTGTACCAGCATTAGTGGTATAAGGTAATCCACCATTTTCAGTTGTCGCCCCACCAACTTGTGCATCTTCCCAGTCAATATTAAAAAGTGCCGCATTAAAATGGAATTGATTGTTAAACCAAGTACTCTTAAAGCCTAGTTCATAGTTTGTTGTAGAATCAGGATTATAGGCGAACTCTTCTGGTGTAGCACAAAGTTGTTGTTCACCTGCCGCTATTTTAGCAAAGTCATCTTCTGTACATGCAGCAATACCGTTAGTACCACCTAAACGAAAGCCTTCACTGACAGTAACATAGCCCATAACTTCTGGAGTAAATTTATAATTGGCATTAAATTTAAATAAACTACCATTACCATCACTTGACGTCCGGGTAGTTCTAATTATATCAGGCTCACCAACCTTAATTTCGTTAGGCTTAAATACTAATGTATTACCTATCAAGTCGTCTTTCCAGTTCCATAAAGCCGTACTAAAAGCAGAACCTGCTTTAATTTCGTACTCATAAAAACGTGCCCCCACGGTAACATTGAGCTTCTCATTTATTTGGTAGCTTAGCTCACCAAAAAGTGCTTTTTCTACAGTTTCACCATCGGTAAATTGTAAGTATTCCAAATCATCTGCACGATCAGAACCAGCAAAAGCTGCATAATGAGGAGTATACTCTTCACTTAACGTATCATCAGTGACTGATTTATTATAATAACCACCTACGATCCATGATAAATCAGATTCTGATTGCGAAACTAAACGAATTTCTTGAGTAAAATTATTTGACTTACCACTTTCTCGAGTAAATGCTGAAAATTCAGGGAACGTTTCATAATTCCATGGGTTACGCAATAACAAATCAGATTGGTCGCGCTGACCGAGGTTTTCATTTTCTGAGTAACCCGTTGCTGAAACAAGCTCAGCAAAACCTAGATCCATTTTCATTTCTAAACTGATCAAGGAATCGGTATCTTCTTCCGGCTCTAAATAGCGAGCAGCATTATCATATTTACCAACCAAATCACGTAATGGGTTGCCTGCACCTAAAGTACGGTAATTAGAAATACTACGACCTTCAACGTCTTGTGTTTGATGTAAATAGGTTAACGTACCATCAAACCAATCATTAGGCATCCAACGTAATGCGATACGGCTAGTGACAACTTTTTCACCGTTAGCATCTTTCACTTGGCGTAGGTCAGCTAAGTTATCAGGGTTTGAAACACCCCCTTCTTTAACAACATAGTTGTAATCGATAAAGCCAGGGTCGTTATAATAGTTTACCGAAGCGCGTACGGCTAACTCGTCATTGATTAATGGTATGTTAAGCACAAAATTTGATTCGCCACCTAAGCTATCAGACTCAGCGCCACTAAAAGCATCGGCTGAAAATGAAAAAGAAGTAATATCTAATTCGGCTTTTTTAGGGATATAACGAATAGCGCCACCTAAACTACCTGCGCCATATAAAGTCCCTTGTGGACCAATTAACACTTCCACGCGCTCGACATCAACTAAACGCACATCAACTTCTAAGGGCATTTCACCAAAATAAGTTGCTACCGTGCCACCATCACTACTTGGACCCGTTGAGTTAGTATTTAAACCACGAACGATAATACTGTTACCACCACGAGCACCTTGTTCTGGGATAGATAAACCAGGCACAAAACGTGCAATATCACCAAGATCACCAATATTTTGATCTTTCATCACATCACCATCTAGCGCGGTAATATTAAGTGGTGCTTCTTGTACGGTTGATGCGCGACGTGACGCTGTTACTTGAATACGTTCAATACCAACAGTTTTTGCTTCTTCATAGGCATAAGTAGGTACAGTTAACGCAGAGCTTAGTGCAATACACAACGCAGATTTTTTAAAAATCTGTCTATTAGTGTCTTTCATGTTTATTTCCTTAGTTTTAATATTTTTTTAATGCTTTTTCTTATTTGAATCCAAGTGTGATTTTTTATAAGCTTTTTTATTTTCCAGCAAACATCTTTTTACAGGTTAATATGAAATATTATTAGTCTGTAAAGTCTGACATTATATTTTAAATAGGGAATAACCTAAAAAAGGTTTCAATAAATGAAACTCTCGAACTCATCTTCTTCATGAAAATAGCATCTCATATATTTGCCTTTTTGTCCTATTTTATTTAACGCCCCCGCTAAAACAAAGGGCGATACGAGACTTAATGCATAACTACTGCATAACTACCCGCACAATAACTGGAAAAAAACACACGAAATAAAGCTATAATAGTGCTTATAAAAACTTATTAATAAAATAGTTTTTTTAATATTTAATCACAATTATTTTGACCATTTATTAGCCTAAATACCAAGTAACGGTGTAATAATGATAATAAAATAATCGGAATGATTGCAGAACGTACGATTTCCCCCTGAAAAGCATTGGCATTAAATAGCGCAAAAAACGTCGCAAATAACAGTATATATGATGAGTACCTATGGGTGTTTTTTGCTAAATTATCTGCGGCAAGATATCCGGACGTGTTAGTTAACGTAGTGATGAGTCCTACTAGGATCATAAAGATAAAAATAGCAGATTCTTGCAGAGACTGAACTATCTCTAAATACCACCATTGTTGAAAAAATGCCGCCAGACCGCCGCAGATCAGATAAAAATTAGTAGCAAGTATTAAACGATTAATCGGCTTTTGTTGAAAATAGGTAAAAATCAATTGAATAATCCCTGCTAACGCGGCTAACTGAAATGCTTCAAGCCAGCGTTCATTACTCATGTGGTTTTGCCAAAAGCCGTAGCTTGAAAACAATGAAAGTGGTAAAAATTGAATAAGGGGAAGGAATTTTTTATACATGGTGGACAACCTGGATTTAATCTAAACATCGAATAAAGCCATGATACTTTTTATGATCTCAATACGAATGTGCCAGAAGTCATGCTTTTATAAATAACAACTTCTGGCTAACCATGTTCACTAGAGATACTCGTTAGGAATGTTCGTTAGCTATCTCTCAAAGCAACCGTTACTGGCATACGCATCGCTTTAATCGCGGGAAGAATACCACCCAATAAACCGATGATAATCGACAATAACATCGCTTGGCTCATTAAAAGTAGACTGATATCAAAATTGAACATCATTTGACTCAAACTATTGGCATTTTGCGTAGCCGCTGTCCAACCATCAAAAGCGATATACAAGGGAAGTATGCCTAATAGACCGCCAACAACCGCTAATAATAGCGCTTCACTAATAATCGATAGTGAAATGGCAAAAGGCGTAAAGCCTATCGCTTTATGTGTAGCTATTTCTTTGCTGCGACTAGCAATTGCGGCATACATAGTATTTAGCGCGGCCACAATAGCACCGAGTGCCATAACAATAGCAATAGGTAAACCAATCCAACGAATAAGTCGCGTTAAATTCTGCGCTTGTTCTGCAAAAAAAACTTTTTCTAAAATAAGACGAACATTGAGCCTTGGATCCGCTTGCCATTCTTGTTCAAGCTTGGTTAAATCTGTGTTGTCTTTCAATGCTAATCGTACTGATTGCACGCTACTACCACGGCGGTAATCACTTTGTACTGTGCCAATATCTGCCCATAATTCAGACTCAAAGACACTATTATTATCAGAAAAAATTCCACTAATAAGCCATTGAGAGCCGCCTAGGATGATCGTTCCTCCTACAACAAGTTCAGGCATACGCCTTGCAATGGCTTGACCAACAATTAACTGCCTTAAACCCGTAGCGAACTTTTCGCCACGCACTAACTTAAAATGTGGGCGGAACAAGTAAGTATTTTGACTGATACCACGTAAAGATAAGCTTTCACTATCTACATCTCTATCAATCTTATTATCAAGATCAACAGTTTCAATAGCTAAGAGAGTATTTACCTGTGCTTTTTTGTATTCTGCATTAACAAACATTTCAGCAGAAATAATAGCTTGACCATTTTTGTCTTGAAGTACTTGAGCATTATTTGACAGTAATTTAACTTCCATTGGAAACATCACACTTTGCAACTCTGAAACAGCACCAGAGCGCATCACTAATAAAGTATTATCTAAACCCGTACGTTCCATGGTTTTTACCATACCGCTACTTAATGCTAAAACCCCCAGCATAACCGCAGCAACACAGGCAATACTAAAAATACTGATGGCTGAAGCAACCAAGCGATGAGGGAAACTTTTAAAATTTATCCAAGATAAGGCAATGGCTTGTTTGATCATGCTCTCGCTCCTAATGATTCACTAATAATTAACTTTTTGATCGTTATTGCGGGGAAAATGGTACAAAGGCCAGCGGCAGTAATAACTAAAATAAGTACGGTTACGTAATGAGATGGATCAATGGCAATGCCCGGTAAAAAATCAGCAAATTGCTGTTGAACCTGTGACAACGTCATTGTTGCCAACAAGCTACCTAATGTCGCGCCTAATGCCATCATTAATAAAGACTCTAAGTAAACTTGCTTCACCAGTGAGCCCGAAGAAAAACCAATCGCTTTCATCATGGCTGTTTCGTTGAGCCGCTCGCGGTTCACTTGGATCATGGTATTGCACACAATCAACAGTAAAGTAAAGAACACCGCGATTAGTACGATTTTAATCACCATAGCCATATCAACAAATTGTTGCGCTTGCTCTCTAATAAATACCTGCTCAGTGGTTGTTCTTGTTGCTGCATCTGAATTGGTAAAAAGTGTGTCTAGTGCTTTTGATACCTCAGTAGAATCAGCATCGGTTTTTATTTGAGTGGAAAACCAGCTGGCAGTATTGCCTGCATAAGCGCGCGCTTTATCAAAATATAAATGTTGAAAGAATATGCGTTTACTATCGACAGCATTATTTTGTTTTTGGTAAATAGCTGAGACAGTAAACTCCCAATTAAAAGCCCCTTCTTTATTCATCCAAATGGAAGAACTTAGTGGTACTTTATCGCCAACTTCCCAAGCATATTGTTTAGCAATGTCTTGACTGATCACTAAACCTGTTCGTGTATTTTTCCATGAGACTAATTGCTCAGCAGGAATCTGGTATTCATCGAAGATATCGAAATAGCTATTATGGTCGACGGCCATCACTGCTAATTGATTTTTCTCATTTTGAAAGTATCCGCCAAACCAAGAAATATACGTTGCATCTTCCACCCCTGATAATGCTTTTATCTTTTGCTGATAATTGATCGGTAATGACTGTGCGATAGATATTTTGTGACTGGTCATTAAGCGATATTGATTACTATTACTAACGCTAGCCTTTAATGCATGATCAATACCCGCCAAGGTTGTTAATAAAAAGAAAGCGACCACAACGGAAAGGCACGTTAGGGTAAAGCGGGTCTTTTTACGAAAGCTGTTTTTAAACACTAATTCAAATAAATTCATTTGCTGCTCCCTCAACTAAGCTTTGTTGTTCGTTCGCTATTTTTTCTCCCTTCACGATTGTAGCTGGCTTCGCTTCTTTAGCTTCATTAACTCCTTTAGCAATGTACTCTTCCAAATTAATCACCCGAGATGCATATTCAGCAGCTTTTGCATCATGAGTTACCATGACAATTGTTTTACCGAAGTCTTTATTAAGTTTTGCCAAGAGTACCAATATTTCATCTGCTGTTTTACGATCTAAATTTCCGGTCGGTTCATCACATAATAATATTTTCGGGTCGCTGACTATGGCACGCGCAATTGCGACACGTTGTTCCTGTCCACCAGAAAGTTCTCTCGGGAAATGATGAGCCCTTGCAGCCATACCAACCAAAGCCAGTGCGGTAGCCGCATGTTGCTGACGCTGTTTTCTATTTAGTGGCGTTAATGATAAAGGTAATTCCACATTACCCTGTGCGCTCAGTACCGGTAATAAATGGTGTGCTTGAAAAATAAAACCGATATTTTCAGCGCGCCAGCGGGTTAGTTTACTTTCACTTAAATCATCGATACGTTGTCCACCGATTTCTACACTGCCCGATGTCGGCTTATCTAATCCGCCCATTAAATGTAACAAGGTGCTTTTACCTAAACCTGATGGTCCCATTAACGCCACAAATTCACCTGACTCAATGGTTAAATTAAACTTATCATGGACAACAACCGTGTTATCGCCTTTGCTGTAACTTTTGTTAATATCTGTAAAAACAATATTGTTGGCTTTGCTCTGCGTAGATTTGGTCATTATAACTTCCTTCTAGATAACTTATTTTTCGCGGTTAAAATACTGCTATTGGTTAATCGGTATTCATTATTGCTGGGCAATTAATGATTACTGCTGAGCAATTAAAGTGTCTGTTGATAAAAAGCTCACTTTCACCCCCATATCCGGTAATACTCGGCCATCAACCTCTAATAATTTGATCCTAACTTTGATACTGGCTTTTTGGCGATCAGCCGTTGGAATAATGGCTTCCACCTCACTGGCTATCTGCCATTGTGGATAAGCATCTAAAGTGGCTAAGACTTGTTGTCCGGCAAACACTCGGTTGATATAGCTCTCACCTACTTCTACTTCAACTTCTAATGAACTCATATCAACAATTGTACCGACGCCTGTTCTAATCGAACCTCCACCGGCAGTACCCGCAGAAATAAGCTCACCTACTTGTGCATTTTTACTGATCACGACGCCATCAAAAGGCGCTCTAATTTTATGTTGTGATAATTGATATTGTGCCAATTCAACACGCTTTGTCGATAAATCAATCATCGCTTGTTTATTATTAAGCTGAGCCGCGATCTGTTGCGTTTTAAAACCTGCATCTTCAATACGTTGTTCACTGATCAACTTATTTTTAAACAGTTCACTTAAGCGCTTAGATTGCTGTAATTGTTGCAGCTGAACGATCAATAGTTCATTGAAACTGGCTTGTTTTGCGGACAATTCTGCTAATGCTAATTGATAAGACAGCTTTGCCTGTTGGTCGTCTAATTCGGCAAGTACTTGCGACTTAACAACGCGTTGGCCTTCTTCAATAGTTAATCGATTAAGTTTACCTGTCACCTGTGACGATACTGTTGCTATTCGCCTTGCCACAATATGGCCGCTAGCATCAAGTACCGCTTTATTTTCATTTTTTGGTGCAGGAGATGATGAAATTGGTTTTTCTTTGCTGACAGGGATTACCGAAGCGTTTAATGTTTGAGTTAAATCCGTTGCTACTTTCAGATCGGTAGACACTAGCGGCTCACTCATTGCTTTACTATCAAACCAATAAAATAAAACAGCGATAATAATAGCGCTAAAAAGTGAGATGGTGGTAATAGTACTTATTGAACTTGAGTCTTGTGCACTTCTATCAATGGTAAGTTGTTCTAAAGACGATTTATCTGTGTTCATTTAATTCTCCTACTAAGTTAGTAAAAGAATAAATAAATTACTGCTTTGACAACAGTGCCAAAAGTCATGATTGGCAGTTGTTGGACACATTTATTGATCGCGTAGCAATAACTAATACCAATCTGCATAAGTATTAAATCAGATTAATCCAGTCACGATTACATAACGACATTACTCTTTTTACGTCACTTCTGAAGATATTCCAAGCATTGCTGCATTCATCAACTA
>JBLHNB010000056.1:0-36191 GCA_047621305.1 Alteromonadaceae bacterium | reverse complement strand
GGAGCAGCCTGGTAGCTCGTCGGGCTCATAACCCGAAGGTCGTCAGTTCAAATCTGGCTCCCGCAACCAACTTCACTCAAGTATAAAGAGTAAGGTCGTCAGTTCCCTCTTCATTAGATAAGGGCTCCAACAACCCATTCTTTTCAGATAGAATTCAAAAAATTTGAGGCTTTCTTCTTATATCTTAAGAAGTTCATTCGGACGCGGGATGGAGCAGCCTGGTAGCTCGTCGGGCTCATAACCCGAAGGTCGTCAGTTCAAATCTGGCTCCCGCAACCAACTTATATCTTTAGAGAGATTTAAATATATAAGTATAAAAATTCAAGTCGTCTACTCCCTCTTCATAGATATGTTATCCCATAAGCAACAGTTTATGTTGAGCTAAAGTTTAATTATTCAGCCACACTAGGAAAGTTGAGTATTAATTTAGCACCCTCTTTATATTCTTTATCTAGAGATAAGTAGCCATGCTGTTTCCTCGCAAAGTCGCCACATAAGCTTAAACCTAAACCATTACCTAATTCTCCTTGAGTACCACATTGGCTACTAACACAGTCACTAAAGAGAGACGCTTGTATTTCTAGGGGGACGCCTTTTCCCGTATCGGTTATAACCAGTTGAACTTTACCATCAATAGATTGGGTTTCAATATTTATATTGCCTTGCTCTGGCGTGTATTTAATGGCGTTTGCCAATAAATTACGAATAATGGTTTTAGTCAAATTAACATCCGCCATAGCCTCGGTATTTTCATTGATAGTATGTTTTATATTGAGCTTTTTTAAAATAAAGCTTTCTTTCATGAAATCGAGTGTTTCTGTTATCAATGGATTTAAAGCTATAGTTTTTAACTCAACATGAACAGCGCCTAATTGATTTCGTGACCATTGTAAAATCTCGTCTAATAACTGATAAAATATGAGTGATGACGCTAAAATATCATCTGCCATTTCAACGATGATTTCGGGTTCAAGTGTATCCGCGCTTTGATGCAAAATTTTAGATAACCCTAAAATACCGTTGAAAGGGGAACGTAAATCATGAGACATAACGGCAAATATTTTTTCCTGATCTTTTTGCATACGCTCTAATTGGCGGTTACGCAGTCTCAGCTCTAATTGACTAATTACTTGTTTTGCCAAAATATTTAATGCTAGTTCTTGTTTTTCGTTCAGTTTTTTAGGCTCTGTATCAATGACACATAAGGTACCGATAGGCATACCACTTGTACTCACAAGAGGCGCTCCTGCATAAAAACGAATATCCGGAGCACCTGTCACCAGAGGATTATCAACAAAGCGTTCATCCTCTAATGTGTCAGGTACTTCAAAGACGTGATCTTGTAAAATAGCATTAGAGCAGAAGGCGATTTCCCTTGGTGTCTCAGGTGCATTAAGTCCTACGCGAGATTTAAACCACTGACGGTCTTTATCCACAAGGGAAATGAGAGAAATAGAAGTGCCACAAATGGTACTCGCCAACTGAGTCAGCTCATCAAGCGCCCTTTCGTCTTCAGTATCCAATACTTCGTAGCGGAGTAGCTCTTCCATACGTTGTGTTTCTTTGGGGTGTAACTTAGCACTTATCATAATGCGCAAATCCTTATTATGTATTACTAAGTTTAGACAATAAGTATAATATTAACAGTACTAATTTCGACTATAATACCATATATGGTATTACATTCTATTTGATGACGTACTAGTTACTATTTTGATTTAGTGCACCGTGCTTCAGATGAATTAACTTTAGATTTATTTTCTCGCCACTAAATGAACGGTGCTGGTCGACCTTTCCAAAAATGCACCTTCGCTATAAGCAAAATAATATAACCATAAACGCTTAAACTCTTCGTCATAACCAAATTTAATCAGTTCATCCCAAGCATTTAAAAAAGCGTTTCGCCAGTCCGATAAGGTTCTTGCGTAGTCTAATCCTATGTCATGTATAGATTCAATAACCATGTTTGAATGGTCGGTGATATGTTGAGATAACACGGTTATCGAAGGTAAAAAACCACCTGGGAAGATATAGCGTTGAATAAAATCTACATTTTTCTTATAAAAGTCAAATCGTTGATCGGCAATGGTGATGGATTGAATCAATAATTTACCGCCGACCTTTAATCTGTCATTGCACTGTTTAAAGAAGCTTGGCAGGTATTCATAACCCACAGCTTCGATCATTTCTATTGATACCACTTTGTCGAAGGTGCCGGTAAGTTCACGGTAATCTTTTTTCAGTAGCGTAATTTTATCAGTTAGCCCCAACTGAGTTACGCGCTGTTGGGCATAATCAAATTGAGCGTCTGAAATCGTTGTTGTCGTCACTTTACAGCCGTAATGTTGAGCAGCATAAATGGCTAATCCACCCCAACCAGTGCCAATTTCAAGAAGATGGTCTTGAGGCGTTAATGCTAAACGCTGACAAATGGTATCTAATTTATGTATTTGTGCTTCTGCAAGCGTGGCATCATGAGAAGGATAAATAGCTGAGGAATACATCATTTCAGGATCTAAAAAACGTGTGTATAGATCATTACCTAAATCGTAATGAGAAAGTATATTACGTTTTGAACCCGCGTGACTGTTACGATTTTGCCAATGAAAAATTGAATTTTTTACCTTATTTAATAAAGTCTTTTTTTGATCTAATTCATCGGTTTGTTGCTGAGCTTTTGCAAAAATGCGAATAACTGAGGTTAAATCAGGGCTGCTCCATTTACCGTCTATAAACGCTTCGGCGACACCAATACTCCCCCCTTTAACAAAGTCTTTATAGACACTAACATCATGGATATGTATTTTCCCCTTAATACTAGAATCATTTGACCATGCGGGAAATAATTGACGTCCAGAGCCTTCTACAATTTCTAATTGACCGTAGCTGATTTTTTCAAAAACAGAATGAACGATGGAGCGACAGCGCTTCTCTAACCAGCTCGCCTTTTCTAGCACCCTAATACCTTCAATATGTTCCATTTAATACTCCTAGTTTTCTTTAATACTACTAACTATCTAACGTGAGCTGCCTAACGCGGCTTTTGATAGCCGATAAACGGTATACCTTTAATGAAAAGTTTTAATGCTTGCCAATAAATACTGAAAAAAATCTTAATGGTCATCACCGGAAGTTGACACCAAACCCGCAGTAAACTCTTGTGGGTGAATTCTTTTTTGTGCATCACTAAACTGGCGTCAAATAATTTATCCCATTTTCCATTTTGTAAATTTTTACGCTTACTTTCAATATTGATGACTAATCTGTCGTTGTCATCGCTTGGCGGTTTTACCTGCCAAAAATAAGACATATCTAAATCCATAAACGGAGATACTTGAAATGATTTTTTATTTCTTTTATCAATTTTTTGTAAATCAACTAAGTAGTAGTGTCTTTCGTTCCAAGGCGTATTACTCACCTCCGCTAACATGTGAGTACATTTTTGATTTTGGTCGTAACAAAAATAAAAATTTGCTGGGCTAAAATAAATACCAAAACATCTCACCTGCACCAACATAACAATGCGAAAAATATCAACATCACCACCTAATTCGGTAACTTTATCTCTTATACGTTGATTAAGGGATCCAGGTTCACTTCTTAAGTAATCTTTTTCGGAAAATTTAAGCGGGTTTAATATCGAATAACCAAAAATCCAGCTGGAACTCAGTTGTTGTTCGATTTCGGTTACATCTAACGCCAACATGTAAATAGAATAATTAAAACTATGATTTTTCGGGGTAAAACGCCGATGGCATATATTGCCAACATAAATTTTACTGCTTATTAATTCCGTCATTGCTTATCATGCCTTTGGTGTTGGTTGCGACAAAAAACACGCAAAGCGTTGTGCAACTTCCACTGCACTTCTTACACCATCTTCGTGAAAGCCACTGTGCCAGTATGCTCCAGCATAGTGAGTATGGCGCTGACCACATATTTCGTCTCGTTGTTGTTGTGCTGAAATAGACGCCAATGAAAAAATGGGATGATGATAGGTAAATTCTCTTAATATTTTTTCAGGTGCAATGCTTTCGCGTTGGTTGAGGGTTACACAAAAAGTATGTTTGCTGCTTATTAGCCCTTGTAAAATATTCATATTATAAGTGACACTGGCTGGTTTATCACGGTGCTCACTGAGCTGATAATTCCAACTTGCCCAGGCTTTTTTTCGTTGGGGTAGTAGGTTAATATCCGTATGTAAAACCACAGAATTTTCACTATAAGGCATCGCAGAAAGGATCGCTTTTTCCTCAGGAGTAGGATCGCCTAATAAGGCAAGTGCTTGATCTGAATGACAAGCGACAACCACTTCGTCAAATTCTTCAAGATGAGTATCTACGTTATCTTCAGCATTGAAATGGATTTGCACTTTGTCATTGTTGCGAGTAATGTATTTAATATTTGTATTAACTTTTATGTTGTTCGCAAAGGGTTTACACAAAGGTTCTAAATAACTGCGGGAGCCATTTGGAATAACATACCATTGTGGCCTATCTGCAATATTTAATAATCCATGATGGTGGAAAAATCGAACAAAAAAACGAAATTGGAAACCTTCCATTTGTGTAAGTGAACTAGACCAAATAGCAGCACCCATTGGTAAAATATAATGTTCAGCAAAGAATTGACTAAAATCATGACAACTTAAAAAATCACCAAGGGTATCGGTTTCATTAAATTTTTCAGATTCAAAGACTTCTTTACATAATTTATTAAATCGTAATATTTCTTTGACTAAATGCCAAAATTTAGGTCTAAGGATGTTACGACGCTGAGCAAATAAGGTATTTAAATTGTGGCCGTTATACTCCAGTTTTGTTTTAGTATTGTGCACTGAAAAACTCATTTCAGTTTTTTGCTTACCAACACCGATTTCATCTAAAAGGGCAAGATAATTTGGGTACGTTTTATTATTAAAAACAATGAAACCGGTATCAATGGCATAAGGTTTACCTTCAACTTCAACATCGACTGTTGCAGTATGACCTCCAATAACGTCGCCTTTTTCAAAGACACTAACCTGATGTTTTTTTGATAGTAAATAAGCAGCAGTTAAACCAGAAACACCTGAACCTATAATGGCAATATTTTTCATTTTTATGAGTCCTTAATAACCAGTGCTTGCCACACTCGGTTTGGTAAGAGGCGAAATAGCTTTAATAATAACGTTAAGCGTTTAGGAAAATGGAGATAGATTTTTTTTGATTTTACACCATGAAAAATAAGGTGCGCAGCTTCTTTTGCGGACAACATAAAAGGCATTGCAAAGTCGTTTTTATCTGTTAATGGGGTTTTAATAAAACCAGGATGAACAAGGGTTACACCTATGTCATGTATTTTTAAATCAAGACGCAAACTGTTTGCCAAATAATCAACCCCCGCTTTTGAAGCGCCGTAGGCTTCTGACCTAGGAAAAGGCATGAGCGTGGCACTTGAACTGATAAAGACAAGTTGCCCTCCTTGCTTGAGTTTTGGTAAAAAATGTTTTACTAAATACCCTAAAGCAATCAGATTTGTGTTTATAATATCAGCAAATAACTGAGCATTAAACGCCATTACATCGTCGATATACCGACAATCTCCGGCGTTAAAAATGATAATATCAATATCACAGACTTTAGCAGCAGCGTCTTCAATTTGTTGTCCATCAGTGATGTCAAATTGTAACGTTTGACTCGCTTGCTTAGTTGAATACAAAGCAGAAAGTTTTTCTGATTGTCTTCCACAAGCGATGACATCGTAGTTTTCATTGCTGTATTTATACATAAGTGCTTCACCAATACCTGATGTTGCTCCCGTGATAAGTACTTTTTTATGCGGTGACATTATTTACTTGCCCTGGCTTTTATCCATTGAATTAATCGACCAAGCAATGGTACATGCTCATAAAGCATCGCTCCTACATCAAGGTAATCGCGGTGATAAATAACTTTATTCGTTACGTCTTCGCCTTTTATATGAGAATGCCCTTGCACAGTGATTACTTTTCCTGAATTTAATTTTGGGTGCTGATAAGACATTTCCCAATAAATAGCCGCTTCGTTATTTTGTTCAAATACGTGTTCAATCGTAAAATGACAACGGCTTAAGTTTTCATAAAGGTCACTAAAATATTGCTGTAAATTATCAAAACCTTTGACTTGATGTATCGGATCGATAAAGAGAATATCTTGATGATAAATATCCTTGAGTAAGTTCAAATTACGGGTTGAAAGTTGGCTATAATTATCAATAAAATTGACTAACCATTCAGATTTGATATCAGGATCATCGTTGTTGAACACATTTATTTCTTCAAGGTTATTTTTCATTATAAGCTTCTCATTACAACCCAATTATTACACTGACAACTACAGTGACTACAACACCCACACTTCAGATAGAATGAAACGGATAAATACAGGGAGCCTATTTAACCTGAGCTCTGGATAAGCAGCACTTGCTCAATACTCCCTTTTATCCCATTATCAGCGTTGAAACGTCGATAAATAGCTCGCTATTCATAAACGTTTTGCCTTGATAAAGGCATAAAATGAAACATTCAGAGAGCATATCGTTACTTCAAACGTGTTGTCGTTTTTGTTTAACTATATAAGTGATTGATTTTACTTAAACATCAAGTACTCATTATCCAGAGTTCAGGTTATTTATAAAAATCTAAAGCCATTAATCGTGCTGTTTTATGTTCAACAATCGTCGGCCAATAAATAGCTAAATCATTCTTTTTGATAAAAGCATGTGGTGAATGTATGTCTTTATCGGGTATATTTTTCAGTTCTGGTATGTATTTACGAATGAAGTTACCTTTTGGATCAAATCTTTCACTCTGGCGAGTAGGATTAAATATTCTGAAATAAGGTTGTGCGTCACATCCCGTACTTGCTGCCCATTGCCAGCCACCATTATTCGCCGCTAAATCGCCATCAATTAAATGTTCCATGAAGTATTTTTCTCCCCATCGCCAATCAATTAATAAATGTTTGGTTAAGAAGCTGGCAACGACCATTCTAAGACGATTATGCATCCAACCTGTTTGGTTTAATTGTCGCATCGCTGCATCCACTAAAGGATAGCCCGTTTTACCTTCGCACCACGCATTAAAGTGGTCTTTATTGTTATACCAAACAGACGCTTGATATTTACTTTTAAAACACTGGTTTTTGCATAACTCAGGAAAATGAAATAATAAATTACGATAGAATTCGCGCCAAATTAATTCGTTTAACCAGCTAAACTTCGGTGAATCAGAAGCGGTCAATAAATCGGGATAATCATTAAGTAAAAGGGTCAATAAAAATCGAGGACTTATAGCGCCGATTGCTAAATAGGGAGATAAGCCAGATGTACCTTTAATTGAGGGAATATCTCGCTGTTCGCTATAGTGTGTTAATTTATGCCGTATAAAATGCGGGAAAACTTCTTGTTCAATGGTTTGAACTAAAGGCCATAAATTTGAAAGCGTGCCAACAGCATCAGTAGATACTGATTTTTCAGTGATACTTTTTGAGGTTGGTGTAGATATTTTACCTAAATACTCAAAGCCATGTTGCTTAACGTAAGTTAACCAAGCTTTTTTAAATGGGGTAAATACTTTATACATATCACCCGTTTTATTAAGTACTTTTCCTTTAGGTACGATAACGTCTGCTTCAAATAATTGCAGTGGCACCCCTAAATCAATGCAGGCCTTGTCTCGTTGTTGTTCATTTATTTCCACTTCACTATTAGCGATAACGGCATCAATATTATTATTGATACAGTAGTCTTTTAAATACCTGACTTGTGATGAAAAATCAGCAGTGTTTACCAACTCAAGTTCAATGTTTAATAACGCTAATTCGTCTACAAGTGCTTGAGCATGTCGTTTAATTAAATCAATTTTGATCGGCGCCCAATGGTGCTCAAACCACTGTTTTTCTGAAATAAAAAAAAACGCCTTACATGGCAGTTCTGAAGTTGAATGCTTCAAAAAATAATGCAAAGCGGGATTATCGTGTGTTCTTAAATCATTACGAAACCAAAGTATCAAAGGTATTCCTTTTAGTTATGACGTTAATAGGCGTAGCGCAGCTTTAACTGATCTGGATACGGTGATAAATAAGCTTGATTAGCTAAATAATCTTTTGGGTATTGCAACAAATAATGCTTTATCAAAGTGAGTGGCGCCATCAAAGGAACTAATCCTTCACGATAGGCTGCTATTTGGTCACATAATTCTTGTCGTTCATTACTCTGTAGATGTTGAGAAAAATACCCCTGTATATGCGCCAATGTATTTGCATGCTTTTTACGGGTGGCTATTATCGTCAATGCAGCCATAAGTCCTGCTATATATTGGTTAGCGGCTTCTTCTAATGGTAAATCCGCTTTCGCTAATAATTGACCTAGCTCCTTGTAAGCGACTAAATCGTGGCTCATTACCGTATATTTATAGCGACTATGAAAGGTGGTGAGTTTATGTTTTGTTAAACCAGTACTCACAAGATTTTGCCAATGTTTATAAGCATAAATACGTGCTACGAAGTTTTCTCTAATTAACGGGTCATTTAGACGACCATTTTCTTCACAAGGTAATAATGGATTGGCTGCCATGATTTCTCGAGTGAAGGCACCTATGCCATGTGATGGTAGAGCATTGCCTGCTGAGTTATAAATTTTTACACGTTCCATACCGCAACTTGGGCTTTTAGCACAAAATACATAGCCACTTAAGTTGTCGATCATCTTTGCAACTTTTTTACCATAGGCTTTAAGAGCATCAGTAACATCACCGGTTCCATCGGGCCTAGCAACACGAATGACGTCGTCTTTTTTTATTAGCCGTATGGTCGGTCTTGGAATAGGTAATCCAATGGCAACTTCTGGACAGAAAGATTTATAAGTAACATGTTGACCTAACTCTTTAATACAGAAGTTAGACGGTTTATTGCTGGCATCAAATCGTACTTTTTCGCCGATTAAACAGGCGCTAATGCCAATGATCAAATCTTTTTTATCAACGGAGTGAATCATATCTATATCCTTATTAAAAAACCCTTAGTAAATAAACGTACCAATGGGATTAAGTAATTTATTAATACCTTGTGTAAAATGTAGTGCATCGTTGGCTACCGTATAGCATAGGCAACCTTGTGCTGATATGGGGTGATGCTGAACAGAGCCATCAAGCATAATAAAGTCACCTTTTACATATTCACCATGCTCGTCATGAAAAGAGCCATCTAATAATAACGTCAATTCAAAGCCTTTATGGGTATGTTGTGGCACCCCGCCACCTGGTGCTATATGCAATAAGCTAGTATGGATCTCATTTTCATTAAGCTGTAATCTGGCACGAGTTAACTTACCTATGTGCCCTTTTTTACCCAGTGACATATTGTTTAATATAGTCGGTAATTGATAAGTTTCATTGTTAAATATGATGTTTTTGGCAATTATTGGCTTAGTATTAGCTATGTCATCTGATTTGGTGATTTGTTCAAGCATACTTTCTATATCACACTCAGCCATATCAAGTGCTGACATGTCTTTGTTGTCAATATTAACGTTATCAGAACTAGTATCTTCACGGCTAACACTTTCAAAACTGGCCTCAGCAACTTGTTCAGTGAGTTGGGCAATTTGTTGTTGGCATTTAGGACACATATCAGCATGAATCGCGATACCTGCAGATAAAGAAGCGGGTAAATCACCGTTGACAAATAATTGCATGAGTTCAAATTTAGGGTGATGTTTAATCATGGCTTTTCTCCTAACTGCATTTTGAGTTTTGCTAATGCTAAACGTAAACGAGATTTTATCGTGCCTAAAGGTAAATTAAGATGAGCAGCGAGTTGTTCCTGCGACATCTCCATAAAATAAAAACCTTTGACCACTTCCTGCTGCGCTTCGGGTAATTTATCTATAACGTTTAATAATTGTTTATTTTCAAGATGATCTTCAAAAGATTTATCTTCATTGGCAATACTTTCTGCTATTGGCCAAATATCATCGCTGAGGTTATCTTCTTTATTGCCTTTAATTTTACGTAAAGTATCAAATGTTACATTGCGCATCACGGTGTAAACCCATGTAGTAGCCGCGCCTTTGTCTTTATCAAAAAGATGCGATTTGCGCCAAACATTACTCATGGTTTCTTGAACCACCTCAGTGGCCTGCGCCTCATTGGGAAATTTACTACGCGCGATGCGTTGTATTTTGGGTGCAAAGAACTTAAACAGGTGCGTAAACGCTGACTTGTCTCGTGACGTTGCAACAGCGTTAAGCCATTGACAAAGCTGTGGATGATCTATTTTATCTGACATCTTAATATATTTAGCATTTGTCGCTGTGCTTAGCAAATTTGTTTGCATTGCTTTATCACCAAATTAGGGGTTAATAACATATAAGCTAATACGTACAGTTTTTAATATAGATCACTTTAATTTACATATTTTATGGTTACGTTTGTGATCTTGTTGTGCGCAGGAAAATATTATAGGGCAAGACGCTTGATTGACTCATAACTAGCTATGAGGATGGAGAGCAACATAGACCTGAAAAATGTTAACCCGTACAAGTGAGCAATAACTTAATGGGATTGGTATAAACTATGATCAGCAGATATTTAACCGATGTAAACTTAGTAGACTTTTTAGATTTATTTAAGTCTCTTTATAAATAATAGATTGAACAAAACCTTTGGCGTCTTCAACGGTATACCGCTCAACAAAGGTGTTTTTTACATCGATATTAACCGGCAGTAATTCTAGCCAACGCGCAATAACCCAATTTGAATTTTTCATTAACTTGTCTGAATAAAGCTCGTTCAATGCCTCATTATTTTCAAAAACTTGTTGCAATGACTGCGCTAATTGCAATATAGGCAATTCAGCACGACCTTGAGACCAATGTGACATGCTAGAAACATCACCAAAACGTAAATTATCGCTGTTTTCTACAAGAGATAAAACTTCAACTAATGCATGACATTTTACGTCTATTTCTAAAATGCCGTCTTCACCTCGATCGAAATTAATAATATCAACCCAACTGCCCCATTGGGTAGCTGGAGATTGTTTTTCATTAGTATGTAAACCCAAGACAAAACCTTGCTCTTGACTGGCAATTTTCACCATTTTTAAATAACGCGGTTCGAAAATTCTTAAACGCGTTATGCCTTCTGGTAGCAGAAAAATAGGTAGTGGAAAAACAGGTACAGTTACATTTGATTTTTTCATCTATATCTCACGTCTTTACTCATATAATAATATACGTATAAACACAAAATAATGATCAATTTAAACGAAAATAAACTTAAAAATAAATTGCCATTACGTTTTTGATCTTGTGGTGATTGGGAAAAATAATAAGGACACCGATTACTTGTTCTCGTCTCAATCTAAGTAACCATTATCCATATACCTCTCACAGGTAGGCTATAATTTTATAAAATTGATATAACAGTAACTGACTATTTTTATCTGAACATTTTTATCTGAACTATTTTTAGCTTAACGCGTATTAAAACAACCTTGTAATAATACTATTTACAATCGTAATTCCTAACACTTTATAATATTTAACTATACTTCCCTTATGACTAATGATTTATCTCTAATCGCACAGCAAAGAAAATAGCGCCAAAAGGTCACGAATGATTGATAAAATAAAGTCGAACTTTTTTAATGATCTTATCCGTATTAATTACGTATTAAGCATCATATTTAACGATAATTAATCGCATAAAGAGTCAATGATGAATTACCTTATAACTGGCGGTACAGGCATAATAGGAAGTGCGTTAATTGCACGTTTACCTAAAGAAAATACACAAATTACGGTGCTGAGTCGACGTAAAGAAAAAGCTGAAAATTTATTAGGTCGTCATATTAATGTTATCGAAAAACTATCAATTAATGATGTTGAAGCAGCAGATGTTATTGTAAATTTGGCCGGTGAGGCTATCGCAGATAAACGTTGGTCAGTAAATCAAAAAGATAAAATATGTCAAAGTCGTTGGGGAATAACACAGCAATTGGTTGATCTCATTACGTCAGCAAAGAATCCACCTCGGGTATTTATATCAGGCAGTGCTATTGGTATTTACGGCAGACAACAAAATCATCCAATTGATGAAAGTTACGAGCAATTTAACCCCGAATTTACGCACCATGTTTGCGCAACCTGGGAAAATATCGCGTTAACAGCTCTATCGGCAAAAACCCGCGTTGCCATTTTACGAACCGGCATTGTCTTAACCAAAAAAGGCGGCGCTTTGGCTAAGATGATCCCCCCTTTCAAATTAGGTCTTGGTGGTAAAATAAGTCATGGCGAGCAAATGATGTCATGGATACATATAGATGACATGATTGACGCCATTTTACATATACAAGAAAGTGAATTAATCGATGGAGTTATCAACTTAACAGCGCCACAGGCATTGTCGAACAAAGACTTTAGCCAAGCTTTGGCAGCTCAGCTAAAACGTCCTTGTCTATTTACAACACCGTCATGGTTATTAAAAGCAATATTTGGTGAAATGGCTGACTTGTTGTTATTTGGACAACATGTGGTGCCAAAAAAATTAGTTGATTCTGGTTTTTCATTCACACATTCCAACATTAACCAGGCATTGATGGATTTATTTCCGTCGCGCGCTTAGGTAAACACTTTTTAAAGGATGTTTCTTTGTCAAAAAACAAGGTTATTTCGGCTACATTGACACCAAATTTATTCATTTTAGTACGGTTAAAGACACGATATTGATCAATTTGATACATCCAATCATCCATATCAAATTGAACTATTTTTCCGTCGATAGGCACTAGTAATTGATACTGCCACTGAAATGCATGACCTGATTGTTTACCTTTAGCACTGCCGACGACATCTTCAGCCGTACCTGAATATTGGTCATTTTTTAGTTTCGTTAACTGCCATGTACGATAACTGATTTCACCATCATCGAAATAAAATATTTCGTCTAATTCTCCTTGATTATTTTGCCACCTTGCATTTAACTCAACACAAAATCGTCGGGTAACTAGGTCAGAATAATCTTGCACCATGCCCCAAGCAATAAGTTCGCCATCAAAATAGCTTTTAATGTCGAACTTAGGACGAGTATGCTGGTAATCAGTAACCTCAGTACTACAACTTGTCATAAATAACAAACAGAACAACATAATCATTGGTTTATATAAATTCATCATTATTTACTGTCTCCAAGTAGTTCAGTTCTTAAAGCTTTTTGACTAGTTTTAGGTGAAAGCCATATATCTAAAAATAACGCGCTAAATTCGTCTTGTTCAATAATACCTATTTTCACATGATTGAAATAGAATACTGAACGCCCATTCTGCTTCAATAATGTCAGTTTATCTCCCGATTTGATATCTGGCCAAATCGATGTTAATTTTGCAATATACGGTAAATATTGCGATTCAGCTTTTTCAAGATGATACCATTGCTCTATTGTGCGTTTGATTAACTCTGCAGCGGTTATATCTTTTAAATACTCTATTTCAAACAACAGTATTTCAGGTGCTTGCTGTTTGTTGTAATTTCCTGTTTTTGTATATAACGTACTTTTATAAATATCCCAAAATAATACAGAGAACACCGCGCTGCCAACAAGTGTTAATTGAAGTTGGCTAAGTACCTCAGGTAAATTTTCAAGGGCCTGGTTGTTTTCTATATATGCATATGAGTTTGAATGAGTCGAAGTTAGACTCAAAAAAACGAATACTATAGATAGAATGAGTCCGTTACGCATGATTACCCCCCGGTGAATAAAGCTTATGTTTTAAAGAGAAAATCATCATCAGTACCGCCCCCCATACGGGCGCTAATATTATAAAAGTTACCCAGGGTTCATAACCTAATACCACGGCTGATAGAGAAGATCCAGCCACATAGCTTAGCGGAGGAAAAATACAACCAATAATAAATTGTAAAATTTTTGAGCCCTCTAAGAAATATAAACTGTGCGTAATTGTTGCACCAAATGCAGCCCATAAACACACTAGCCATAAAGGAATGAATAATCGTCCACTGAACTCAAAGACCCCAATAAATAATAATATTGAATCAATTAATGCGCCGACAATAACAACACAACAAATAAGCGTTAGTTCCGCCAAACGTTGTTTACATAAATAAAGATGTAGCCCAATCCAAAGTAAGGTAATAGGAATAAAGCTATTACCTAAAAGGACTAAGCCAAACCAAGAAAGATTAAAACCAATAATGTTAAGCAGCATATATTTCTCAATCAACGCGTTTTATTCTATATACGTTTGAAAGCTAAATTTAGATTAATATCTAATGCTGTAAAAGATTCTTTATCGTCTAAAGATAATTTGGACGTTGATAAGCTTAAAAGCTTTTCGTGAAAAAAAGCTGAAAACTCAAATTTGAATCATCGTCAACTAAAGGACTGTTGGTTATTTCAGAAGCAAACCAGGTGTGCTGAATATTTAAACGCGTATAGCCGCCGAAAAATATCGGCGTAGCCATAGACAAACCAAGTGCGGTATTGAGCGCGCTTTTACCAATAAATTCAGTTCTATCTTGATTTACTTCTTCTTTTTTCACACCATAATAATAATCAACATGCGCGTTATTCAAATAGCTAAGTGATACTTGAGGCTCTATAAATAAAGGCCCAAATCTAAATACATGACTAACAGCTGAGATAAGTTCAATACCATTTGAGCGGTCTAATACGTCAAACAATGATGATACCCCCACTTTCCAACCCGCTTTTTGATAATTTAAGCCAATGCCAAAGTCCATTGAATTTTGCCTATCAGCCATACCGCTAAAAATATAACTGTCAGAGTCATCAAAGCCCTGAAACCTAGGTGCGGCTTTTATTAGTAGCTTAACGTTAGAGGCTTCATAAACTTCATAGCTGATGAAAGGTCCAAATATAGTTAATTTATCACTTTTATAGCCGATAAGTGGCAAGGGCATTGTTCGAGAGTTATAACCTTTGTATATCTCTTTGCTGATACTAATGCCTGCGCCATATAAAAAGCCTGATGTACTCTTTTTGTTTTCAGTAATAGCAGGTTTTTCAGCAAATACAGACAGTGACACTAAAAATGTTAAGCACAATGCAAGTTTATTTATCATAATGTTGTTGTTCGTCAGTTATATTATTTTGAATGTATATTGGTATACGTTGTAAACGTTACTTTGGATTTATAGATACGTTAATTATTTAGTTGTGACATTTGTGAGCCAATTTAACTTAACGAACGTACTTACTTACTATTTATAACGTAAAAAACAGCTAAGGACATTTAATGCGCGTTTTTGTAACAGGACTTTTAATTTTATTAACCACAGCTTGCAGTAGCCAATACGCTAATCAATCGATCACAGGACTTGCTTTTCCCTCAATTAAAGGTCAAAGCCTTGAACAAACATCAGTAAATATTCCTGAAGACTTTAAAGGAAAAACCACTTTATTATTAATTGGTTATAAACAGAACTCTCAGTTTGATATTGACCGATGGCTTATTGGTTTAGATATGACGGATACCCAAGTTGATGTATATGAAATACCGACAATTCAGGGGGTATTTCCAAAGATGTTCAGCACCTTTATCGATAATGGTATGCGTGCTGGTATTCCTAAATCACTATGGAAAGGTGTGGTGACCGTTTATGACGATGGCGAAAAAGTGCAAGCGTTTACAGGTAATCAAAACCCAAATAATAGTAGGGTTGTGCTTTTAAACGAGAAAAGCATGATATTGTATTTTTATGACCAAGGCTTTTCAGTTTCAGCGCTCAAGCAAGTAAGAGCGCTTTTGCCCAATATAGAATAATGCTTTGAATATATAAAATAGTACCGTGATGGAAATATAAGTTTTACCCAATACTTTCATCACTTACTATCACTTATTCACTTAACGAACACTATGGGTGAGCTCACAATACTGATAACTCACTTATGATTCTGCCCCTAATTTTATTGCTAACTCAGCACGCTGTGTTGTATCGTCAAAACCAGACCAGCCATGTAAATGTTGTTCTAGCAAAGCTGCCATCATATCAATATGATTTGAATCCGCATTAAGTGCCGCAATGTATTCATAGCGTTCACCACCGGCTTGCATAAAATATTCACGATTTTCAATACCGATTTCTTCAATCGTTTCCAAACAATCAGCCGAAAAACCAGGACAAACCAACTGCACTGATTTTACGCCTTGCTCAGGTAGTGCCATCAGTGTTTTATCCGTATAGGGTTGTAACCACTCTTCACGACCAAAACGGGATTGAAAACTCACCAAATACTCATCTTCATTCAACCCTAGATTTTCTGCTAGCAATCGAGAGGTTTTATAACATTCACAATGATAGGGGTCACCGTTAAGTAAATAGCGCTTTGGAATACCGTGATAGGTGAATATTAATTTATCTGCTCGTCCATTAACTGCCCAGTGTTGACGAATTTTATCTGCTACCGCTTGAATATAATCAGGAAAATCATGATAGTGGTTAACAAAGCGTAGCTCTGGTATTAATCTTTTTTTCGCTAAACTGGCTGCCACAGCATCAAACGTCGAGGCTGTTGTAGAAGCGCAGTACTGTGGGTAAAGCGGTAAAACTAATAGTTTGCGCACACCTTCTTCGAGCATTTGATCAATCACAGAGTCAACCGATGGTGAACCATAACGCATGGCAAATTCAATCACTATGTTCTCACCATATTTTTGCTGGAGCTTTTTGCGCAGGGCATCTGCTTGGTCCTGAGTGTGAAACAAAAGAGGTGAACCACGTTCTGTCCAAACGGTACTATATGCTTTGGCCGATCGCTTAGGACGAATATTTAAAATAACCAGATTGAGGATCATCCACCATAATAGACGAGGTATCTCGACGACACGAGGATCCCATAGAAACTCTCGTAAATACCTTTTTAAGGCTGATTTTTTGGGTGCATCTGGCGTACCGAGATTGGTGATTAGGATACCAATCTTATCGTGTTGCAGATGGGAAAATTTTGGATTACCTTGGTATTTCATTTATAAACTCGACATTATTTCAAAACACTAAATAATGTATTTTACGCAATATAGCTAGAATAAACACCCTTTTACGTAAGACAAAATATGATTTGAAGGTATATTCCCCTACTATTCCCACTCTATACAAACTAATCCTTTTAATTTCATGGATTCTTTATTGCTGGCGTTAGAGATCCCACTAATAAAACATATAAGCGTAAATCAATATTTACCTTCAAGTATTTCCCCTCAAATATTAATTTTTAAATCTTTAGCATAAAATAAGCGAATCGCTTCAATAACCTTATCAACGTGGGTAATTAGCGCTAGGTTAAATACATTTTTTAAAGCTTCGCCTTGGCGTCTCAATAAGACGCCTTAATCATGATATATTTAACCAATAGAAAAAAAACTATGCTCTTGCCATGCCACTTGTTTTTGTTGAATATTATCGACTTGTGCTTCAGGTGGCCCCAGCTTTAACCAAGACAACATTTTGTCAACATTGGCTTGTTCACCACACATTAATACTTCAACATCACCATCGGCTAAATTACGCGCATAACCACTTAAGCCACAATCAATGGCAACCTGTTGGCTCGACGCCCGAAAATATACGCCCTGCACTTTTCCACTAACATGTGCCATATAACTAACGTTCATAATCATTTATTCCTTGTTTTTCTTAATATTCATCTACGATTTTTAAAAATATACTTAAAGATATTTGCACCTAACACCAGCAAAGTTTAAAATCTGTGCCTGTTTTTATTTTAGTATAGTCGCATGTCAGCCAGAATTTATTTAAAAGTTACTCGAGAGAAGTCTTTATTGCGAAAACATCCGTGGGTGTTTTCTAAAGCCATTAATAAAATCAAAGGAAATCCTCAACTTGGCGATACAGTTGACATATTTGATAGTAAAGATAATTGGATCGCTCGAGGTGCTTATTCACCCGAGTCTCAAATTCGTATTCGCGTTTGGACCTTTGATCAACAAGAAGAGGTTGACCACAATTTTTTTCTCAACAAATTAAAAAAAGCCCAAAAGCGACGAGATTGGTTTATCGAACAAGGTACATTAACTGGTTACCGTTTAATTGCTGGAGAATCTGACGGCTTACCGGGGATCACTATTGATAAATATGACAACTTTATTGTTTGTCAGCTATTAAGTGCTGGTGGAGACTTTCATCGTTATACTCTGGTTGAATGTTTAAAAGAACTTTACCCTGCTTGTCATATCTATGAACGTTCTGATGTAGATGTGCGTAAAAAGGAAGGGTTAGAGCCTGTAACCGGATGGTTAACTGAGCCGCAAGACTCCACCATTTGTACCATAGAAGAACATGGTATTAAGATCCAAGTTGATATTGCCAATGGTCATAAAACGGGCTTTTATTTGGATCAACGTGAATCTAGAGTCGCCGCCGGAAAATATGCAAAAAACAAATCTGTATTGAATTGTTTTTCGTATACCGGCACATTTGCTCTACATTGTGCCGCTAATGGCGCAAAAGAAGTGATTAATGTCGATGTTTCTCAGGCCGCTCTGGATATTGCTCAACAAAATGTGCAACTAAATAATTTAGACGATGCCAATATATCTTTTGTGAAAGCGGATGTTTTTAAATTATTACGTCAATACCGCGAAGAAAAACGCACATTTGATATGATAATTCTTGATCCACCAAAATTTGTAGAGTCAAAAGCACAGTTAACCGGAGCATGTCGGGGTTATAAAGATATTAATATGCTAGCAATGCAACTGTTAAAACCCAATGGCATTCTTTTTACTTTTTCATGTTCAGGCTTAATGGAAGCAACCTTATTCCAAAAAGTCGTTGCTGATGCCGCCTTAGATGCAAAAAGAAGTGCCTATTTTGTCGACAGACTTCACCAAGCACCCGATCACCCTGTATCATCAAACTATCCAGAGGGATATTATCTAAAAGGCTTAATTTGCCAAGTAGATTAAATTTTTGATTGATGCTGACTTTTTAACTATCACACTTCAATATGCAGTTTCAAAGCTACTTGAAGTGTGATGGCTATATAACATTCGATTTAAAGAGCAGGTATCAATCTATTTCTGAAATATTAATGCCAACTAAGAAACAATTCACTCCTTCCTCTGTCACTCTAACCACTTTTCCGCAAACATCTAACGCAGGAACATTGTTATTAGCTGACTCAACACTTACACGTACATTGGTCGCTATATCAAGTGGGTGAGGCATTTCGATTGCCAAGCCGGTAGCACTTAAATCTCTACATGTCGCCATTACTGTACTATTTGCTTCATCGTCAATAATAGTTACGGTTACTTGGCTGTTTAACATCATGCGATAAAAATTTCGATTATCATCGTAGCTGATCATGACTACTCCCTATTGTTTTTTTTATATCACTTTACTTATTTATACTCACAGAAAGTAAAAGTGTCAAATTATTCAATATTATAACGCTATATTTGCCCTTACTAATCCAGAGATATACCTATCATTCCCTTCACCACACTATAAAATATTCATGACCAATTAATTACTCACCAGCCGATAACTAACAAACAGGAACCTAAAAAACACAATAAAAACCAATACCTTAAAAACAACCAACAAATAAATAACTAGCTAAAACTCTTTTAAATAATTTAAAAGACGCTTGGCAGAAATAGGATATGCTGTTTTTAAGTTTTGCGCAAAAAGTGATACTTTCATTTCTTCAATCATCCAACGAACCTCAGCTAATTTAACGGGTAAGGGTTGATCTTTACGCTTTTTCGCAATCACTTGTTGATAAGCATCTTCAACTTTAGCAATTTCAAACATCTTTAATCTGTCTTGATTCGGGTCAATTGTCAGTTTTTCTAAACGTCTCAATATGGCATTTAAATAACGGCTAATATCATCCAATCGTTGATAGCCTGACTCGGTAACAAAGCCTTTAAAAACTAGTTGCTCTAATTGTTTTTTAATATCACCATGAGATTGAATAATGTTCAAAGCAACATTACCTTTCATTTTTTTGCGTATATCGTGAGCGCGACTTAATACTTGTTCCAACTTAATCGCCCCTGCTAAGACACTATCAGAAATTTCAGCACGGACATGATCTCTCACTTGACTGAAACGCTCAGCATCCCGTGGCAATTCACCTAAGTTCATCACTAAATACTGACAAGAGGCAACAATACAGTCTTGTAATAAGTCAGCTATTGAACCAAACGGATTAAAATATAAACCCAGTTTGGCTTTATTGGGCAGTTTTTCTTGCAAGTATTTTGTCGGAGAAGGTATATTTAACAGTATTAAACGGCTAACACCATTGAGCATAGCCTGTTCTGCCATGGCCTCTTGCTCAAAAAGTTCAATAGATACATTGTTGTTTTTATCAACCAATGCAGGGTAAGCCTTGATAGTGATATTCGCGACTTTCTTTTCATAACCCACAGGTAATACATTAAAATCCCACGTACTTATCTCTGTGCGTTCAATACCTTTTTCTGCCACTTTTTTAATCGAAGCTTTTACTTTACCTTGCAGTTGCGCCCTTAAATCATCAAGATCACGTCCTTGATTAATTACCGTACCTTTTTCATTCACCACTTTAAAATTCATAATTAAATGCATCGGTAATTCAATGCCCTGCCATGAATTTTCAGGTAATCTAACCCCGGTCATACGTAATAATTGTTTCTCTAATACGGTAACCAAGTCATGATCAAAATCTGACATTGCCGCAAGGCACGCTTGTGCATAATTTGGCGCGGGCACAAAGTTACGTCGTAAAGACTTAGGTAAACCTTTGATCAAAGCGATAATCAGATCTTCCCGCAATGCTGGTATAAGCCAGTCAAAGCCAATATTTTGTACTTGGTTCAATATTTCTAAGGGAATAAGTACACTGATGCCATCGTCAAGATCACCTGGGGTAAAATGATAGGTTAATGGTAAGGTCAGATTACCTTGCTGCCAGACATCGGGATACTCGTCTTTTGAGAGTACTTGTGATGTTTCATTTAACAAGAATGCCTTAGTAAAATGCAACAGACGTTTGTCTTGATGTTTCGCTTTTTTCCACCAGGATAAAAAACTTGGCTGGCAATTAACATGTTCAGGGATTTTATCCGCATAAAAATCAAAAAGTTGCTGTTCATCAATTAAAAAATCTTTCCGGCGAGCCTTTTTCTCTAAAGTCTCAATTTCAGCAATCAAGACTTGGTTATCCTGATAAAAGCTTTCATTTAACGTGCAGTCACCATTAACGAGTGCTTCACGGATAAATATTTCTCGACAAGTAGCTGGCTCAATGTGTTTAAAATTGATTTTTCTTTTACTAACCAGAATAAGTCCATAAAGAGAAACCTGTTCAAAGGCCATCACCGCGCCTTGTTTTTTCTCCCAATGCGGCTCACTGTAATTACGTTTAATAAGATGTTCAGCATACGATTCTACCCACTGCACATCAATTTTTGCCGCCATACGTGCAAATAGTCGACTCGTTTCTACAAGTTCCGCTGCCATTAGCCATTTAGGAGGCTTTTTAGCGATGCCAGAACCCGGAAAAATATAGAACTTACTACCACGGGCGCCTTTATATTCCCTGTTTTCATCCAGCTGCCCTAAATGACTTAACAAACCAGATAAAATAGCTTGATGTACGATATCTAATTGCCCTACATCAAGTTGCCCTTCACTATCAAGATCAATACTACTCATGTTGATCTTAAGATCTCTTAAAGTATGTTTTAATTGACTAAATATATCTTGCCATTCGCGAATTCGCACGTAAGAAATAAATTCTTTTTGACAGAGTTTCCTAAATTGATTAATGGTTAAATCTGCTTGTTGCTCAGTGACATAGCGCCATAAATTCAACAGTGAGACAAAGTCTGATTGTGGGTCTTTAAAGCGATTATGCTTCTCATCCGCCGCCTGTTGTTTTTCATAAGGGCGTTCTCTTGGATCTTGAATGGTAATAGCACTAACAATAATAAATATTTGTTCAATACAGCCTAAATCAATCGCAGTTAAAATCATTTTCGATAAACGCGGGTCAATAGGAAACTTTGCTAATAATTGCCCAGATTTTGTTAGCGTTACTTGCTTACTCTGACTATCAATAGCAGCGAGCTCTTCTAATAAGCGCACACCATCGTTAATATTTTTATCATCAGGTGGTTGCACAAACGGGAAATCACTAATACTGCCTAAATCCAGTGATAACATCTGTAAAATAACGGTCGCAAGGTTGGTTCTAATTATTTCTGGATCAGTAAACTCCGGACGCCCTAAGAAGTCCTCTTGTGAATATAAACGTATACAAAGACCAGCAGAAACACGACCACAACGACCAGAACGTTGATTTGCACTCGCTTGAGATATGGCTTCAATGGGTAAACGCTGTACTTTAGTGCGGTAGCTATATCGAGATATTCGCGCAGTACCTGGGTCTATAACATATTTGATGCCCGGTACTGTTAAACTGGTTTCAGCGACATTGGTGGCTAAAACGATATTTCTACCACTGTGTGGCTTAAATATACGATTTTGTTCCTGCACCGTTAATCTTGAGTAAAGGGGTAATATACTGGTATGTTTTAAGTTGGCTTTTTCTAGCGCACTGGCCGTATCGCGTATTTCACGCTCGCCATTTAAAAAGATCAAAATATCGCCAAGGCTGATCGACGTTAGTTCATCAACAGCATTTAAAATACCCGAAATAACATCTACATTATCGCCCTGTTCTTCTTTTTGCTCGTTAAGCGGTCGGTAATGAATATCGACTGGAAAGGTTCGCCCTGAGACTTCAATAATCGGCGCTTTATTGCCATTTTTATCAGAAAAGTGTGTGGCAAAACGTTCGGGGTCAATCGTTGCAGAGGTAATGATAACTTTTAAATCTGGGCGCTTAACCAATATTTGCTTAAGGTAACCTAAAATAAAATCAATGTTTAAACTACGCTCATGGGCCTCATCAATGATCAAGGTATCATATTGGCGTAATAATCTATCTGTTTGCATTTCGGCGAGTAAAATACCATCGGTCATTAATTTTATATGGCTGTGTTCACCGACTTGATCGTTAAACCTAACCTTATAACCAACACAATCACCTAGCTTAGTATTCAATTCTTCAGCGATACGATTAGCAACCGTACGTGCTGCAATTCTTCTTGGTTGAGTATGACCTATAATCCCCTCAATACCGCGCCCTAACTCTAGGCATATTTTAGGTATTTGTGTGGTTTTACCTGAGCCCGTTTCACCGGCAATAATAACCACTTGGTTTTCGGCAATCGCTTTAGAAATAATATCAACATTTTGAGAAACAGGTAAGCTTTCAGGGTAGCTAACTTTAGGTAAGCTCTTGAGCTTTTGTTGTTTATTACTAATGGATTTTTCAATAGCGTTAATTATTTGTTGTAAAGCTTTACCTTTCTTAAGCGTATCGGTAATTTTTTTACTATTAAATAAACGTTTTTTAAGCCGTGCTTGATCAGATAACTTTACTTTTTCAAGCAGCTTAAATAGGGAATTGATATCAGGAATAATTGAAGGGTCTAGATCTACAGACAAAACGAACTCTAATACATTTTATAAAAAACGCATAATAGCAACAAAACTCACTAATTGCAGTAAGCATTACGCTAATCACTGCAGTAATACTTACCGCAATCAAGGTGATAAATAAGCGAATGATTAACGCCTAAAAACTTAATCCCCAAACGACTTTAATATGAAGGGGTATATACCCTTAGCTAACTAACTTAAGTTAACTTAATGCGATGAGTAAGGCCGGATGTTCAGACTTTTGTACATATTTTTCTACTTCTTTTACTGCTTTTTTAAAACTGCTCTTTAAGTGTGCTTTTAAATGAGACTGTACCGTTTTAACGGGTATTGATTTTAATACGCAAAATACAGCAAGCGCATAAACGGTTTCTTGTTCCGGTAATGACGCCTGACGATTTGCACTGCGGTTGTTACATGAACCACAGCCCCCTTTAAATTGATATGCTGTATTCGCAAATATTACGCCAAAGCCCATAAAACAAGCGACTAAGTCAATCGCTTGTGGAATAAATTCTTTACCACCTGGCGGTAATGTTTTACTTTGTAATACTAATATTGTTGCCAATACTTGTGCAAATGATGATACCAGATCTTGCGGTTGATTTACTTGCGCTGGATTATAAGAAATATCAATCATTTGCACTTGTTCGTTCTCAACGGTGATATCTACGCTATGCCCTCTTAAATTATCACTCACTTTTAAAAGGGGTAACGGTGTTTGCGTTAATAGATGCGGCTCAACAAGTCTTATCGGCCAAGCATCCATTCCTGCATATTTAAGGGTATGCTCAAAAACAAACTCTGCCATTTGATGAACGCTAGAAACGCTGCCAGGATAAAATTGATTGGTTGGCAATATCAATTGGCTGTCATTTTTAAAAACTGTCAAATCAAAATTTTCTATCGCCCATGCATAACTATCAAAAATCCAATCACGCGTGCCGGTATCAACAACTGGCTCCGATTTAAATAAAGTACTGAACATTAATTTCTCTTCATTTTATTTTATTTTATTTTATTTTATTTTATTTTATTTTATTTTAATTTAATTTAACTTAATTTTTTCAACGACTACAACGAGTAAAGCGAGTACAAAAAGTTAATGACTGGCTTTGTTATTTTGGTTGACTGCCCACGGCCACGCTTTGGTATTATATAGCGCAACAGTTGATAACGAATGATGATGGCTACCACTGGATTCTTTAGTAGAATAAGATAGGTAAATAAGCGTTTTATGCTCGCGATCATAAATACGACGTACCTTTAAGCTTTTAAACAATATACTCTTCGATTGTTTAAATATCACTTCACCATTAATAGAGCGATCAATTTTAGCAAGCTGCTCTGCGGTTATTTCACCGGTTTGACGACAAGCAATACTCATATCTGAAGGATCGCTAAAGTCAAAATTAGCTTCAATATGACTAATATGGCAAGTTACGCCTGTCACTATCGGGTCTTGATTTGCTTCAATAATGACATCTTTGGTGGTAAATAAACCTAAACTCACCTTACCAACATCGTCAGAACAAGCACTAAGACACATAATACAACCTAGCATGGCCAAAAGAATTTTCATTTATATGCTGCTTTTATTTATATTCTGTCTAATTACGCTTTAATTATGATCAGAAAGTAGATGTTAACCATAATACTAATGTGATCAATTAAAAAATGGAATCTATTTGATCACTCCTAACCTATAAATACCATAGACAAGCGTATAAATATTGTTTAGCCTAATAACTGGTCTAACCATTGAAAAATAAAATAAGATGACTGAAGAAAAACGCGTTTCCTTAAACATTATTGATCAAATAGCACATGTTACGTTATCTAGAGCTGAAAAACATAATGCGCTCGATATGAAAATGTTCTATGAAATTGATAATACAATTAAAATACTCAGAAAAAACACTCAGATCAGAGCGGTTATTGTCAGTGGTGATGGTGATGATTTTTGCAGTGGTATCGACATAAAATCGGTAATAAATTCTCCAGTTAATGGTTTAAAACTACTTTTTAAGATATTGCCATGGCGTTCTAATCTTGCACAACGTGTTTCTACAGCTTGGCAAAAAATCCCCGTTCCTGTGATCATGGCGATTCATGGTCGTTGTTGGGGCGGTGGCCTACAAATTGCTTTAGGTGGTGATTTTAGAATCGCAACATGCAATGCCTCTTTATCGATATTGGAAAGCCGATGGGGGATCATTCCAGATATGGGGGGTACTGTGGCATTACGTAATATTGTCAATGTAGATGTTGCGAAAGAACTAGCGATGACCGCGGCTATTATAGATGGCGAACGAGCATTGTCGTTGGGTTTGGTAACTCATGTCAGCAATGAACCTTTAGTTAAAGCACAGCAACTTGCTGACATTATAAGCCAACAATCACCGGATAGCGTTGCTGCCACTAAAACGCTTTATAATAAAAGTTGGTCAAGCACTAAAGGTATGGCGCTTTTAAGAGAAAGCTATTATCAAATTAAGATTTTGCTAGGAAAAAACCAACAAATTAAAACCTATAACCAATTACATGAAAAACAAGAGAGTAAGACTTTTAAAGAGCGAAGAAAATGGTAGTTTGAACCTAATTATTGAGCTATTTTTATTATCATAATATTTCTCCCCTGATTCTTAGCAACGTTAGTCTACAACGCGCTTATATAATCGCGTTGTACCCTAGTACAAATTCCTGTTTGACTCAAAGATAGTAACAACAAGCTTTAACGTATAAAAAAATTCATTAATTTAATACCAAACCACGCTAACTCTTATCGATACGATAATTATTATTTATTTTACAGCTGCGTTAGTTAGCCGCATAATCCGCAAAAACATATCCCCCTGCACAGAGATAAATATGACATTGATACATGGCTTCATTTTCGAAAAAGAATTTTATGATGATGGACATTTCCCACGTGGCTTTCAAAAGTCAGGTGAGTTCTCTGTTGTTGAAGCCGAGGTATTGATCAGTGTTGGGCAACGATTATTTATGCTCGAGAAAAGTTTTTACAAACCTGAAAATCAAGTAGAAGAGCAATTTGTCAAAATGTGCAAATCAAATATAGCAGGACAAACTACAGTTGAATTGTTATGGCAAAAATATAAGACCCTCACAAAACATAAAGCCTTTTATCGCTTAAATGAAAGTACATAAATAAGTATATAAAATACAAAGTATTAGAGAGAAAAATGAATTTTAATCGAGCAGTGATCAAAGTAGGTAGCGCCTTAATTGCACCACATAAAAATGGCTGTAGTGCTAAGTATACTTTAGCGATAGCGCAATTTATTATGGCCTGCCAACAACAAGGCAAAGAAATAATTCTAGTATCATCGGGCTCTGTTGCCGCAGGTCGTAGCCTTATTCATCATGGCTCAGCAAAATTATCTGTAGAAACGAGAAAAGCGATGGCTTCCGTGGGGCAAATGCAAATGATGGCAAATTGGCAGCGATTTTTTGATATTCCATGTAGCCAAATTTTAGTCACCCAAGAAGATTTTAAAGACAGACAGCGCTTTATTAGTATTAAACACACCATTAAGATCCAGTTAGCCAATGGTATTTTACCCATTGTTAATGAAAATGACACGGTTGCCAGTAAAAATGCCACTGTGGGTGACAATGACAATCTCGCCGCTTTAGTTGCTCAAGTGTGTGAAGCTGACAGCTTGTTTATATTAAGTGATATAGATGGCGTTTTTACCAAAGATCCTAAAATCAATGATGATGCGGTATTGATCCCTAAAATCGATAAAATTACCGATGAAATCTACGCTATGGCAGGTGTCAGTAGAAATAATATTGCCACAGGTGGTATGAAAACAAAAATTGAAGCTGCCGAAAAAGCCGTTGAACATGGTATTAATACTTATATTATCAATGGCACTCGTAGTGAAGTATTTGACGCTTTATTAGCAGGCATAAACCCAGGCACACACTTTATTGCTGATAAAAACATAATTACAGCAAAAAAACATTGGCTTAAACATAGCTTAAAAAGCCAAGGGGAAATCACCTTAGATGTTGGAGCAGTAAACGCGTTATTAAATAAAGGTGCATCATTGTTGCCCAAAGGAATAAAATCCGTTCAAGGTGAATTTCATCCCGGTGATTCTGTAGATTTAATTGATGAACAAAGTCAAAAAATAATAGCAAAAGGTATCAGCTTGTACAGTCAACATGATCTAAAACGTATTATGGGTCAACATAGTGACAACATTGATCGTATTTTAGGGCACGATCAAGGTGATGTTGTGGTCCATCGTGATGATATGGTTATTATATAAATAACCCTGTAACTCTAGGCTAAACACTAAAGATTGACACCCCAGGGCAAGCCCTTCTGCTAACGCAGCACCACTTAGTGACGGGGTGTTATTGAAATTTATCTACCAATAACGTCTATTTAATTGAATTAACAACAAAGTCTAATACTTTATCACCCGATGATTTATAAGCTAAATCAAATAAAGGTGCTGGTTTTTCTATCATGCCTCGTTCTACAAGCTCTGAAATTATATTAAAATCAAGCAAACCTGTTTTACCAACAAGTAAATTATCAATAGAGCCTTCTTTAGCCAGATTTAAAATATCTCTAAATCCTTTAAGATATAAGTAATCCTTAGTAAATCCACCACCTCGGTATACACGTGCCGTTAAGGTGAAAGCAAACCCTTTATCTAATTCAAATTCATTCATTAACGTATGATACGTTTTCACAAAATCACCGTGATCAAGCATGTATTGAACAGCTATCACTCGCAGCGCTATAATCTTTAATCGGCTAATTGTTAAACTGCCTGAACAGTATTCACTATATAAAGCAATACCTTCTTGTGTATGCGTATTACCTGCCAGCCCCAAGCTAAAGACCTTTAAAGGGTGTTTTTTAGCATTGATGGTTGTCAACATGTGAATACCAAGTTCATGATAAGCAAAGGCGTGTAGCTCTTTTTCTGAAAATAAGGCTTCTTTGTTGATAAGCAGCAGCGCTTTTTCGTTGTTAACCATTGCTTTAGCAACTATTTTTCCTGACTTTTCAACTTTACAATCTAGGTGCCATTTTTGCGCTTGGTCTCTAAAGTACTCAATCGCTTTATCGGCATTCAGTAAAACCTCATTTTGATCAACACCGTCATTTAAATGTAGAAGAAACCTCGCATTAGTGATGTCACTCGTACTTGGCTCTCCGTAATATTTTAATGAATTATAAACAAAATCATCCGTACCTATCGTGGTCAGTAAATCAATTTTACTCGCTAAGTTATCAATAACATGGCGATATAATTGCTGAATATCTGCATCATTTACTTCCGCTACGGGTAAATTATACAAATTTTCTCTGAACTTGTAGGGATCGATATTAAGTTGTTTATAATTAAAACTTGGTGATATATAACTATTTTTTTTAAGAAATTTATTACGTTGAGCAACTAAATTAATTGGATTAATAAAGTTTAACGTTTCGATGCTCTTACAAAGTGAAAAAAGTTTTTTGTCTAAATGCAAAACTTCTGGGCTAATAGTAGACGATAACATATCCGCTTTTTGTGTTTTTTTCCTTTTTCCATAACGACGTACAAAAAATGCAGCGGTTTCACTGATAGCATTTTTAAAGCCGGCTTTAAGTTCTTCTAAAACTAAGGGATAGACCTCACCTGATGTTTCATCCATAAAAACTTTTTTTACTTCTGTGGGAAGTACTAATGTATTATCAAAATGAGCATTTACATGGGTTATAAGGTAGCCTCTACCATGAAAAACTTCATCCGTAGCTGCCCTTACATTCAAGTTAGGCAATTCAATTTTATTGAGTTGCTTTTCAAATTGATTCACCACTTTCCCCCACCGCTCAATATCAATTTGTCCAGAACCGATATTAAATGTTGGGGTTTTTTGTTCAATTCGCTTGTAGTTATAGGAGTGAATATCAAAAATAATAGCATTGCTAAACAATCGTTCTATTACCTTAATTATAGCTTCTAATACATTATACAGTGCTTGATGTTTACGGTGACTTTCTGCCCGTTGTTTTTGACTTAACGGTTTATCCCAAACTTGCTTATTCCAAGCAGTTTTAAAATACGTAGATAAGGTTTTTGCGCGATTTAAATCATACTCAAATCTCGAATCGTTACCAATTATTTGTATCGGAAAAGACGATATTAACTCATCAGTATAAGGGTCTTCCTCATAACATTGCTCTTCTTTAGACAAGAGAAAGGATTTCTGTAAATCCTTTCTCAGGCGATGGCCATTATGAATGGCAGCACAAATGATCGGGGCATATTCGTCAATTTTTACAATAAAAGCCCCCGACTCAACTTCAGCATGAAAACACTCACCTTTATTGATCCGTGCGATACATTCTGCCTCAGATAACGTGAGCATCGTTTATCGCCTTTCTAAATTCATTTTTACGTTGCGCTAAAGCTTCTTTGGCATTCACTACACTTTCTATAAAATCGACAACTTTCTTTTGTAATTTAACATTGTTTAATTTATTAATACGCATGATGCCACCAGGGCTTTGCACATTAACTTCAATTAATTTTTCATTAATAACGTCAATACCTACAAAATATAAACCATCACGTACTAATTTAGGGCCAATATGTTTACAAAGCGCTTTTTCATTTTTGGTTAAGGTATGTTTAACGACTGTGCCGCCAGCATGCACGTTTGAGCGCACTTCATGACTCGCAGGCACCCGTTTCATCGCGCCTATGGGCTCGCCATTTAACATTAATATACGTACATCACCCGCGTCTGCGCCTTCTACATATTCTTGTAATATGACGTAATTCCCCCCTTTCCCACTATTGATATAAAATTCTAGTAATGAATGAAAGCTTTTTTGTGCGTGTTTCTCCACTAGAATGACCCCTTGTCCACCATAACCATCTAGAGGCTTCATGATCATTTTCCCCGTCGTTGAATGATTCAGTACATCAACTAAATACTCAGGTGTTTTAGAAACATGCGTAACCGGTATAAAATGATTGGTCGGGTCATCAAACGAGGCGGTATATAACTTAGTGTTTGCGATACGTAAACCATCAATATCGTTCATGATAAAAACATCGTCACGTACTGAGTCAAGAAAGTTTAAAGTAATAGGGTTTAACGGCGGGTTTGCTCGCATAATAATCGTGTCAAAACCAGCAAGGGGTAATTGCGACTTTTTGAATTCGGCTTTTTTATAAAAAGACAATATATTAGTAGGCGTTAGTCTACCCTTTTTAAAGACCTGACAAAAAGCGCTTGAAACCGAGTCTCTCATCGTTAAATTATGAGGAGTAGCTATAGCGACTGTATGTTCACGTGATACACACTCATGAATAAGTCGCAGGGTTGAGTCTGTCTCGGGATCAACTTTATCCCAAGAGTACATTAAAAAAAGAATGTTCATGTATTGCCTTCTAGTGTGTAATATTCAAATCACAAACTAGTCGGTGATACCATGAAAATTACGTAAAAATCAGTCGCAAAATACGTATTTAACGTTCGTAAACTAACATAAATAAGTGACCTAACGGGTGTCTTCTGCGAAGCTCAATTAGTCCCAATCATCATAATCTTCATCGAACTTTTTAAGTCGACGTTCTTCTTGTAACTGTTCAAGCTTTTTCTTAGCAAGAAAATTACGTTTGTTGTTATGTTTTGAATTTTTACCTTCGGTTGAGTTTATGTTTAAATCAAACTCAGCAATCGTATTATCTAAGTCGTTTGCAGACTCATCACTGTTATAGTCGAATTCATCCGAAGCAGAGAATTCATAATTAGAATCAATGGCCATGTTATGTCACAAAAAAATTAATCACGTTAAAATCGGATAATCTACGTTTTTGACTGACAAGAAAAGCAAAATATTTTTACGTTGACGATAAAAATATTTTACCTAGGGTATTTGAGTTCTTATTTATGAGGGGATAACAATTAATATCAGCAGTTAAAGTACTTGGGGTGACATAATTACAGGGGCTTCTGGTACGTCTCTTCGCAGTAAATTTTTAATTTCAATAATCCGCTCTTCATTTTCGTTTTCTTTATGAAAGGCACTGAATAACTCACGTTCAAATATTGGCAATGCATTGATTACAAATAACTTACCTTGCTCTACAAATGACTTAATCAACATATCAGGTAAATACGCACTACCACCACATTGCAGCATCAGATCAAGGGCAATTCGCGCCGTACTTGTTCTTACCGCTGGAATAGATATACCCTTGAGCTCTTTTGCATGCCAATTAATAAAACTGCTCCCCCAGTCAATCATAATATAACGTTGAACTTCTGACGCCGTTGTTATTTGGTTTTGAAAGGTGGTAACCGGCACCAACTTAAACATATGTAAGGATTCAATTTTTAATTCTTCTACCTTAGGAGGATCAAATAGAATCGCTACATCTAGGGTGCGTTCAAGTAATTGTCTGGTAAGTTGCTCACGAGATAATATTTCAGCAACTAAACTGATATGAGGCTGACTAACATAAATTTTTGAAATAGCATCATGGATATAAACATCCCAAGTATTAGGTGTACCCGCAATAGAGATTTGTGTGACTTGCTCAGAGGCTACGGCAACATCTTGCTTTGCCATTCTAAGGATATTAAGCATGTTTTCAGCATGAGGAACTAATCTTTCACCCGCCAATGTTAATTGGATATTATTTCTAGTACGATGAAATAAAGTCACACCAAAGTATTTTTCTAACTGGCGAACTCGGGTGCTAATTGCAGCCTGTGTTAAATATAAATTTTCAGCCGCTTTACCAAAATGGCGACAATCTTTTACTTCTAAAAACGTTTTAATTAACTCAATATCCATACTATTTTCTCTTATCGATACGATAATTATTATTTGTTTTACAGGCTCGGTAGTTAGCCGCATAATCCACTAAAATACTTACCCTGTCAACAGAGATAAAAATGACGTTAATACACGGTTTTATTGCTTCAGAATCATTTTACGATGACGTACATTTCCCTCGCGGCTTTAGAAAGTCTGGAGATTTCAATATTGCAGAATCTGAATTATTGACGCAAGTTGGTAAAAGATTATTCATGCTAGAACAAGATCTTTGTATTCCTGCTAATCAAGTTGAAAAACAATTCGTTGCTACATGTAAAAGCCAATTTGAAGGACACACCAAAGTTGAGTTATTGTGGCAAAAGTACAAGTGTTTAACTAGGTATAAGCATTTCCATACTTTAAATAGCCATAAAGTCGTTCCAGCTATTTTAGCTACCAATACCTTAGTTAGTGAAGGAATATAATTTCAGTAAATAAGGCAACCACCAACAACCTATCTTCGGTATATTGGCGGTTGCCGCATTGGCAAACCACCGACTAAATTTCAAGGGTTTATCCTGTAATTCGTTGAAAAGAATGAGTCTTTAACTTCCTTACCACTACCATAGAAAACAGATAACTTGTCATTAAGAACTTACCTGTAGTCGTAAGTAACGAATATTAAAATGACATTACTTTTTATGTCTATTCATTTCGATAGGAAATAATTCCACCTGTTTTTTACGTTGAAATGTTAACCAATTAATCCAGCCAAAAGCAATACACATAAACCATATGAAATAATCAATAAGCAGCAGTTCATTTCTCTCTATTCCGACATTACGTATTAATTTTGACCATTTAAAAAATCCGTAGCCTTCTTTGAATTTAAATATTTTATCATCTTGTTTCGCCCATAAATAATTATATTTAAAGCAAAATTCATGTAAAATAACAGGAATTAGTAACAATCCCGTTGGTGAATAAAAAAGCCAAACTATTTCGGGATATGAACTGCCATCAAAAATAAAGCCTTTAGGAATAATAACGACTCTTTTATTTGGTAATACATAGTGCCAATCTTCAATGAGTTGCCATTGCCGTTTTCTAAAAAGTAATCGCCATAATTTAGAATAGAAAGAGAACTTTTGAGTTTTTATTGCAAAAGGCTGTAGTTTGGGCATTTCCATAAAGTGTTATCATTTAATTATTCGTTAATTATGTGATTCTATAGTTAAATAACCAGAAATATACAACGCTAAATTTTTCTTAGTGCAATAGAAAAAATTTATCGAAGAATTTTTATTAGGAAATAAAATGTCGCTAGAACTATTACCTGCATATATTGAAAAAATTGAAGCGCTATTGTCTAGTGAATTGCCATTGAATGAACTAGTCGCTGATATTGAAGGTTCTTTATTACCTGAGCATGTGGCTATTCTTTTAGAAGCTTTTCCGATCAAACCACGATTGACTATCTGGGATTTATTTACCAAAGAGTACCAACAAAACATTTTTCTAGAAATGAAAAATGAATCTCGGCAAATGTTATTGAACACCTTAGATGATGATGCTTGCTTTACGTTATTTGATAAATTAGACGCGTACAGTCTTCTTGAGCTAACTGATGATTTAAGTGAGCGCTTTATTGATTATGCTGTTACTCAAATGACAGTTAAACAGCGTGACCATTTCAAAAAAGCACAAGATTATGCTGAAATGGAAGTTGGCCGTTGGCAAAGTTTTGACGAAAATAAAATCCCACAAAAACTCAAAGTTTCTGCGGCTAAAAAAATCTGCGCAAAAGCACTGCCTTTGTTAACAGATGTGCTCTATATCATTGATAATCAATCTAAACTCTTAGGTGAAATCGCTATCAATAGTTTGTTAACTTTAGAAAGTGACAAACTATTACTTGATGTCATTTTGTTAGAATCACAAGCGTTAGAAGCGACTAAAGATATAGACGAAGCGGCAGATGAAGTCATCTCTTCTGGAAAGTCTGCATTACCTGTTGTTGATGAAAATGGCTGTTTAACCGGTCGGTTAGATTTACATGCCGCTTATAAATATAAAGAACAACAAGTAGATAACCAGCTAATGCATTCTGCCGGATTAAGTGAAGAGGAAGATTTATTTGCCAATGTCTGGTTAAGTAGTAAAAACCGCGCTATATGGCTAGGAATAAATTTATTAACTGCATTCATGGCTTCATGGTTTATCGGTTTATTCGAAGCGACACTACAACAAATCGTGGCACTCGCCGTATTAATGCCTGTTGTTGCCTCCATGGGTGGTATTTCAGGGAGTCAAACACTGACATTAATCATACGCGGGATGGCTTTAGGGCAAATAACCGATGCCAATAGATTAGCGATTGTGAAGAAGGAACTTAAAGTAGGTGCTATCAATGGTTTCTTATGGGCAACAGTGATCGGTATTATCACATTCTATTGGTTTGATAATCCGATGTTATCTGTAACGATTTGTATCGCAATCTTAGGCAATATTCTGGTTGCCTCATTATCAGGTGTATGGGTGCCTTGGATATTAAATAAATTCAATATAGACCCAGCATTATCAGGCGCGGTCATTTTAACTACCGTGACGGATATCTTTGGTTTTGTCGCATTTCTTGGTTGTGGCACGTTATTATTATTATAATTCTGCGGATTTTAAGTATGTGTTACTTATTCATACTCTAAAGTAGTACGAATAGAGCCCTAACACCGTGCTTATTTCGTCTTTACCTTGCCCTGAGTTCAGTTATTACTTGCTCAGGGCGAATTTATTTAAAAATGGCTTTATGATGCCTCATTAATACAAAAATAAATTAGGCACGCACAAACAAAAAAACAGCATAACTCTTTGTTTATTATTATTTTATTGTGTGCACTGCAACTTTGTTACATTACCATTAAAAAATATTCCACTTTTCTACATCTACAATTATTATTTATAAACTGATACCTAGCCATAGTTTGATAAAAAAAATTGATTGATAAGACAAAAATTTTTCGCTTTTCTATTTTTGCATATCGGCACATTATCTATTCCAGAATATACATCAGTTGTTACAAGGTAATAAAATGGACGTTGATACATATGAAAAAACTGAATTAAATAGTAATTTTAATGCTGATATTACACGTTTTGAAATAGCCAATGTCACCGCCAATAAAAAAGCACTGAGTAAAATTGCGCGACAAAAATATCTGATCAAAGAAAAATTAGATTTTTTAAGTGAAAAAAGATTTCTTGATGGTCAGCTTAATTCCTTAAGTGACTATTGGGATATTTAATTAATTTTTATATAAAGAGAAATAACATGAAAAAAATAATATTAGCGGTCGCTTTATTAACCTTGACATCAAGCGTAGCGTACAGTGAAGAGTCTGAACCAGAATTAATGGCCGCGTCTAGCGCATATGTAACAAGCCTTTTAATTCAATGTAAAGAATATGCCATAGAAGACGGTGTTGTTGAACCAGATATGAATGGCTATTTATTAACCTGTATTAATGATGAGCTCGAAGCAAGTTTTTACAAAACAATCGAAGAATTGCCTTCAGAAGGTTAGTAACTATTTAGCCTATCTAAGTAATTGAAATTAAGCCCGCGTTCATCACGTGGGCTTTTTAATGTGAGCTCACCTATCTATTGGTTATAACAGACATTGATCAGACCCCTAGGCAACTTTTTTGATTTTATATAATTTCAATGCATGACCACCAATGAGTTTAATTATTTTCTCCCTTAACTCATTAAAACCATCTAGGTGAATTTCATCATC
>JBLHNB010000055.1:0-36694 GCA_047621305.1 Alteromonadaceae bacterium | reverse complement strand
ACTGGACAGAGCCAGGTCGATATATCACAGATACAAACAGTATTTCCTGGCAGGATTTACCGGCAGGCATGCGTAGTTATAAAGTACGTGCTTGTTACGAAAGTTTGTCGCATTGTTCAGCTTGGTCGGCTCCTTCTGATGTGGTTACTATTGAAATACCTTATCCTGAAGGTCTTATCCCTAACGGAGATTTTGAAAACGGCAATGATTTTTTACCACGTAATGCCAATGTCACTATCGGTTTTGAAACAGCCAACCCTATCGCAGGCACTAGAAGTTTAAAAGGCTCCGTCAATGGCTATGATAATATTCATTATAGTTATAGCGATTTTAATGACTCAAATAACCGCATCAACCAAGTAACATTAACGGGTTATATCAAAGCATCTCGTCCGATGGGAATAAGCCTCAGAGTCGCTTATGAAAATGGCACTTGGGCAGACCAAAGTGGAGAGTTCATCATGACACAGGAGTCAAATGGCACCGTTCCTTTAAACCTAAAAGTAGCTACGGATATTAATCGTAAGGTTACGCTAATAAAACTGGTTATATCGAGCCAATGTGGCAGTTGTACTGAGCCTGTTGAATTTGTATTAGATAATGTTCAACTACAAGCTAAAGCCAACAAAATCATTTCAATCAGTACGGAGTTACTCAGCATACCTCGCGTTAATCCAAACAATAAAGGGGAGGCACCTTAACGAACATGCTCCTATCTGTAAAAAATACAATGAATAGCGACAACTCAACTAATAAGCAAATGAACAAATGGACTTTTAAGATGATAGTAAAACCTTTGGTTAAACTAAAAGCGATAATGAGTGGCTTGTTTTTGTCCGTTCTTTGCAGCCCCGTACTTGCTACAAACATCGTGACCTCGTTATCGGTTAGCGGCAATGTTGCCACTTTCAAAACGCAAGATGCAAAGCCTGCTTCTACCCTCCCTTGCATTACCTCAGGTAATGAACATTATTGGACAGTGGCAACCGATGATAACAGCGGTTTATATGAGTTGTTAACTATTGCCCAAAAAAGCGAACAACCTATTGAAATTGAATCTGCAGGTAGCTGTTTAGGTGGTAGCGAAAAAGCTAGCAATATTAATGTTAATTATCGTTATTCTGCGACAGAATCTCCGAGTATCGCTAGTAATCTTAATTTTGTTGCGCGAACTTCAGTAGAGATGCAAGAAAATAAAACAGTTGGTAGTGTTACTTTCACCTTAACCAGCACCGGTGGTTACAATAACTTGCAAACTGCGACGGCCTCTGGTGATCACTACCTTTACGATTTTGGCCTTTTAGCTGTTGGCACATACACCCTTGAAACTTTAGTAACTAGTGGCGAAGCAACCGCAACAGAAACCGCTGCTTTTACTGTTGCACCGGTCAACCTTGTTGATATTTATCAAGTGGATGATGACATCTACCTGCAATTACCTGCGACGCATAACAATCAATATGTACATTTAAAGAAGAACACGGATGGCACTTGGACAGCCGTTGTAATTGACAAAGCTGCATGGGATTTAGCTGTTGATGGTGTTGTGTCATCACTGACCTATAACATTGAATTTGGTGATTTTGCGGGTGGTGATGCCCTTGAAGATTTCAAACTGACCGGTGGCAGTGAACCCATAGTTATTGAGCAAACTGAAACAAGTTATCAATATTATCAAGTGACCTCAGCACAATGGCTTGAAAAAGGCGGCACTACTGATGACGTATCACCACCAACAGGCAGTGCGCCACTAGCAAGTACTTTTATAGGTGCTGTTGCTGGCTCAGCCGGTGTTAGCGGCGGCGCTGCCAGTTATAATATCCCAATTGCGTTGCCACCAGGTCGTAACGGCATGCAGCCGCATGTTTCTTTAAATTACAATAGCCGCAGTGGTAATGGAATTGCTGGTGTTGGTTGGGGTTTATCTGCCGCCGGTGCTATTAGTCGCTGCGGAGCCACTTATAGCCAAGATGAACTAACGCGCAATCCGCAGTATGATAGCAACGATAGATTATGCCTTAATGGTCAACGTTTAGTATTAGAGGATGACACAGCCGTCTATGGGGCAACTGACTCGACCTATCGTACTGAAATAGATACGTTTGTCATTGTAACTCAACATGGTACTTTAGACGATGCTAGCTTCACGGTAACAAATGCTAATGGCACTATCAATACCTATGGTGATAGTACTTCCAGTACCAATAGTCGTGTTCTACATCAAGATGCTCCAGAACACATTTCTTGGTTATTATCCACTCGCAGTGATGTATCTCAAAACAACTTCATTCGTTATGAATATCAAAAGTATGGCGCAGGTGAATTTCTCCTCACCAATATTGAATACACGCTTGATTCAGCATTAGCGGTGGGCGATAGAAGCGTCTCTTTTGCTTATGTCGATCGCAGTGATACCTCAGTAAGTTATATTGCTGGAGGTAAATCAGAACAAACAAAAGTACTCAGTAACATCAAAACTTTTTACAATAACAGCACCGTGCATGAATACCATTTGAACGTGGAATTGAGCACGGCAACCAAGCGTACCTTGCTAAAGTCTGTACAACATTGTACCTATGGAAGCGGCGCCAAAACCTGCCAAAACCTAAGTATTTTTGACTGGCAAGAACAGCCGATAGACAGAGAAATCACGGCTCTCGGTTATAAAGAAGCTAACGACAAGCTTGTACAGCCCTATAGCGACCTAAGACTCATTGAAGGGGCTATCCCTCGTGGTGATAGTAATGGTGATGGTTTAAGGGATTTTTCAAAATTCTATATGAATGCTGAAGGAGTTTATACTGGTAAACCCAAGGTGACTCTGGCCACATGTATGCGTCAGCATGCCACCATGGGCTACAACTGTGTTGATGCCGATATTAACCTTGACGGTAAAACCGATAGCCTAAGCTACGATACTAACAAGCTGAAAATCACTTACACTAACGGATCAGTAATCACCACACAAATCCCATTAGTCACGCGTGGTGACAGCCGCAATGATACGATTGTACACGCAGCCGACTTTGACGGCGACGGTTGGCCTGACTTAGTCGCTACTCACTTTATTGGTGCTGGCCAGGAGCTTGAATACAAACTTTATTTACATTCACAAAATGTAGCTAGCCCATATGGCGCCGTAGGATACCTTTTGGGTAATCAAAAACCAATCAGTAAAGAGGTCGACAACACAACATTAAATGGCACGCAAATATTGTCTTTTGTTGGTGATTTGGATGGTAATGGCTTGCCTGACATTGCTATAAATAAAAGTTGGACATCAATTACCATAACCGGTACTGGCGTTTCGGCACGTATTTCTGAATTAGAAATAGAAACCGTCAAATATAATGACTCTTCGCCAGGCATTAATACTTATCGCGATAAAGATATGACGGCATATAATAAGCAGCCCGCGGTTATTGTTTTTGCTAGCCCCGACGTGGGCGGGAGTTACATTACCTTTGCTGATATTAATGGCGACGGTTTAGCTGACCTATTAGATGTGGGTATGGGCGTTTTCAGATTAAACCTTGGGGATAGAACCTTTGGTCAGGAATTTACAGGTTATAAACTACCACGCGTTAATTACAGTATTGAAACTGCAGATGGCAATGATATAGTTAACGGGACCGCGCTCTATTTTAACAACGCCATTCGTTATATGGATATTAATAGTGACGGCAAAATGGAGTTATTGGTGCCGGGAGATGTTGCTGTTGAAAGTTGTTCACGGGTATATGACTATAATAAGAGTAATATTCAAATTAAAAAAACCTTATGTGGTAAGGGGTTATATGGAAAAGTTAGATCAAGTCATGATAAGGTACACCTAAAACGCCCTATCGATTGGAACAGTAAAGATGAAAGCATCTATTACATGAATGCTATCTCCTTTGAACAAGACAAAGATGGCGTTTGGCAAAAAACGACCACACCCACCAGTATTTTAGGCTCAGCGCATCAATCAGCAGTGGTTGATGTATATGGTAATGGCCTTGCCGATATGATGTTTGTTTATGGTAGCCGCCAAGGTAATGGCAATGAATGTGATCCTAACCAAATATCGTGTAATTGGTTCCCAGGCGAAGAAACAGACAGCCCGCTTGCTGGTTTAGATTACGGTATTTATGTTAATCGTAATAAGGGTTCTACCAGTGAAACATATGGTGCTAGCGACATGATGTTATCGGCAGATAATAATGTTGGCATTAAAAGTACTTGGTACTATCGCCCGCTTTCATCAGGTATAGCATCGCAAAATGGTGACTTTTATAGTGCTGATTTCTCCTCGAAAGGCAATGGTTACATTAACTTTGCTTCTAGCATGTATGTGGTGCAATCTTTTAAACAAAGTAGCGGCATCAACACTGATAATGAAACACAATTCACCTATCAAGGGGCGATGTATCATACCCAAGGACGAGGTTTTAGAGGTTTTGAAAAAATTATTGAAACCCAAATCACTAACACCACGGATATCGTGACCAATGTAAATACCGACACCAAAATTCGTACTGAAACAACCTTTAAGCAGCTATTCCCATACAGTGGTTTAGTTGAAAATCAAGCGATATTTGACGCAACCAATGATAATTTGTTAAGCCAAGTCACTAACGTTTGGATAGAAAATAGCGAGCATGAAGCGGCTAACAGTTATCACCTTTTTAATTCCTCTGCGACGCAAATAACATGTTCATTGGGCTTATCGACTTGTGACGAATTAACCAAGTCAGTAACAACCGTGACACAGGCGGGGATTGATGGGTTTGGTAACATCAAGTCAAGCACGACCGTGGTTAATGATGATTACGGCACTTATACAACAACTCACAGTGCTGAATATCCAATATCGGCTAACCATTTACCTTCATTCAAAAAAGTGCTTAGCAAAGCGGTAAGCTATAAAGCGCAGAAAATGACCATTGATTTAGTAACAGGTATCAATGTAGATAAAACTGTCACCACCGACTTTGTCTGGGATATGACGCACCGTAAACCAGAAAAAATTACCGTATCAGGCGATGATGGCACTAAAGGTACAGTGACCGATATAAAATATACTTCGCATGGCTTACCTAAAACAACCACAGTAACAGGCACGGCTAATACCTCAGAAGAGCAAGCGCGCTTAACCACAGTAAAATATTCAATTGATGGTTATTTCCCTGAATCCATCACCCAAAAAGCGACAGCAACTACTGACCATGTCACTTCAATGACTACCGACGCGGCAACCGGTTTACCGTTAACCGTTACTGATGTTGCTGATGTGGTTACCACGAATCAATATGATGATTTCTATCGCTTAAAACAGGTCGATAGCACCGGTATGCCTAGCCAGTATATTCGTTACCACACTGCCGATACTACGGTTGCCCATGCAGTGATGATAGTAGAAGCTACGCAAGCAGGGGTACCAAATACTAAACAATACAAGGATGCATTAGGTCGTACGCTACGTACCAGTACACAGGGCTTTAACAATAGTTATGCCCATCAAGATATTACTTACAATGAACGTGGCTTAAAAACCAGTGAAACCATGCCGCATAATGGCACGCGAAAAACGACCACCTATAGCTATATTGACCCATTGAACCCTACACGAGAAGATGTTTTAGGTCGTGTTCGGACTAAGGTCACGCCAACGGCCAAGGGTAACTTATCAACGAATTATACTTATTCAGGGTTGACCACCACTATTGCTGTCACACCGTCTGATGGCAGCACAAGTATCAGTATGTCGCGCACTTATAATGCCTTAAAGCAATTGATGCAAACCATTGATGCTAAAGCAGGTGTAACCGCTTACGCCTACGATGGTCAAGGTAACCCTATTGCCATTAAAGACGCGAATGACAATGTCATTAATGCTCATTATAATGCCTTAGCCCGTAAAACTGAGGTTAACGATCCCAACATGGGCACCACCAAGTTTGTTTATAACGATTTTGGCGATCTTGAAAAAGAAGAGGTTGTTGACGGTAATGCTGATGTTGTGGAAACCAAAATTTATGTAGTCGACTTTTTAGGTCGAGTTACTTCACGTAGCGCCGAAGGAAGTGACGCCACCTTTACATGGGATAGCTATAACGGCAAAACTAAGAATGGCCTACTTGCTCGTCACAGTGAAAATAGCGTCAGTAAAGTATTTACCTATGATGATATTACTGCGCGTCTCACCAATACTGCCATCACCGTTGACAGTATTACTTACAATACCACGCTAGCTTATGATGCGGGTTATGGCCGGGTTAAATCGATGCAATATCCAGATGGTTTAACCGTAGCTTATGGTTATAACGATACCGGATATTTAATCAAGGAAAGTAACGCCGCCAGTGATTATGTTTATCGTGAGATAAAAACGCAGGATGTTTTGGGGAATACCACCTCCGCCCACTACGGCGGCGGTGTGCTCACTTTAGCAGCCAATCATGAATTGGCAACAGGTCAAATGTTAACCAGTGTCGCCAACGGTAACGCAGGTGCTGCTCAGCACTTAGGTTATTTCTATAACAGCTATGGCAATTTAACCAAACAAGAGAATTACGCCCTAACCTCAACCACAACTGAAGATTACGGCTATGACAAATTACATCGTTTAACCAGCTTGAATATCACTGCTGACGGTACAGTATTACCCGTTGTTGCTTATGGTTATGACGCCGCGGGGAACTTCACCAAAAAATCAGATTATTCACAAAATACCGTTGGTGCTTATAAATATATAACGGGTACTAACAAGGTGAATAAAGTGACCTTAGCGGATAATACTTCGATGTTTTATGGTTATGATAATAAAGGTAATCAAACTAAACGTGGTATCACTGCAAACCCTACTAACCAAGAAGTTTGGTATAATAGCTTTAATAAACCCACCGCTATCAAGCGTAACGGCGCTGAATTTACCTTTATCTATGGCGCCGACTTAGCCCGCTATAAACAAGTACGCAAGGTTGAGGGAAAAACCATTACGACCCACTACATCGATAAACACTACGAAGTAGAATGGACAGGTGGTCATAAACGCAGCAAGGCATATATAAGCGATGCGGCGATCATTAGCGATGGTGATGAGGCTCTTGACCGCACCATTCACTTAACCCTACGAGACCGTTTAGGCAGTGCCACTCTTTTCGCTGACCATAATGGCGCGGTAACCGCTAAGCGCCACTTTGACCCGTTTGGTAAACCCCGTGGTGGTGATTGGACCGAGCTGACTGCTTTAACGGGCGCATCAAGGTTAGTCAATAACTTACAAGATACGGACATGCCAAGCCGACGTGGTTTCACCGACCATGAACATCTCGACGAAGCCGAACTTATTCATATGAACGGGCGGGTGTATGATTATAACCTTGGTCGGTTTATGAGTGTTGATCCGTTGATTCAAGGCGTCGGGAATAGTCAGGGGATTAATCCATATTCGTATATTATGAATAATCCTCTTGGTGGTACCGATCCGACTGGTTATAATATTGAAGAAGTAAAAGCAACAGGAAGTAATATTAAAGGTGGATTTGCGGGGAGTCGTAGTTCGGTCTCGATGCCAGGGAATTCTCAATCGGGACGCGCTAGAACCAGTGGTGCAGAGGGCCAAGGAACTAAAAATGCAGTTGTTGCTGGTCAAGTTAAGACGACTGAGATAAAATCTTCAGCGAATGATGGTAGTGGTACCAATGTAGGTGGAACACCTTCAGCAGACCAATCGATTGGTGCCAAACTTGGCGTGGCTGGCGAAGCTATCAAGCAATTTGGTGGTGAAATAATAGAAGATGCCACATTTATGGCTGGCGACGTATTGGCCACGACTCTAGCTGGCTCAAAACTTCCTGAAACCCCCGAAGAGTACGCCGCTTTAGCCAAGAGAGGCACTGAAATAATAAGACTCGGTCATGCTGGTAAAGGTAACGAGTTGAGTTACGCTGAAGCATGGTACTTATACAAGAATGTACCAAAGGGCTTCGAGTTGACTGTTGATGGTAGGGTTGTGGGAGATATTGGTGGAAAAATGGCAACACCTTTTCCTTTAGATAGCCTCAAGGTCCATGGTCACGTTTCTCTTAATGCGCAAGGGAGGATAAAACCAGGAATGTATGATTTCGACCCTGTTGTGATGTCAAATCCAAACAATTCATTAAGAATTTATATTAGAAACGAGTTGAACCAAATAGCGATAAGGCAGCATGGTGCGGGTAATCCTTATCTAATAAAATACTCGTATGATGATAAGGACTTCAAATAATGAAAAAGATTGCAGTGTTTTTTGTTGTGGCTTTTGCCATGTCGTTACTCTACCTAAATACTGGATTGGGGTTTAAGTTTACAGAGATAGTAGGTAGCCCTGAAGCAAGGGCGATTAAATATCGCTTTTCGGATGATATCATTGTCCAACCAGCGATAATTGATTATCAAATTGAAAATGGATATGCATTCGGCTTTAGGCTGCCAGCTTATGAGGCTTCTTGCGAGAATAGCAAGTACACCTCATCGCTTCTATCGCTAGAAGGGATGTATTTTGTTCTTAATTTGAACAATGATTCTTATGTTGAATTCAATCAAAGCGATAAATTTTACAAGCACTTGTCATCAAAAGGGTTAAATAAAGGCCTCAACCTTAGTCCTGCTGAACTAGACAATGTGGTGGCGACATATGATTCAAGGTACAAAGAATTCGAATATTTTGATACCTGCAAGCCGCTATAAAACTATAATGTTTTTGTCAGGATCCCTGCGGGATCCTGACCCAACCTTCATCACAGTTCCATTACTAGCAATTCCCACCCATCATCACCGTGTAAAGAAAACCACCGTTTATGAACCATTGCCATCATCATGGCTAATCATGGTCAAAACAGCCGATAATCTGTGGTAGATAGAAGACACCCACTCAAATTGGCGATTATAACCAAGCTGAACTATGGTTAAATAATCATCGATATATAAGTGGGTTTTGCTATGGCTACGGCAAGAAAAAGACAAGTAAGTTTAATTGACAGAAGATAGAAGACACCCACTCAAATTGGCGATTATAACCAAGCTGAACTATGGTTAAATAATCATCGATATATAAGTGGGTTTTGCTATGGCTACGGCAAGAAAAAGACAAGTAAGTTTAATTGACACACCTTATTATCATTGTATATCGCGCTGTGTTCGTCGTGCTTTTTTATGTGGTGAAGATAAATTAACCGGTACAAGCTATGAGCATAGGCGTGCTTGGGTTGAAGATAAGTTACTCGCTTTAGCACAAGTGTTTGCTATTGATGTTGCGGCTTATGCCGTGATGAATAACCATACACATTTAGTGCTGTTTGTTGATGAACAGTTAGCCAAGTCATGGTCTACCGAGGAGGTATTAAGTCAATGGCATCAATTATTTAAAGGCACATTACTTACTCAGCAGTATTGTAGAGGTGATGAACTGATTGAGCCATTACAACAAATAGTCAATGATACTGCAGAAGTGTATCGGCAACGGCTCATGGATATTAGCTGGTTTATGCGTATTTTAAATGAAGATATTGCCCGAAAGGCCAACGCTGAAGATCATTGTACAGGGCGATTTTGGGAGGGGAGATTCAAATCTCAAGCTTTATTAGATGAAGCCGCGCTTGCTGCTTGTATGGCTTATGTTGATTTAAACCCCGTAAGAGCCGGTATTGCAACAACTCCAGAAAACTCAGACTACACCAGTATTCAACAACGAATAAAAGCGGCTATAACAGGAAGCCAACCGAAAAGCTTACTGCCCTTTGTTGGCAACCCTAAGCAATTAATGCCTGTTGGCTTACCCTTTGAGCTAGTCGATTATATTCAGCTCGTTGAGTTAACGGGTCGTTGTATACGAGACGACAAACGCGGGTATATTGATGATAATCTACCGAATATTTTAATAAGACTAAATATTAGCACTGAAAACTGGTTAATTTTAACCACCCAGTTTAGAAAAGTGTTCCATGGTGCGGTGGGTCACAAGGATGTATTAACCGAATACTGCCACCATCAAAAACTAAAAAAACGCGCAACTGTGTCAATATGTGAAAAACTACTGGCTTAGTTTTAAATCACCTACTCTCAGTAAAATGGAATGATAAATTAGCTGAGATGAAATGAAATAATATAATATTATATTATTAAATGCTCCATTAGGATCATTCGTTTGGTCCAACTAAAAAATACCGTTGCTCCTATTGGTTATAGTGAGTGGTGCAGAGTGACCGTAATTTGCAGATGTTAATTACGGTGAAATGGACTGTTAGAACATTTTAGCTGGCTAGTTGAGTTTATTTCGCGGAGCCAGTGTTATATTTTAGTTGGACCAATTGCTAGTTTGACTTTTGTATGAAAATAAAGAAGACACCCACTCAAATTTTACTGATTGAGCCGATAGCAACACAAGCTGCCATTGACCAAATAGCGCAACTTTATAAAAATGAAAAGCACATCAAAGACAAGATAACTGGGCTTGCGGAGGCGTTAGCCTACAGACAGAAACACAGTGAGCCAATAGTCACACAGTTTTTCGCTTGGATTTATGGGCAACGACAGCGAACCGATTTAACCCCGACAAATCCACTAACTAAAGCACTGAATTATGTCAATGAGCGGCAACTTGAATTAAAAGTATTTCTTGCCAACCCACAGGTTGCCATGGATACCAATCATCTTGAGCGAGCATTGTGTGTTATTCCCATGGGTCGAAAAAATTATTTGTTTTGTTGGAGTGAATTAGGTGCAGAGCAGTTAGGTATTTTACAAAGCTTGCTAGTCACTTGCCGCTTACAAGAAATCAATCCCTATCATTACCTTGTTGATGTACTCCAACATGTCAGCATACATCCCGCATCAAAAGTTGCAGAGCTTACCCCAAGAATATGGTAAGAAAAGTTCGGTGATGATTTTTTAATATCAGATCTGGCTTGAATGGGATAATTTAACCCCAAAATGATCGCTTACTTAGCGTCAACCAGCGAAGTTATTTTGTGTGAAACGCCTTTTGATGTCATGAGTTTGTACATAGCACAAATTAAAAACGCGATAGCGTTGTTGGACTTTAAATATTTTGACAAGGCGCATGTAAACCAACTACTTGAAAATGGCGTTGAAGCAGTCAAAATCGCTTTTTCACGTACACCTATTGGTGATCGATACTTCGCCCATGTACGAAGAGAATTGCAGCAAGTAGGCATTAAAGTGAACAAGCTTGATATGTTTACAGGTGAAAGCGTAAATAGCATCTGGGCTAAATCACTTCGCTTAAATATGTTGGTCAAAGAGCTAAACGGCTCTCAACAAGATAACGATATGTCATGTCCACGCACTTACCATTAATCCAAGCAATGGAGCAATACATCGAGTATTGCCAATTAGAGGAGCAAAGCCAGCGTACAATCGAAGGTAAACGTTGTAACCTTCGATTGTTTGTGCGGTGGTATTTAGTACATGTTGGTTTTAATGTATCTGACTTAACGCGTGAAGGGGTTTTGGAGTTTCTTAAATTCCTTCATGGTTATCGTGATCCGCAAACCAAGCGCCTAATATGCAAAAGAACAGGCGTAATAAAATCACCGCAGTTCGTATGCTTTGTCTTTATCTATATCAGAATGAATATTTAAAAGATAACTTGGCTGATAAAGTCAAAACCCCCAAAGCTGACAAAACGATCACCCAAGTAATATTGCAATCAGATGAGGTAGCAGCCATTGCCAATCAAACGGCTTATCATGGTGATAAAGGGTTACGCGATAATGCGATACTTGCAGCACTCTTTGCTTGTGGTTTTAGGCGCGGTGATGTTACTAAATTAAAGATAAATGGCATCAACAAAGAAGCATTGTTGCTGTTTGTTCCTGATGGCAAGGGAGGACAGGACAGAATCGTTCCTATCGCCAAAGAAGCGCTTGATGCGGTACTTTATTACAAAGATAAGATCCGCCCTAAGTTTGTTAACTTTATGTCGGGCGACTATCTGTTTTTGGACAACCGTGGTTTGCCTTATAACGGTGGTCAAATCACAGCGCTAGTGAATAAATATAAACGCAGAGCGGGTGTATCAAAGCCCGGTGCTAGCAACCTCTATCGTCATACCACAGCGACAACGTTACTTGATAATGGCGCTGATTTATTAACGACTCAAAAGATACTGGGTCATGCTAGCGTTGTAACTACGCAAGGCTATACGCATATTGCCGTTAAGAAAATGAGTGAGGATTATCAGAAGTTTCATCCTGCGGTGAGCAACCCCAATTTATATATGCCACGCAGTCACCCAGCTTATATTAGCCCTAAACCAAACTAACTTTGCTGCCGAATTTCTACGTACTTGCGTGCATATTCAAGTATGATGTTTGCGGTTGTTGCATCATCTAACAAGTTAATTGGTAAATCAGAAATAGGCGGTAGGCCATCCAGTTGTTCGGGCGGTGCTGTTTCAAGCCATCTCCAGCATTTTGTTCTGTTGCGCTCCACTTGCAATAGCGTATCAAAGATTTGTTCAATGATTTCGGGCTGACCAAACCAACCTACAGGCTTTATTGCTGGCTTGCGTCCACCTGCCACAGTTCTTGGCAATTGAGATGCTTTAAGCTCGTCTTCTAAGATATTTCTTCGAGTCCAATCTGCTAGCTTTTCTAGCTTTTCATTTGGATTTCGAACACTTTCTGTTGTTGGAATAACTAAGCCTATTTTAACTTTATTCAGCGATTTAATTTTTTCTAACACGCTTGCTAAGTCTGTATCATTAGTTACAAATACGACTTGCTCTAAAGTGTCATCTGTCATTACATCATAAAGTGATTCAACGGCAATATTTACGTCCGTTTGTTTTTCTTCTAGCTTCCATACATCAACGTATTCACATTCGTTTGGCGGCTTCTTTGGATTGTTTTCATCAATCTTAAAGGCGCGAGTTTGATTAATGGCGTAGTAACCTTTGATTATTTCTAATTGGTTTTCATTACTATTAAAAGCTAATGCTCGGTGATACGCCTGTTGATCTTTCAGTGAATCTTCAGACATTGCTGCTTTACCTACAATATCAGCAGTAAAGAACTTAACTGTTAAGTCATCGTAAGAGTGAATTTCGTTTAATGAACTTGGTAAGATATGGTCGATAAACAACTTCGATAAGTCGAGCCATTTATACGGTGTTCGCTTAAGACAGCCGTAATACAAGTTATATCCATCAATGTATATACGGGTCTTCAAATGCAGTTCCTTTAGCCCAGTTACAAAAAAACCGACACAAGGGTCGGCTTTTTCTCCCTATATCCAGGAGACTCAATGCTACGCGTGGAAGTAGGGTTAGTTGTTAAGTTAATTATGAAGCAATCATTGTGTTATTTCAATATTATTTTTCAAATTTGAAAAACGGTAAACTTCCTTATCAATAATTACATGATAATACTGATATTTATTCATGAAAACAATGTCCAAAATGTGATTTGCTTTTATTGATTGAAACTCGGTATGATTAAGTCTTGTGGTGCGTGTTAACCAATTGTTCTTTAAAAGCTTATTTCTTCTGTTGAGGTGTTAACCCTACAGCCTCTCCGTTCATATGAACGGGCGGGTCTATGATTATAACCTTGGGCGGTTTTTGAGTGTTGATCCTTTCATACAAGACCCAGGAAACTCGCAGTCGCTTAATCCATATTCATATATTATGAATAATCCCTTAGCAGGAACAGATCCTACGGGATATGTTTCTGAAACAGTTGAAATGAAAGATGATGACAAGCTAGTTACCATGGATGATGGCAATACGTATCTTGATCAGGGCGGAGACAGCTTGATTAAAGTGGATACCGTTACAGCTACTTCATCAAATGGTTCTTCAACAACGGTGAATATGGGGAGTAGTGGAAGCACTTCCGATATAGGATCTCAGAATAATGTCGCACAAAATGATTCTCAATCATCTCAATCATTTGGTGATGGATTAAAAAGTGGAATTCAGTCACAGGCTAGTAATATGGCTAGAAAGACGGGCCAGGAGTTGGATGAAGACGAACAGGGGGATGGTGTTACTGCTCGCCTGGGTGAAATTGAACAAGATGAGAGTGGTGTTGTAACTCAAGCATCCATAATCTGTGGTAGGAGCTGTCAATCACAAGCAGGTCTGTATACATATGAACATTCAATAAGCTTGATCAGACAACGTAATATGGAAGATCCTACTATGATGGCATTGAGAGTGATGCATGGTTATTCTGATAGGATTACGAATAATAATGTGACAAGATTAATGTCTATTTCTCCCAATCCATTAGCCCAAGAGATCAGTGCTGGAATTGGTGTTTACAGGTTGCTTGTTCATCAAGACCTTGGTGGATATGGTGGAACCGCAGTTTCAGGTGTCGCAGCACAAAGAGCCGAACAAATATCTGGTTCCAAGAAAGCTGGAGGTAAAGTTGGTGCTGCAACATCTTTAGCGTACGAAATTTTAAAGGAATTTAATTAATTATGAAAATGGGAACTCTTTTTTTCGCTCTGTTAGGAATATTAGTTGAAGCAATAGTTATATATTCTTTTATTGAAGGTAAGCTTCCAACTAGGTTTTCGCCTATTAGAGAAGAAGAGAGTCCATTTTTCTTTTATATTGGATTGGCAATAATGGCATTGTTTGGACTGTCACTGATTTTTCCCAATTACTACGAACGATCAAAGATGAAACTGAAAAATATTTTTTCAGGAGAGAAGTAGTGCCTAAAAAGTATTTACTAATATACATGCTATTGTTATCACTACCTTTAATATCTGTGGCTGTAGAGATTAATAAACTCACTAAAATTGACTCACATGTTAAATTTACATTTTTAAATGAGTTGGGAGAAGTATATAAATCTTGGAATAAAGAGGATATTTTAAACATTGAAAACCCAAAAGTTTGCACATTAAGTGTTTTAGCTGAGTGATAAATAGAAGACACCCACTCAAATTGGCGATTATAACCAAGCTGAACTATGGTTAAATAATCATCGATATATAAGTGGGTTTTGCTATGGCTACGGCAAGAAAAAGACAAGTAAGTTTAATTGACACACCTTATTATCATTGTATATCGCGCTGTGTTCGTCGTGCTTTTTTATGTGGTGAAGATAAATTAACCGGTACAAGCTATGAGCATAGGCGTGCTTGGGTTGAAGATAAGTTACTCGCTTTAGCACAAGTGTTTGCTATTGATGTTGCGGCTTATGCCGTGATGAATAACCATACACATTTAGTGCTGTTTGTTGATGAACAGTTAGCCAAGTCATAACAACAAAATAGAAGACACCCACTCAAATTGGAAAATTCTGCCAGACCAAACTATGGTTAAATAACAACCATCATTAATAACTGGCAATTATTATGGCTACCGCAAGAAAAAGACAAATCAGTTTAATTGATACCCAGTATTATCATTGTGTTTCTCGGTGCGTAAGACGGGCTTTTTTATGTGGTCAAGATAAGGTGTCGGGGACGAATTATGAACATCGCCGCGCTTGGGTGGAAGATAAGTTATTGGCGTTGAGTGAGGTCTTTGCTATTGATGTCTGTGCCTATGCGGTCATGAGTAATCATACCCATATGGTGTTATTTGTCGACGAAGCACAAGCGCTGTTATGGTCCATGCATGATGTGGTTCTCCGCTGGCATAAATTGTTTAAAGGCACCCTAATTACGCAACAATACATACGTGGAGACAAACTCAGTAAACCAATGTTATTAATGCTTGAGGAAACCGTCGCTGTATATCGTCAACGACTGCAAGATATCAGTTGGTTTATGCGTATTATAAATGAAGACATTGCCCGTAAAGCTAATAGTGAAGATAACTGCACCGGACGGTTTTGGGAAGGTCGTTTTAAGTCGCAAGCACTGCTTGATGAAGCTGCCCTCGCCGCCTGCATGGCCTATGTGGATTTAAACCCCATTAGAGCAAAGATGGCGACAACTCCCGAAAATTCGGACTATACGAGCATTCAACAACGGATTAAAGCAGCGCTGCAAGGCAAGCAACCAATAGGCCTACAGCCTTTTATTGGTAATCCAAAACAAAACATGCCGACAGGTTTACCTTTTGAGTTAGATGATTATATGCAATTAGTTGACTTAACAGGTCGTTGTATTCGAGAAGATAAACGTGGCTATATTGAAGCAAAACTCCCTAAAATATTAAAACGCCTAAATATTTCAGCTGAAAATTGGCTCATACTCACAACGTGTTTTAGAACGTGTTTTCATGGTGCGGTAGGTAAACCTGATGCGCTCAGTGAATTTTGTCAGCATCGGCAACTGAAAAAGCGTGCAACATTGTCTATGTGTAAAACGCTACTGGCTTGAGTGATACCTCACACAAAAGATTATTTACTTAAAATAATAAAACCAAATAAGATTTATGATCATCAGCCTCCTCACCCTTTTACCTTGAAAAGTTAGCTGCTCTAGTCGAAAATACACTCTGGAAAATAGAAGGTGAGCCCAAAAATTCGGCTTTAATCCTCCGGATTTTTCCAAGATTTTTGTTGACAAAAACTTTGACGGAATTAAACTTACCGCAACGGCTTTGACTTTCACATGCCCGCAAATAAAGGTACGTAGGCCGTCCGTAGCTTTTTTATAGGTGCCCAATTTGAGTGGGTGTCTTCTGTTTTTTCCATAGGTGCCCAATTTGAGTGGGTGTCTTCTGTTTTTTCTGCCCAATTTGAGTGGGTGTCTTCTGTTTTTTTTCGAATTAAAAGAGCATCAAAATCGATATATTCCCATTTTAAGTTTCTTATTTCGGTAGGTCTTAAAAAGACCCTAGGAATTAATTTAAGTGCTTCAATCGTGCAATAGTTACCTGATTGCGATAAATCTATGTCTTTGATTAATTGAGCAAGCTCGTTAGGCTTAACAATTGCAGCTCTATGCTTTACGGGAGGTAAAGGCTTTATTATATCGCCTAGCGGTAATCCTTGGGCGGGATTACTTCGCGTTAACCTATGCGCCAGCGCATAACCAAATACCCTATTTATTACCGCTAATATATTAGGTGCTTTTTTAGGTGTGCCTGCCGCTTCAATGGCTAACATTAATTCAGTAATATGCCCCGCATCAATATCTTCAATATGAAGATTACATATAGTTTTAGAGTCAATCTGTAACCAACGTTTAACACGTGCTGCATGATCTTCTGACCAAGAATCTTTTTGTTGTTCCCACCACTTTAAAGCAATCGTTTCAAACAGCTTATCTTTAGAAGTTGTTTTAGCGCGTTTTCTTTCTCTTCGCTCATCCATTGGGTTAATACCATGAATTAAAGATGCTCTTGCTTCTTCTGCTAATTTTCGCGCTTCACTTAGGGATACAGAGGGGTACTTTCCTAAAGCCATTTCTTGGTACTTTCCAGCATGCCTAAACCTAAGCCTCCAAAGCTTAGAACCTCCTTTTTTAACCAGTAAAAACAAGTTGTTGCCATCAGATTTCTTAATCTGAGTCTTACCGTCAGGACAGGATGTATTCTTAACTTCTTGTACAGTTAATGACATTAAATTTTCCTAAGAGGGGTACAAAATGAGGGGTATGCATATAAAAACTACCCAAAATAAGGAGTTCAATAATAGTGATACCCCTCATCAACCCCTAGTAATTCTAGGAAGTAGTGGGATATTATGAAATAACTTAGGAAGTAAAGTCAACAAAAAAGCCCGTAAACTATAAGCTTACGGGCTTTTTTAGGGTTTTCTAGGAAGTGCTAGTATTGGGACAATACGTTTACATCATGCCGCCCATTCCACCCATACCGCCCATGCCGCCCATATCAGGCATAGCAGAGCCAGAGTCTTTGGTTGGTGAGTCAGTGATCATAGCTTCTGTGGTCAACATTAAACCGGCTATTGATGCTGCAAATTGTAATGCACTACGTGTTACTTTCGTTGGGTCAAGAATACCCATTTCTAGCATATCGCCGTAAGTTGAATTACTTGCGTTATAACCGTAGTTACCTGTACCGCCAGTTCTAACTTCATTTAATACTACTGATGCTTCATCACCTGAGTTAGTGGCAATTTGGCGTAGAGGAGCAGACATCGCTCGAATAGCAACATTAATACCGTGTGTTTGGTCTTCGTTACTACCTTCTAAGTCTTTTATTGCATCGGCTGCTCTTACTAAAGCAACACCACCACCAGCAACAACACCTTCTTCAACAGCGGCACGTGTTGCATGTAATGCATCTTCTACACGTGCTTTTTTCTCTTTCATTTCCATTTCTGTTGCTGCGCCAATTTTAATCACGGCAACACCGCCAGCTAATTTAGCTAAACGTTCTTGTAATTTTTCTTTATCGTAGTCTGAAGTAGAATCTTCAATTTGACCACGAATTTGGGCAACACGGCCTTTAATATCAGCTTCTTCACCAATGCCATCGATAATCGTTGTATTGTCTTTTGTAATCACAATACGTTTGGCTTGACCTAAATCTTCTAATGTCGCTTTTTCAAGGTCCATACCAATTTCTTCAGAAATCACTGTACCACCAGTTAATGTCGCAATATCTTGTAGCATTGCTTTACGACGGTCACCAAAACCAGGGGCTTTAACAGCAGCAACTTTAACGATACCACGCATGTTGTTAACGACTAATGTCGCTAAGGCTTCGCCTTCAACATCTTCGGCAATAATTAATAGTGGTTTGCCTGCTTTAGCAACACCTTCAAGTGTTGATAACAATTCACGAATATTTGATACTTTTTTATCAACTAATAAGATGAATGGGTTTTCTAGTTCAACACTGCCACCTTCTTGATTATTGATAAAGTATGGTGATAAGTAACCACGGTCAAACTGCATGCCTTCTACAACGTCAAGTTCATCTGTTAATGCTTGACCTTCTTCAACAGTGATAACACCTTCAGTGCCTACTTTATCCATTGCTGTTGCAATGATTTTACCAACCGTTTCATCAGAGTTAGCTGAAATAGTACCGACTTGCTCAATCGCTTTATTGTCTAAACATTCTTGTGAAGCCGCTTTTAACGCTTCAACAGCAGCAATAACTGCTTTGTCGATACCACGTTTAAGATCCATTGGATTCATGCCAGCAGCAATCGATTTTAAACCTTCATTAACAATCGCTTGTGCTAAAACTGTCGCAGTAGTTGTACCGTCACCTGCTTCGTCATTGGCTTTAGAAGCAACTTCTTTAACCATTTGTGCGCCCATGTTTTCGAATTTGTCTTCTAATTCGATTTCTTTAGCAACACTCACACCATCTTTAGTGATCACTGGACCACCAAATGATTTGTCTAAAACAACGTTACGACCTTTAGGTCCTAAAGTAACTTTTACCGCGTCAGCTAAAACATTTACACCACGTAGCATTTTTGCTCGTGCGTCATTTCCAAATAATACGTCTTTTGCAGCCATGTTCTTATATTCCTATTCAAAATATTCATTAAGACTTTGCTTTCAGTTAATTACCTTAAAGCAAAGAAAAAGTGCAGTGCTTACCTTAGTAAGTAGCACTTTTGATGCCGCTATATAGTTAAAATAGCGACAAGCTAAGTTTTAATTACTCGACGATTGCTAAAATATCAGATTCAGAAAGAATCAATACTTCATCACCGTCAATTTTTTCAGTTTTAACACCGTAGCCTTCACTGAAAATAACTTGATCGCCAACTTTTACGTCTAAAGCGCGAACTTCTCCGTTTTCTAATATACGGCCGTTACCAACAGCAATAACTTCACCACGTGTTGACTTCTCAGCAGCACTACCAGTTAGTACAATACCGCCAGCAGATTTTGATTCTACTTCTTTACGTTTAATGATAACGCGATCATGTAATGGACGAATGCTCATTTATCTTCTCTCCTGAGAATTTTAATTTTATAAAAATGGGTTTAACACAATTGTTTGCATATGAAATGGGGCTTTTTTAAAAGTTCACAAGCCCCATTACTAATAATTGTAAAAAAATTACTCTTTACGCTTAAATTCACCTTCTAAAGTTTCCCCTTGATGATGATTAAGTGGCTTTTCATTGCCTGAGTCTTGAAAAGGGCCTTGATTGAATGGTTCTGCTTGGTGATTATGAATATCACTTTGATAGGTGAAGCCTGCTGAAGAATGGCTAGTCACTAGATGACCTTGTACCGCGTTTATTAACGCCTTACGTACCTGAGGCACTAACAAGGATAAACCAAACAAATCAGTAACAAAGCCAGGCGTTACTAATAACACCCCCGCAACAAGTAATAAAACACCCGCAACTATTTCATCGGATGGCATTTCACCTTGGGCCATTTTAGTTTGTACCGCATTTAAGGTCGCGATGCCTTGTTGCTTAACATTTTTTGCACCAAGCCACGCTGTAATAATAACGATGGCAATGGTTGGCCACACACCTAACCACGCACCAACATGCATTAACACCATGATTTCAATAATGGGTACAACAATAAAAAGTAAAAATAGAAACCGAAACATAATTGCACTCTAAAATCTTTATTGAAACATATATGGGGGTTATCGGGTCTTTTTCAAGCAAGGGATAATAGCTCAATTTATTAACTAAGATATTTTCTCTCTGTGGGTCAATAGCGTATGCTTACATTAATGATATTCCTTTTGACAATCAGGCAGAGCAGCCATTTATCAAATTGTATTATGTACATGTCCAAATCAAGACGTTGCACAAAAAATTGCAACGGCACTGGTAACAGAAAAGCTGGCGGCATGTGTCAATATTATACCCGGCATTACGTCGATATATCATTGGCAAGGAGAAGTAGTAAGTGATAATGAAGTACAACTTTTAATAAAAACGCAGAATTGTTTTTTTTCAGCACTCCAACTGAAAATTATTTCACTACATCCCTATGATGTTCCAGAGATTATTGCCATTGATATCCAGCAAGGCAATAAGCATTATTTAAACTGGATAAAAGGCTCATTAAAGTAGTAATTATGAAAAGATTTGTTTATATTTTTTGGTTAATCATCGCCAGTCTTACTGTGCTAACAAGTGCGATATTAACAAGTACGGTGCAAGCGCAAAAATCAATTTTTGATACGTCATCTATTTCTTCATTTAGTAATGATGATGAATTTTTACCTGTTGATGAAGCGTTTGAATTCAATTTCCATCAAAAAAACGATAAGTTAACGATTAGCTTTAATATCGCTGACGGCTATTACCTCTATCGACATCAGTTTAAATTCATTACAGAAAATGCACAAATAGTTCCCGTAGTTCTCCCAGCAGGCGAAGATCATGAGGATGAATTTTTTGGCATACAAAAAGTGTTTACCGGCCAACTTGATTTCCCTATAGATATCAGCCAAACCAATAACAACGCTAACATCACCGTTCGTTACCAAGGTTGCGCTGAAAAAGGGCTATGTTATCCGCCTAAAAAACAAAAAATCGAACTCAGCAATGTTATCCATGGTAATGATAATGGCAATATACTCAGTGCATTAACAAATATAGCTGCGCCTGAAACGGTAGCGAATGACACAAATATACCCACCAACAGTGAGCAACATCAGTTGGCTGATATGTTAAAGCAAGACAGCTTATTATTGACCTTATTAGCCTTTTTTGTTGGTGGTTTATTGTTATCATTTACACCTTGTGTTTTTCCGATGTATCCCATTTTAACAGGGATTATTGTTGGGCAAGGCAAAGGGCTAACCACTAAAAAAGCGTTCACCTTATCCTTTTTCTACGTACAAGGGATGGCGGTTACTTACACCATATTGGGTATTGTTGTTGCTTTGGCAGGGGCTCAATTTCAAGCAGTGTTTCAACACCCTTATGTACTCATTGCATTAAGTGCACTCTTTATTTTTCTGGCCTTATCGATGTTTGGTGTAATTAATCTAGCGTTACCTAGTAGCTGGCAGAATAAATTAAACAATATCAGTAACAGCCAAAAAGGCGGCTCAATTTCAGGGGTTGTAATGATGGGTGTTATTTCAGGTTTAGTTGCCTCTCCGTGTACAACAGCGCCATTAACAGGGGCATTACTTTATATCTCTCAAACAGGTGATGTTGTTCTCGGCGCGTCTGCCCTTTATGCGTTAAGTTTAGGTATGGGCTTACCCTTATTAATTTTAGGCAGTTCAGGTGGAAAGATTCTTCCTAAAGCAGGCGCATGGATGAATATTATCAAAAACATTTTTGGTTTATTATTACTGGCTGTGCCTGTTTTTCTACTTGAGCGTATCATTCCAAGCATAGCTACAGCAGCACTTTGGTCGTTACTGATCATGGTAACAGCAATATATTTTTACGTAGTGAATCAAGGTGCAAAAACAAACTTTTGGTTTGGTCTACGGTCATTACTGATATTTTTTGCATTCTTTATTGGCGCTAACCAAGCTTATAAAATAATTTATCCGCCACAAGCACAAGTAGCCCAACAGGGTTCATCTCAGCAAGATTCTGGCACGTTTAAAATGGTTAAGGACCTAGCTGAATTACAACAAGCCGTAGTTATCGCAAATCAGCAAGGAAAGTCTATTATGGTTGATTTATATGCCGACTGGTGCATTGCTTGTAAAGAATTCGAACATTACACCTTTAATACCCCACAAGTGCAAAAGGCGTTAAGTAATAGCGTGTTGTTACAAGTTGACCTAACCGATACAGGATCGACAAGTAGTGTAGAATTAATGAGTAAATATCAAGTCTTTGGTTTACCTTCGATTCTATTTTTTGATGTTAATGGTAAGGAGTTGGATAAACAAAGAGTAACTGGTTTTATGGATGCTGACGCTTTTGCTAAGCATGTAAACGCTATTTTTAACTAACCTGTTTTTATCCCCGCGTTATAGCAATGATCAAACAGTGAGACTATGCGCTCACTGTTTTTAAACAACTTTCGTTTTCCATAAGCCGTCAACTATAGAACTATCAATAAAGTCTAATAACTCTGCTTCAGGTATCGGTTTAGAAAAGTAATAACCTTGAATTAAATCGCAATCATTCTGCTCTAAGCTGCGCAGTTGTGCACTTGTTTCAACACCTTCAGCAACAACCACCAAACCCAAGTTTTTCACCATCGCAATGGTCGACATAATAATTTGATAATCTGAATGATTTTCCAACATGCCAAAAATAAAGCTTTTATCAATTTTAATCACATCGACAGGCATTTGCTTTAAGTAAGCTAACGAGGAATACCCCGTACCAAAGTCATCAATCGCAAAACTAAAGCCCATAACTTTTAAAGATTCCATCATTTTAATGGTGTGTTCGACATTTTTAACAAGGGTCTGCTCTGTGAGCTCTAATTCAAAACGAGAGGCAGGGATTGAGAATTCAGTTAATAAATCCGCTAAAAATGAAGGTAAGTTTTGATCAACAAATTGCCCTGCCGATAAATTAATAGCGATACGTGTACCAGTACACCCCCGCTCTTCTATTGCCACAGACAACGCGAAACATCGACGAATAATCCAGTAACCCAATTCAATCATATAGGCTGAATTTTCGAGAATAGGAATAAAGTCATCAGGGGAAATCATACCTCGCTCAGGATGGTTCCACCTTAATAAAGCCTCAAATCCATATACCGCTTTAGTTTTAGCTCTAAGTTGTGGCTGTAAACTGAGACTAAATTGATTCTTAGCTAGTGCCTGCCTAACATCTCGTTCAAGCATCACTCGGTGAGCAACCCGTTGGTACATTTCTGTATGGTAAACGTGATATTGCGCGCCACCATTGTCTTTGGCTTCATACATGGCGATATCGGCATGACTCACTAAAGATTCGGCTTTTATTGTTTCGTCATCAGTAACCGCAATGCCGATGCTTGTTGAAACATAAAAAATACTATTGCCTATTTTAATTGGCAGTTTAAAGCGCTGTATAATGTTTGCTGCAATTTCTTCTGCTTCAGCCACAGAATCTATTTGTCCGAGCACCACCACAAACTCATCGCCACCAAAACGACAAGCGATATCGATGTTACGGATACTTAAACGAATTCGACTCGCTGCTTCAATCAATAATCGATCACCTTCACTGTGACCATGACTATCATTCACTTTTTTAAAATCATCTAGATCAAGAAATAATACCGCTATTTTTTGTTTGACTCTTGTTAAATTAGCGACCGATTTTCGTAACTGATAATTGAGCATATTCCTATTAGGTAAGCCCGTCAGCAAGTCATACATAGCAATGTTTTCTAGTTCTTTAGTTTTTTGTTCAACCTCAAGATTCAATTGCTCAAGCTCATAGCTCAAATCAGTGGTCGCACCCGCTAAAACATCCAATTCATCAACAAAAAAACGTTTGCGTTTGATTTTTATGCGCCGAAATTGTTCAAATTCTTTTCTAGCTAATAAAGGCAGAACATTAGATAGCACCAATAAGCGATTCGTTAACGGACTCGCCACAAAGTAAACAAATATGGCCAAGGTAACAAAAATAACCAATGAGGAGAGTAAAAAATTGCGGCGATATTGTTCATACTCAATGGTTATTGAAGTGACATTATCGATTAATGCCATATAAAATTCGTGTTTAACATTTGAAGACAAAGGCATTAAATTAACGAGGTAACTTCCTGAGTCTATGTCTAACTTTACGCCATATTCTTGAATCGCTTTTAGGTCGCTTACTGTTTTATGTTCAAAAAAAAGCGCTTGGAACAGCTCTTGATTTGACGCTGTGACGATGTGCGCCTCATAAAGCTTTGCCTCGCTTTTTTTCGCAAAACTGACAACAGCGACATCACTTTTAAGCGATTCATTAATATTATTAATGTGATCCACTAAAGAAATACTAATAGCAACCGCAGCCATTTCGCCTTTTTTATTAACAATAGGTATGGTTAATAGTTGTTCACATAAGACTTCACAATAGACTTGCTGTTGCGGCTCTTGCTTATCTAACAAAGTAACAACGTTACTTAAAATATTATTAGGGATAGTTTTGGTGCTATAAAGCACTTGAAGATTTTCGTCAACAAGCCATAAGTCCTCTACATTATAATGTAGTTGCAACGCATCAAATTGTTTAGTAAAACCTTCAACTACCACAGCGAAATCGTCCTGTTCTTGCAAATCCACCAAGTCAGAGAAAGTTTCAACCCACACTTCTAATTTTTCTCTAAGGATACCTTGATGTAACGTAAATAATGCCTCTCCTCGCTCTAACGTTTCTGCTTGATAACTTTGAAATTCTTGATTTAATCTTGATAAAGAAACGATTGAAAAACCCGCACTTAATAGCAATAAGGCGCCAACGACCAGCATCAGTAATTTTGTTGGCACACTAATGAAAATTTTACGCATATGTTAAAACCAGTACATTAATTGAAGTGCCCATAAGCTCCACTTTTCCGCATTATTTATCAGCTTATTGGGTTGCATAATAGGCGTAAGTCGCGATGTTCCTTTGACTCGATGATATTCTATTTGTAAACGGATCTTTTCAGTAAAGTCAAATGATGCACCTAGTGTAATGTCATGCTGATAACCGAAATAACGAGGAATAACACCTTGGGTATTTTCTTCAAGTTTTTTGCCATTTCGGTCATTTTTATCTGCATAAAAACGCTCCACCCGAGATAAGAACTTCAGTTGGTCATTATATTTATATTGAAATTGGGCATAGGCACCTTGTCCAATCTTACTTTGGTGAAAACGGGGATAAAAGAAACCATATTGAGAAAATTTTTGCTGAAAGATCTCACTACTAAACTGCCAGTATTCACCTTCATATATGGCACTAAAACTGTATTGCTGAAATGAAAAAGTAGCGTCAGCAAAGAAGTCTTGTTGATCACGACGATAATTAAAGTCAGAGTCTAATAATGAAAGACCAAAACGCCATGGGGAATAATTAGGCTGCCAATAAAGACTCGCTTGTGCATCAAACTTTTGTTTACCTGTACCTAGCGCTGACTCTCCTAGCAGCACTTTAGCTTCTTTAGAAGAGAGTATTGAGGAGCCATAACTGAAATTAAAGTCAAAATAACCTGCGTCATCAGTACTATAATTTATTTTAATCGCAGCGCCATCACTCCCCATAGCAATATCACGAAAACCATCAAAATATAAAGCTTGTGGTAGAATGATACTTGGACGCGTATGAGGAACATCACGGGTGCTAGAGTATAACCAATGGTTGTTTTTATATCGTCCAAGGTAAATTTTAACTAACCAGTTTACGTCATTATATGCAGTCCAATCAATTAAAGCATAGTCTATTCGAGCACCTTTACTGTATCGATTACCCCCTTCTAAATAAACCGCTTGTGCTGTAAATCTCAAATTAGTAGAGTATTGATAAGAAGAATTAACCCCTACTTCAGTTAGCTTAAAAGATAAATCTTGGTCGTCGTTAACGAAGTCACTACCGTTTACGTTTATCATTCCTTGTGCCACAAAACCGTGCACCCGCCAAGCGTTATCAAAGGTTTCATCCGCCACGGCACTACGGTTAAGTAGTAAACTCAATATTATGAAAAAAATCGTGTTATAGCGCTTAGCTTTATTATTTAATTTCAATAACATTAACGTGCCCTTCCTTGTTTACATGATCAATATATCCGATGGCACCAGGTGTTCTAGAAACAATTTCCAGCAACTCCTCCTCACTTTTCACTAACGTAGGTGCAACACCTAAACCTGAAAATGTTAAATTATTCCATATTCTGTCAAGTTGGTAAGGGAAAATACGTAGGTTTTCTTTACAGAACTTTTTATGGGTGAGGTTATTGCTCGGTAAGATATACACTTTAATGCGCATGTTATTCGGCCACTGCAATTGACGCATCGTATAAATTCGTCGTAGTTGTGACGTCGATAAAGATTGCACATCAACTGATTGATGACTAATAACACTGATGCCAAAAGCAAAGTTGCTCATCAATAGAGTTATGAATATACAAAGTTTGAGAAAAATAAGATTAATAACTATACCCTTATATACTTAACTATTAACTTGTTCTAGTCGCTTTGCGATTATGCCCAGACAATAAAGAACAATGCAATATTTTGAAATTCAATAGATTATCTATTTAAATAGGTATGTACTATTTTAGTAAAAAAAGAAAAAATAACAAATTTTCACCTCCAAATTAAGCCACCCAACAGGTAAGACCTGTATTTTGCAGCTATATTCCTCGAAAACACTATAATATCCGCTAACTTTTATAAAAACACACTTTATTAGTTATTTTTATTCCAAGCATAGCTTTTTTATGCAATTATACTATTAATTTCCATTTTAAGGTTTTTCGCAACAAATGACTACCAAGTTTAAAGTTTTAGTTCTAAATGGACCTAATTTAAATATGTTGGGTAAACGAGAACCTGAGATTTATGGTGCATTGTCACTGAATGAAATAATAAATGAATTAGAAAAGTTAGCTGACGCCGTTAATATTGAGCTAAGCCATGTGCAGTCAAATGCAGAACATCATTTAATTGATACTATTCACCAGGCTTATCAGAAAATAGATTTTATCATTATTAACCCTGCTGCATTGACTCATACCAGTATTGCACTTCGTGATGCATTGTTAGCTGTGAACATTCCTTTTATAGAAATACATTTATCAAATGTTCACGCTAGAGAGCCTTTTAGAGAGCATTCATATTTAGCAGATGTTGCCGTTGGTGTCATCTGCGGCCTAGGTGCAAATGGTTATGAGTATGCCTTAAACGCAGCTCATCATTATTTGCAAAATTTAGTAAAGAAATAGAAATAACAATAGGCGTGAAGCGCCCATTACCATTATTATCGAAACAAATAAATTATTAAGGTGTTGCAATGGATATTCGTAAAATAAAAAAACTTATTGAGCTTGTTGAAGAATCAGGTATCAATGAATTAGAAATCTCTGAGGGCGAAGAGTCAGTACGTATATGTCGTGGTATGCCAATGGCAGCCGCGCAAATAATGCAAGCTGCACCGACAATGCAAGCTGCGCCAACAATGCAGGCTACGCCCACAGTAACAGACTCTGCTCCAAAGGTTTCAGGTCATGAGGTTCGCTCGCCAATGGTGGGTACTTTTTATGCCTCTGCATCACCAGACTCACCTGTATTTGCTGAATTAGGTCAACACGTTAATGCTGGTGATACCTTGTGTATTATTGAAGCAATGAAAATGATGAATCAAATAGAAGCAGACAAGTCAGGCGTAATTAAAGCCATTTTAGCGGAAAATGAAGATGCTATTGAATTTGATCAACCGCTATTCATCATTGAATAAGCCCAAACAAAAAGGGTCATTCCATGTTAGATAAAGTAGTTATCGCCAACCGAGGCGAAATAGCATTAAGAATTTTACGCGCATGTAAGGAGCTCGGCATAAAGACTGTCGCTGTTCATTCTACTGCTGATAAAAATCTTAAACATGTTTTATTAGCTGACGAAACCATTTGTATTGGTAAAGCATCGGCACCTGAAAGTTATCTTAATATTCCTGCAATAATCACTGCAGCAGAAGTTACTAATGCTGTAGCCATTCATCCAGGCTACGGCTTTTTAGCAGAAAATGCTGATTTTGCCGAACAAGTGGAAAAATCTGGTTTTGTCTTTATCGGTCCAAAAGCAGAAAGCATCCGTATCATGGGTGATAAAGTTGCGGCAATAAAAGCAATGAAAATAGCTGGTGTTCCTTGTGTTCCTGGATCCGACGGTCCACTCAATGATGATGATGCGGCGAATAAAGCGCATGCAAAACGCATTGGTTACCCTATTATTGTTAAAGCAGCTGGTGGCGGTGGTGGACGTGGGATGCGTGTTGTGCGCAATGAAGACGAATTGATCGACTCTATCGCTCTAACGAAAAGAGAAGCCGGAACTATTTTCAAAAATGACATGGTTTACATGGAGAAATTCCTTGAAAACCCTCGTCATGTTGAAATTCAAATAATGGCTGATGGCCAAGGTGGCGCTATACACTTAGGTGAACGTGATTGTTCAATGCAACGTCGTCATCAAAAAGTGGTTGAAGAAGCTCCTGCACCAGGTATAACTCCTGAAATGCGCGCGAAAATTGGTGAGCGTTGTTGTAAAGCTTGTATTGATATTAACTATCGCGGTGCAGGAACTTTTGAGTTCTTATATGAAAATGGTGAGTTCTATTTCATTGAAATGAATACCCGTATTCAGGTTGAGCATCCAGTAACTGAAATGGTCACTGGCGTTGATTTAATTAAAGAACAATTACGTATTGCCGCGGGTCAGCCGTTATCTTATACCCAAGAAGATATTAAAATTGCAGGTCATTCAATTGAATGTCGAATTAATGCAGAAGATCCACGTACTTTTATTCCTTCTCCGGGTAAAATCACGCGTTTCCATCCTCCTGGAGGACTAGGTGTACGCTGGGATTCTCATATTTATGCTGACTATTCTGTACCACCACATTATGACTCCATGATAGGTAAATTAATCACTTGGGGTGATAACCGTGATGTCGCTATTGCGCGTATGCGTAATGCCTTAGCAGAATTAGTGATTGACGGTATTAAAACGAATATTGCCTTGCACCAAGATATTCTCAGAGATCAAGGTTTTGTTAATGGTGGGGCGAATATCCACTATTTAGAAAAAAAACTGAGTGAAGATGAATAACATTTTTTAATATCGATCCAAAGCCTCGTTATTCGAGGCTTTTTATATACAGGATGTATGGTATGTGACGATATACAGGATGTATGGTATGTCACGATCACATGGATGTGAAAGAGTGACGATATACAGGATGTATGGTATGTCACGATCACATAGATGTGAAAAAATGACGATATACAGGATGTATGGTGAGCTTTAAAATCCCAGAAAAATCCAGTACCTCCACTCAAGCAACATATATCATATGTATATCAAAAAATTAGAGGTAATGAATAAGTATTGTTAAGAATAATACTTATTGAAAATATTTACCCTAGATTAATAGAAAACCAACCTTCGTTTATCATATAATATCGCTATCAATACATAATTAAGTACAAGATTATAAATGTCGAATCAATTAGAAAAGCCCGTATCACCAGCAGATGACGATTGCTGTGGCGGCGGTTCATGTAACCCATGTGTATGGGATCATTATTACGCTGAGTTACAAAAATGGCGGATCGCACAAGCCAAATTAAATGAAGCGGCTTTACAAGATCAACAATAATCGTTTTTCTCAATGACAGTCAAGCTTGCAAGTCCTTCCTCGGTGAACCATGTCAATATGATGATCACTTCGCGAATTCCGCTTCAGCATGTTATCTGTAAAATAGCACATAGATTAATGTCCCATTTCACATCATACCGCTTTTACATTCCTATTCATTTACAGTTTACGTCATCCTTAACACGGCTTTAACTAATTTATTAATACCTAATGCAGCCTCACTGATTGAAATAGCTACCATATAAGCGGGTGTAGTCACCAATTTTCGTTGATGATCAATAACAACATCATCCACTTCACAAGGAACATGAGATAAGCCCATATCGACTAATGACTCCGCAGTACCTAATTCTTTACCTATCGTCGCTACAGCACCTTCGCCATAAATAGCGGGAATAAGAGCCGGTGCGATACACATGAAACCGGCAGGTTTATGAGCTTTAACAAATGCTTGGCATGCCTTTAAAACCACTTCATTTATTTGGCTATGTTCACCTTCGTAGGCAAAGCTACATAAATTCTTGGCTGCACCAAAGCCGCCAGGCAGAATAACTGCGTCAAATTCATCTTCAAATAAATCGTTGAGATCTTCAATATCACCACGAGCGATACGCGCTGATTCAACTAACACATTACGATTTTCGTCTTCTGATACTTCACCAGTTAAATGATTAACCACATGGTGTTGTGTTATATTTGGAGCAAAGCAACGATAGCTAGCTTGGTTATTTTCAATCGCTAATAAGGTAAGTACCGCTTCATGAATCTCACTGCCATCATAAACACCACTGCCACTTAAAATTACGGCTATATTTTTCATCACTTATTGACCCATTTCTTTATTTGATTGCAATTTTACCCGTAATTGACATAAAAAAACGATAAAAATAGCTGTAAACATTAATGTTGCAAAGGGTAATGCTGTACCGTCGTAAAACCACGCCAATATCGGGCCTGCTAAAGCACCTATGCCAAAACGCAATGTACCAATAACCGCAGTTGCTGTACCTGATTGCTGAGTAAACTGGTTCAATACTAATGCATCGGAGTTTACCGCTATCATTGAGATGCTGCCCATTAAGGGAGAAATAGTTAACACGGTATATATAATCGGGAGCTGCCAATAGCTAACCGCCACTAAAGCCATCGCTGAAATAATTGCCACCGTTAAACCCCAACGTAACATAACTCTTGAACCTTTACGGGTCACGAGCCGAGTATTAATGAAATGAGCACTCATCAAGCCTAAAACATTCAGAGCAAACAAAACACTAAACATCATCTCTGACACAGAGAAGACCGTCAGATAAACAAATGGAATAGCCGTTATATAAGCAAAAAAGGCCAGAGATACCACCATCGACGTTATTAAATCAAATCTCGCTTGCTCACTTGATAAAACAATTTTATAGCGAGCTAAAAAGCTAACATGTTTTGCAGCTAATATTTTCTTTTCCGGTAAATACTTTATCGTAAACAGCAACACCAATAAGCTATAGCCAGCTAAAACAAAGAAGATCAACTGCCAACTATGTAAAACCAGCAAAATACTACCAATACTAGGAGCAATCATCGGCGCTAACATCATGATCATGCTGACATAAGATAAACCTTTTGCCGTATTTTTTCCGTAATATTCTCTAATCGTTCCCGGTACCACAACGGTTGCCGCACTACTGATGAATGCTTGTAAAAAACGCAGTGATAAGAATTGTTCAATCGTCTCAACAAAAGGCAAGATCAAATTAATCAGTGAAAAACCTATAATGCCGATAAAAACCAATTTCCGACGAGCATATTGATCAGCCAAAGGGCCAAAAAATAGTAGCCCTAAAGCATACCCTAATAAATAGATGCTTAGCGTATTTTGTACCATCGAAATATCTGTATTTAACGCTTTAGCCAAAATTGGCATTGCTGGTAAATACATATCAATGGCCAGTGGCGATATTGCAATAATCGCGGCAAGTAAGGGCAGTAATATCTTAAGAGGAGGAGCGTTGTTAGATTTATTCACGTTTTAAAGATACCTTAATTTTCTGGGTATTCATGTACCAAAGCACCAAGATTCATTATCGCTTGCTCGACACCGGCACACCATTGCACGCCGTAGCTAATACGCATAAAGTTTTTATATTGTCCCGAAGGCGAAAATACTTGCCCTGGAGCAAAACTTACACCTTTAACAATCGCTTTTTGAAAAAATTTACTGGTATCCACATGTGAACGACAACGTATCCATAAAACGCTACCGCCCTGAGGCTGAGAAATACAGACTTCTTTAGGGAAGTATTCAGCCACCAACGCCCGCATTCGTTCACAGTTATAACGTAGTGTTTTTCTTAATACTTGTAAATGGCGATCATATTCTCCACTCATTAAGTAATCTGTTAATGTCCATTGAGGCAGCATCGACGTTGAACATGACTGTGCTCGTTTCACCCGCTTTGCTTGCTCTTCGTATTTCCCTGGAAGTAACCAACCAACCCGGTAACCTGGTGCTGCCGTTTTTGAAAATGAAGAACACGTCATCACCAAACCTTTTTCAGAATATAACTGTGCAGGTATTGGTCGTTGCTCAGTAAAATAAATATCGCTATACACTTCATCTTCAATTAAGGGAATATCGTATTTCTCAATCAATTTCACCAGCTTTTGACGTTGTTCATTCGTCATCATTGAGCCAAGTGGATTATTAATTGCCGTTGAAAACAAACAGGCTTTTACGGGATAATCCTTAAAGACTTGTTCAAGCTCACTAACGCATACACCATTTTCGGTGCAGGTATATACTTCTAAAGCCTTCATACCTAAACTTTCTATCAGCTCAATTAAGCCAAAATAACATGGGGACTCAACAGCGATAATATCACCACGCTTAGCGACACACTGTAAAGCAATTGATAGGGCTTCTTGTGCACCATTAGTAATAATAATGTCATCGTAATTAACATCAACACCTTGATCTTGATAACGAAAGGCAATATTTAACCTTAATTTAGGATCACCGTTGATCGGGCCATAACTCACCGCTTTTTCAGAAACTCGACTCAATACTGAGCGCATTAATCTTGCCAACGCTTTATCTGGCGGATGAGCATGAACAGGGTTAGATATTCCTAAAGCTATAGTATCAGGCAAATGTACCGCTTCATAAACTTGCTCAATTAGACTGCGACAATTAACTTCAATCGGCTGACAACATGCCCACTTTGCCCTCATTGGCATTAAAGTTCGCGCTTGTTTAGCCTTCATATAATAACCTGACTGCGGCCGTGCTGAGATTGTTCCTTGTCGTTCTAGCTCAATATAAGCTTGTTTAACTGTGGGTACACTGATCTCAAATTGGCGACTTAGTTTTCTTAAGCTAGGCAATTTGTCACCGGCGCGTAACGCCCCTGACTTTTCTTGCTTTTCAACAAATTCAATAACCTGTTGATATAGAAACTCCGGTGCAGCTTTGTCTAGTAATCGCATAAACTGTATAGGTATCATTTTCATTTTTTTGTGTATGTTATTACAACAGCTTTTCTATAAACTGTCTATTCATAATCTATGGTCGTAACAAAATGATAGATTATGTAGTTTTTTAGCATGCATTATTATGGCGGGTTGTAAAATACGTTGCCCTTTAAATTGACACTTAGGAGAACATCATGACTTTCATCTATATCGTAAAAACAATAGCAAGCAAGTGGATTAATGCTTTATCTAATACTCCTATGATTGAAGATCTTATTGTCCATGAAACTCAGTCAATTCGAATGGCCAAACAGTTAACAGCTGACTGTGCAAACCAATTAACTGCTGATCAACCTTGTAACAAAATTTAGTGAGGCAGAAAAATCATGAGTAATACATTTTTATATATTATTACTGTGGTTATTTGGGGGTCTACCTGGATCGTCATTAACTATCAATTGGGTGCTGTGGCACCTGAAGCTTCAATAGCATATCGCTTTGGTTTAGCCGCACTGGTCTTGTTTGCGGTATGTAAAATAAAAAAGCTACCCCTTAAGTTTTCAAAACAACAACATATACAGTTATTTGCTTTTGGTTTGACTTTATTTGGTTGTAATTATTATTTCCTTTATAACGCCCAACAGCATATTAATTCGGCATTAACTTGTATTGCGTTTTCCCTCTTATTATTTTTTAACGTGATCAATGCACGCATTTGGTTCAATACAAAAGTTACTAAAGAGGTTTATATTGGTGGTTTATTAGGACTATTGGGTATGATTACACTCTTTTGGCCACAAGTAAGCAATACCACATTAGGTGCTGATACACTGTTTGGCATAGCACTTTGTATAGTAGGTACGCTCTTTGCTTCCACGGGTAATATGCTCTCAATAAAAAATCAGCAACTAAAATTACCTTTATTGTCGGCCAACGCATGGGCTATGGCTTATGGTGCTACTTTCATGGCTATTATGGTGATAGTACAGGGGAAAAGCTTTGATTTTTCCTTTACCTTTTCGTACATCAGCTCATTGTTATATTTGTCTATATTTGGCTCTGTGATTGCCTTTGGTTGTTATTTAACATTACTTAATAGAATTGGTGCACATCAAGCGTCTTACGCAAATATACTATTCCCCGCCGTAGCCGTTGTTATTTCTACCTTTGTTGAAGGCTTTAGCTGGAGTATACATACCGTATTGGGATTGATATTTATTGTGATGGGTAATTTAGTGGTATTAACAAAACCGAAAAAGGAAAAAGAAAAAAACATGCCGCGGCCTGTAACTCAAACAGAGATAAGTTAAGTATCAACACCGCATTATGTAAACTCCATTTGTTATTATTGTGCTTATTGCACCACGGCATGAGGAACTCCTTCCCCTCATGCCGTTTTTTATCTAAATATATTTCAGGAGTACACGCTTCTTTTTAGAGACAAACTGAGCTGTATTTCTTCTTAAAAAACACTTATTTTAAATATTAATAAACATAAATTATGAACAGCATTAATAGTCTCAATTGTGGTATTTGCTGACGTCTTCAAAGTGCGCTAAGCGGAATAAAAAGTTTGTGTTTGTCGAGGTCAACTGAACACCAGTAAGTTGACCTAAACAGAACAGATAACTAGCTTTAAAATATTAGACTTAGCGGACGTTGACGGGATAGATTTCAAGACTCATTTCATGAAAAAAATTAAAATGCAGTTATAAAACGAGAACAAGCCTATGGCTTCTGAAAGCACAATGCTGCCCGTGGTAATGCATCTATGAACGCTATTTTGCCACAATAGATATTTACCAATCACCTACAATGTGAGGTTTGAATTAAATTTTGCATCGATAACACCCTAGACGCAATGACTCATACGAGGTGATTATGAGAATAAAACAAATCTAACAACACATCGTGATTTTCTTTATTAATCACTGGCTTCTTTTGATTTTTGTATATTGATTCCTTTTGAAATAAATATAACCTCCAGCTAACGCTGAGGGGAATTGATATAAATAACTAAGAACTAGATACCAAAGAGGGTAAGTATCGCCCAACACCAAAACAGTCAAAATCACACTTACTATACCTATAATAACAGAGTTAATGACACCGCTGGATTTAGCAACTTTTTCGCTAATAAAACCCGCACCAACAAGGGCTGCGGCACCGACAAACATTCTGAATATAAGAAACAATGTGTCATGCTGCATTGCTACTATTATATCTTTTGAAATATCTCCGGCAAGCACCAGTGTTAATAATATTCCCCCAAACTCATCAAGCACGATTAATGAAACCAGACCTAACAAAATTCCTTTAATACTTACGTTTTTCATTAACTACCTCTAGCGTTTATTTTCAAAGTGTTGCTGCTCAAAAGAAACGAAGTCTTGTAATTTTACTCAATTAGATAAATAAAATCATCATCCGGATCGAGTTACACAATCTAATCTTGTGAACAAAACAAATGTTCATATGACGATTTGCCATGATTACTTATATTCAATACCTGTGCCAACATTAAAGTACACATAAGCAATTGAATAGTAATAATTTAAAATAACCAGGTGTTTTCGCGTTCCGTTCAATCTGTGTTGAATTCGACACAGTACCAAGCAATATTGTCGCGAATATGGAACAACATAATCTGCTACAGCCTCACATTGACTGACTCTATGTTTCGAGTTTAAAATCGTAATTATCTTTTCTAATACTGGTAATTATCTAATGACTGTAATATGTCGGAAGATCTGCCGCTTTGATTTAAGTCTTTATGACTATATTGGTGGATTAGTTCGCATTCAGACTTAACGGGGTATTGATAAAAAGTTATCATCGGGCAACAGATTATTGCATCTATCGTGAACGTCAGCTTTAGGGAAACTTCGGACGTAATCTTTTTTTCAGCCATATCCGCTTTAGATCAAAACATACAAAAATTTCAGTATAACTTCTAAAATGCTAAGGTCAGCAAAGTGGTATTGGCTGTCATAATATATAAAAGAGTTAAACCATCGGTATGACTCTTTTATATATCGCAAACCACTTACACATATTACAACGCGCAGTTATCGCAGTTTTCGCAACTTCATGCT
>JBLHNB010000054.1:0-37017 GCA_047621305.1 Alteromonadaceae bacterium | reverse complement strand
CTTGCGATCAGGTTATTGATAGCAAGCCCTTCACAAAAGAAAGCGCTATTTACCCTATAGAGTAGAGCCCGGGCTTGTCCAACACCCGAATAAGGTGTCGGCTACGCGACACCTATTCTTATTTGTTCTACTACCACAGATGCCAACAGTAATTAAGATGGCACCTTTAACAAACCAAGGGCGATTCTAACTAACTCAAAAGGTTTTATAAACGTTACCCATTATACCTATAAATAAATGTAACAATTTAAAATATCTGGTAGTTAATTGTAATATATGTCACTGTTATTACAATTAAAACAAGAACATCTCTATGTCTCTGAGTGTTGTTGTAGGAATATCTATAAAAGGAATTTTTTAAATGTTAAATAAAGCCTATCTAATCGCCTTATTTCTTTTAGTTATCTGTGGTTGTTCAACCATAAAAGATAATAGCTATAATCCCGACTTTTCAAATTCAGAATTAACATTAGTCAATGAATCAATTCCGTTTAACACATATAAAGAATGGCTGAATGATACTAAAGGCAAAAAAACTAACTTTAAACGATTAGACCGTTTTCAAAAACTAGTAGACCCGAAGGCGTTTTCCCATTTTAAAAAGACTGTGGCGAGTCATTGGATATCATATCAATCTGACGGTTTAAAAATTGCGGGTGTAGTAGCTTACCCAAAAAAATATTCAGGGAAAAAATTACCAGTAGTGATATTCAACCGTGGTGGTAATGATTCTGGTGGCAACAGTCGAATTAGTCTTTATAAGCTCATATTTCCTTTGGCTGAACAAGGATATATTGTACTTGCCAGTAATTATAGAGGATCAAAATTTAGTGAGGGTAAAGATGAGTTTGGGGGCAAGGATGTCAATGATGTGCTTCGATTACTTGATATAGTAGACACCATTTCTTTTGCAGATAAAACGCGTATCGGAATGGTTGGGTGGAGCCGAGGAGCAATGATGACACTACAGGCCGCTAGGAAATCAAATAAAATTAAAACGGCTGTAGTTGCTGCTGGATCTGTAGATTATTTTTCAAGTTTAGAACGAAGACCGAGTTTAGAAAAAAAAGTATTAGCTAGACTTGTTCCTAACCTTGAGAGAAACCGCAAAGTTGAACTCGAAAAACGCTCTGCTATTTTTTGGTTAGAAGAACTTAATCGTAAAATGCCCATACTGGTGATGCACGGAAAAGAGGATTGGCGAGTAGACTATGGCCAATCGAAAATTCTCGTAGAAAGACTATCTGAACTTAAACATCCATTCAAATTTGAATCTTTTGAATACGGAAATCACAGTTTGACCTTTTATAAAAAAGAGTGGCAGAGTGCATTGTATGCTTGGTTAAAAGAGACACTTTAATTTGCTATGTCTGAATTGTCGTAGCTCAGACCTGATTTGGCAGTCTCCGTTTTTAACGGTGTTTTTCCGCAGCACATTTCACCTTGATGACAGATGACAATGGTGGCTTTGTTGTCACTCAATTAACTTTAAGTCGACTGGATTATAAATATTAATCACACGTTTTTTTATCTAAGGTGAACGTTCCTATCAAGAAGCTGCTAGCACATAATGGTTTAACAAGCACATTACGTTAAGCGCTTCCTGATAGCAGACGTTCCGCCATAGATAAAAACATTAGCCTTTTGAGTATGATTTTTGTCAATGAGTCGTTCAGACTGAAGGTGAACTCAGCCTCCAATATAGTCTTTCAGGATATTTTATTGGCTCCGCATTGTCACATTAGCAATGTGCTTTAAAGATGCAAGATCAGAATCGCTAAAGCGAACCTAAAAATAATCATATTGCCTAAGATTATTACCAATTTAGTTTACAGCAGCACCAACTTCTACTTTCCAGCGGTCAATCAAGGTAATGAACTCATCTTGTTCCGTTAACTTAAGTGCGACAGATAACACTGTATTCTCGTCAATATCATTTTTATTTCCTTTAGAAAAATTAACGCCAGCTGATAAACCTACTCTTTTTTTAATACCCAAGGCTCTTTCTTGATGGAATACCTTTAAATTGGCGATTGCTTTGGGTGCCAGTTTCATAATATAAATATCGAACTCTGGGCTATCATTAAAAAAACCTTCTACAGCAGCTTGCGTCGTTTTATTAACCACCTCCAGAGGGAAGGCTATGGTTCTTTGTCTTAGGCTATCTTCAATGCTTGCAGATAATGTTATAGAACGCGTAGGCTCAAATTTAACCCTGCTATTAATCGATACTTTTACCAATATTTTTTTTGGGTCAACGGTAAAAAAATCTTCCGGTTTGGCATCAGAAAAATGCGCTATGGTTGCAAGAGGGATACTAGAACATGATGTTAAAAGAAGTGTGCATAATAAAAGAATTGTTTTCATAGCTAGCCTTAAAGAATATTACTATCGAAGAGTTCAACCAGAGGGAGCTTGCCGGGGAACTTATTTTTGTGTAAAGATTTAAGTGCAGGGTTATTAGTCACTTGATTATTTGAACATTGATTATTTTCAACCAAATAAATAGCTTCAGATAACATTGGGTCATTTAAGTCACCCCACCCTCCTGCAACAGAATCAACAGCTGGACAATCGACAGCAATACCATCAAAGAAATCGCCAAACCCATCAGCATTATGATTATGATGCGTAATCGCTAATACTATTTGGTCACATAATTGTGTAACTCTCATACCTACCGGTTTTCCAAAGGTTTTTTGCCCCACTAATTTTACATCAAGGTAAGGTTTTAGTGAGTTTATTAATACTTCGCTGCCTGAAGACGACTCTTGTGTTGTAATGAAAACAACACGAGACATATTCAAATAATGCTCTGCACCATTTAGGTTAAAGAGTTCAATATCACTTTGATGATTAGCATTATTCGTTGGTTTGTTATAAATATTACCCGCGATAATGTCACCACCAATTTGACTGGCAAGTTGGTTAGACATTCGAGACGTGCCGCCGTGGTTATAACGTAAATCAACTATCAGTTCATCAATGTCTTCATTTTTAAAGTACGCAAAGGCTTGATTAAGGTCGTCTGAACTGGGATCTATAAAACTATTATAAACAAGGTAACCTATTCTACCTACGCTAGACTCAAGTACCTTAGTAGCGAATACTGTATTGGTTGTTACCTCACTTTGCTTCATCGCTTTTGTAATAACAGCCCCTTCAAGTGTTCGCCAGGTAAAAATAACGTTTTGAGATACATCGATTTCAGACCAAAATTCTGACCAGACAAATTGCCCAGTAGCGATAGCTTGATGTAAATCTATCTCGTTAATCGCGATAATGCGATCTCCTCTGCTTAGTCCTATTATTTGAGCATTACTGTGTTCATAAACCAAGCTAACCACTAATTCATTATTCAATTCGTCTATCTTTACCCCCATGCCATAACCAATATTGGTGGCATTAACAAAAATATTGTCGAAGTCATCTTTGGGCATAATCCCGCTGTAGCGATCAATCGGATTATGCTCTTTGATATTATTGATTAACGATTGTAACGTTGAAAAACCTTCTAGCACTGTATTGTGGTCTAGTGACTCACTCCATAAATACCAATCATCCATATAATTCCATAGGGCAGTATTCATCGACGTTTGGTTTAGGCAAACATCAGGGTCTACGCTAATAACAGGAGTTTCTACCGCTTCGCCACCACCACAAGCTTGCAATAAAAATGTTAACATTAAAAATAACGATTTCATAAAGACAACTAACCACCTAATTACGATAATAAAGTGCTACTTTAATAAGAAGTAGACGCTGCAACAAGTGAGAAAACAATAATAGTTTAGGTATTAAAAGTGAAAGGTATACATCACTGCGCATAAGGTTTCAACTAGTTGATATTATTGATAATAATTAAAAATCAATTTGTGCTTGATGATATGGATCAGTAGATACAACGATATTAAACTTATAATAAAAAGCTTAATGAAAGTAAGCTAAAGCTAAACTAACGCTTTTATTTGATTTAGGTGTTTACGACCAACAGGGATTAACTCACCCAATATATTCACATCATAATCGGCAGAGGTTCTTCTTTGTAATAACATCTGTTGTTGTGGATTAACCAAATACGATTTATGAGCACGCATAAAATATTCATTACCGAAACTATCTAATAAACTTTGTAAATTGCAGGATAGCTCTAGTTTAATTTTACGGTTATTCTTTTTATACACAACCAAACATTCATTACCTAATGCTTGCACATAAATAATATCATTTAATAAGTCGGTCACTTTGGCCAATGCAGGAAACAGTTTATGGTCTACAACATTATTCAATATTTTATCTTTTAAGGTATTACTTATTTCTAATGCCTTAACTAGCCTTAATTGTGTTTGTTTCAGTTGTTGCTCAATTATCAATTTATTTTGCTGTTGCTGATAATAAATAGAAACTAAACCGGCACTAAAAATAATAATTTCTATTGCCGAGGTGATTTGTAGTAATGGCCATGAAAAATTAAAGCTAATGATATTACCCGCAGATAACCCCATAATACTTGCGACAATAAAAAACATTAGGGTAGCCGTTAAGTAATACCAAGCCGCTGTCTTTTGTTTTTTAACAGCCAAAACCGCCGCACTAAAACAACCAATAAAAATTAAAAAACTCACCACTAATCCTATGCTATAACCTACTTGGTTTAACTGATCAGGCAAAAATCGTCCTACAGTCAGCCTTGTTATCGCTAAAAAGAGTAATAGTAGCTGAGTAACATTTAAGCCTTTATATAACCGTAAAGAAAGTGATTTTATTTGCAAATAATGTTTAGCGAACTCAGCTATCGCCACCACTAATAAAACACCAAATAGCACGGTTTTATTATGTACATAGACAGAGTTTGGTAATAGATACGTTAACCACCCTTGACCCGATAAAAACCAAGCACCCAATAAAAATAGCATAGTGCTATAAGCAAGATAGGAAGGTTCTTTCAATCGAAAATACAGTATTAAATGATAAAAAGAAAATAACCCTAACATGCCATAAAATAGACCGCTAAATAACGTTGAGTATTGTATATCTTCAAAGAATTCATCATTGTGAAAAACAAATAGTGATGTTCTTAAGTATTGTCCTTGCAGTTTCAAATAAAATGACGAAGACAATAAGTCATTGGGTAGGCGAGTAACTATATTATGATGAAATTGTGGATTACCCTGTACACTCTGTTTTTTCCACACGTTGTTTTTGGTTAAATAATGCAGTTCCGTTGGTGTGTGTATACGGTTTTTTTTAAGCACTAAGATAAAGTTTTCAGTTTTTAGTGATTTATTTTGCTTATTTTCTAGTTTTATTTTCAACCATAAATGTTTTCTCTTACCAAGATTCACATAATTGTCTTTAACTAATTCAAAAGGTTCTTTATTGTTTAAAAGCTGTGCTATCGTGCTATCTTTTTGTGAATAATAAGCTGCTGCAACCGTTAGTTGTTGTCCTGCCTGCATTGTTGATGTGTTTTGGTTAATTATAAATAAGGATATAGATAGAACTAACGCAATAACTAACAATTGTACCTGTGGTACAGAAAGTGATTTAGCTTTTTGATAAAAACGATGATATTTAATATTTGCTAATATAGTCAATTGTATGAAGTCATAAGTCGAAATATTGAAAGTTTAAAGGTAGTGCAGCAAGTATTGCAATAAAAATGAACATAACTTTTTACTGACTACTTGTAAAGGTAGTGAATAAATATCCATAATAAATCGACCAGAAGTATCATTGTACGGCTCATTTTTTTTGATTTAGGGGGCGGTTGTACATTAGATTTAATATTCTAAATTTACGTGTGTATTGTATTATTCCAGTGAACGCATGGGGAATTCAGACAAAAATGTTAAACGAATATTCAGGTATTGTTAGATATAAATCGTTTAAATATGGAATGTTAACGACTATAAGGAGCTTGCGGCAGTCATAGAGATTGTTCTCGCTCTCTAACAATATGTTTCTTTTTTGATCATGAAATTAGTATCAAAATCAATTTTGGGAACGTCCGCTTTCTAATGATTTTCAATTCTGCTGTCCAATGTCAACTATTCTTCCATGCTGATAAATGTGCTGACGAGATTAAATGCCTGAATGGCGCCTTCGGTAATTATGTCTTTAATACCGAGCACTGGAATGGCTATCCATTATTGTCAAATGTGTATCACCCTCCTTTTTATTTGACTATAATCTTACGCTGATAATTCAATTTAGGGTAAACCGTACTGGCCGAAACTGCTATAGATTCTTGGTCGTATCAGCGCTATAGTGTTTCGGTACGATCGTCGATTTAGCGAAGTTATAGGGCTATTGCCCAAAGCTACCGCAGATAAATATACAACCTGTGTAATATACAACCCGTATAATAAAATAATTTTGGTGACTAATGAAAAAAATGACTTTTCTTTTAGCTTTAGCGCTACCATTTCTCTTCCTTTCGACTAATACGCTTGCCGCCAATGTTCCTGAAGTCAAATCTAGGGAAGCCGCAGTTGCTATACCGGATAAATATGCAGCTAAGGTCGCTGAAGATATTCTGCTCGCAGGAGGCAATGCTGTCGATGCTGCCATTGCGACCGGTTTTGCACTGGCAGTCACCTATATAGACGCTGGTAATATTGGCGGTGGCGGTTTTATGATGATCTATATTGATGGTAAGTCCTTGTTTCTCGATTACCGTGAAACAGCACCGCTCACTGCACATCGAGATATGTTTCTAAATGATGATAAAGCGGTCATCCAGAATTTAAGTCTTATTGGTACCAAAGCAGCTGGTATTCCGGGGACTGTTGCTGGCTTTTGGGAAGCCCACCAGAAATACGGTAAATTACCGTGGCGCAAACTAGTGGAACCAGCGGTTAAGCTTGCTCAAGAAGGGTTTATACCTGCAAAAATACTGGTCGAAGATATAAAAGATAATTATCAACGCTTTGAAGGGCTGACCAACTTTTATCACTATTTCGGTAAAGTTGAAGAAAATAAACCGATTATCCAGCTGGAATTGGCGGCTACTTTAAAACGTATCGCAGATCAGGGGCCTGAAGATTTTTATCGTGGTAAAACAGCACAATTGATAGTTAAGCATATGCAAAAAAACGGTGGCATTATAAGTGCTAAAGATCTTGCTGATTATAAAGCAGTTTGGCGTGAACCGTTAAAAACCAACTGGCGCGCTTATCAGATACTTTCTGCACCTCCACCAAGTTCAGGTGGCTTTGGTGTGATTCAATTATTGAAAATGAAAGACTATTTGGCAGAAGAATTTAAAGGCCTAGATCATAATTCAGCTCAATACGTGCACCTAGTAGCAGAAATGGAGAAACGTGTTTTTGCCGACCGTGCGGAATACTTCGGCGACCCAGCTTTTGTGGATATCGATATCAGTGAATTGATTAGCGAAAATTATATCAAACGCCGGTCGATGGAGGTAGACCCTAAAACTATTTCGGCTGTCGATTCGGTTGCCCCCGGCCTAGAGTCACCCAATACGACCCACTATTCAATCATTGATGGAGATGGTAATGCGGTCTCAAATACCTACACAATCAACTGGGGATTCGGTTCTGGAGTGGTCGTTGAAGGTGCGGGATTTTTATTAAACAATGAAATGGATGACTTTAGCGTAAAACCCGGTGTGCCTAATGTTTTTGGCGTTGTGGGTAATACTGCTAATGAAATCCAACCAGGAAAAAGAATGCTCTCATCTATGTCTCCAACCATTCTACTCAAAGATAATAAAGCAGTAATGGTGGTTGGCACCCCTGGTGGTTCAACAATATTCACCTCGGTATTTCAGGCTATAGTCAATATTATTGACTTTAAAATGTCGCCTCTTCAGGCAGCTAGCGCTAGTCGTTTTCACCACCAACTTTTACCGCCAGATCTTGTTACTCAGAGTCCTTCACGTCCACTACCAGAAACAACGATTAAAAAGTTAAGCCAACGCGGCTATCGAGTCGAGCCTCATAGCTGGGAATATGGTGATATTCAAGTAATATGGCACGATGGAAAAAATCTGATACCCGCTTCTGATTCACGAGACCGCGGCGTATCTAAAGTGATTAAAATCACCCAATCTAATACTCACTAAGATACGACAACTGACTCCGAAACTTGAGTGATAACAACAAAACTTACCCTGTTTACTAAGGCACAGCATTTAGTCGTTGATATAAAATATCGCGATAATTGCGGCTTAGTTTTACCTGAGTATTATTTTGAAGAATGATTTGATAGTCCCCACTATCTAGGCTGATCAATTCACTAACATAACTTAAATTAACAATACTCGAGCGGTGTACTCGTTGAAAACCTTGCTCGCTAAGGCGTAGCTCCATATTTTTCATGGTTTCACGGACTAAATGAGATTTTTTCGGCGTATGTACACTGACATAATCGCCTTCTGCTTCAACCCAATAAATATCTTCTGATTTTAATAAATAAACATGACCATTAGAGCGGATCACCAGTCGCTCGTTATTAATATTATTGGAAGATAACAAACTGGGAATTGATGTATTGGTTAATCCTTGCGTTTGACTCAGTAATTGAGTGAGTTGTTCACTGCGTTGAGATATTTTGTTTTTTAAAATTTGTTCTCTAGCATGTTCCAAGCTTTCTTTAAAACGTTCGTTATCAATAGGTTTTAATAAATAATCGATGGCATGTGCTTTAAAGGCGTCAACAGCATATTCGTCATAAGCCGTTAAAAAAATTACTGGCGGCATATGTTTGCTGCCAATCGCATTAACTACATCAAAACCATTCACTTTGGGCATTTTGATATCAAGAAAAACCAAATCCGGTTTTAAGGACAAAATCGTTCGAATAGCATCGCTACCATTTTCGCATTCAGCAATAATATTGATATCTTTTTCTTGTTGTAAACGAAGAGATATACCTTCTCTAGCAAGAGGTTCATCATCAACAATCACTACGTTTATACTCATCTATTCCCCCTTACGTTAATGGGTAATATGAGCATTGCAGTCACGCCACCATTTTCGTTACTGATTAGCGTAAATTGATGTTTATTATGATAGAGCTGTTCTAATCGAGATTTAACATTACTGAGGCCAATCCCTTCTTTAAAATATTTACCATCAAAATTACAACCTGCACCGTCATCGCTAATATTAATACTTAGTTGGTCATTATTAAGCTGGCAACTAATAAGCAATTGACATTTCCCTTCTTTTTCTTCAAGCCCATGTTGCATCGCATTTTCAATTAAAGGTTGTAAAATCATTGCGGGTACAGATATTGATAAGGCTGCTGAGTCGTAGTTTTTAACGATTTTAATACGGTCACCAAACCTTACTTGTTCAATAGCAAGGTATTGCTCGACATGTTCGAGTTCTTTTTTCAGTGGCAACCATTGTTGAGCTTTATCATCGAGGGTGCTTCTAAAAAATCCGCTCAATTTATTGATCATTTCATTGGCCTTATCTGTTTCTGACTTCATCACTAATACGGAAATAACATTGAGGGTATTAAATAAAAAGTGTGGATTGATTTGCATTTTTAACGCTTGCAGTTTTGATTCAATCAGCTGCAGGTTTAATTGGCTAGCGATGACCGCTTCTTGTTGTGCTAATTGGGAAAAGTGCTTGATATTAATGTTGGTGACTAAAATGGTATAAATAATCGTATTAAATAGAAATAAATTATCACCAATGAGGAAGTGGCCTGTATGCTGCCATGGCTGATATGACTGCATATTAGAGGGCATATCTTCAAAGAAGTGATAATGTAAACTTATCAGTAAGCCCGCTGCTATTGATAAACAAAGTAGAAAAAATGCGTGTAATAACAAAGCTTTTAACCAAGACCTTGGTTTTATTGGGAATTGCAATGCTAACCAGAGTACGATTGGGGTTAAAATCACCCAAGGTAACCAAACTCTAATGGTAAAAAAAGTTAGATGAGAAAATAAACTCATTTCAAAATGGTGACTGGTTAAGCCACTTGATAATTGCGATAAAATAGCAAAAAAAGCTAAACCTAACCAAATAGCCACTAATAATAGAGCAATACTTTTTAGGTTAATTGTTTTGTATATTGTTTCTGTCATGGATTACAGTAATAAAGGTTAACTTAATATAAGCTCTAGTTTATCGAACTCTATAATGAGATGACAACACTCAACGACTAACTGCGGTTATATATTGCTGAAAGGGCAGTGGAGTGCGATGGAATTATTTTAAATCTTATTCTAAAGGGCCAATTTCGTTAATCGCCTGCTGGAGTGCTAGCGATAATTGAGGTATGAGTGCTTTATATTTTTATGCACATAGTGATAGCTGTCGTAAAGTGCAAGCTGAAATGTTTGATATTGAGATTTATCTATAAAACTAATATGACTAATACCCGTGAATTACGATAATTTTATTGAGAGATATAAATGAATACAAAGCAGGGCCGTTGGCCATTAATAAAAGATAACATCATCTTCCAACTAAAATTAGGTATGGATGCAATGAGAGATTTGTTGTTAAGCCCAATATCTTTGGTTTGCTTGGTAATAGATTTAATAAAGGGTCACTCTCAGCAGCAGAGTTATTTTCATCGGTTAATGGCGTTTGGTCATCAAACAGATAAATGGCTTAATTTATTTGGTTCAAATATTAAAGAAGAGAGCAGTAAAGGCTTCTTTAATCAGCCAGCTTCAGAGCCAAGTGTTGATCAATTATTTGATAAAATTGAAACATTGTTAAAAGAGCAGCATGGCAAAGGTGGCGTTACAGCGTCAACTAAAGCTTCAATTGACCGTTATTTAGATAAAATAGTGAAAATAAATATTTCGTCTAAGGATGAGGATAAGGGAGATGTGGAAAAATAACGGATAAAGCTAAAAGTAAATTTACTATTCTCCGCTTTTTGTTAACCACGATTCCAACTTTTCTTTTAAGAGTGTGGGATTAATCGGTTTTGATAAATAATCATTCATGCCGGCATCAATACACCTTTCTTTGTCCCCTTTCATACTATTTGCTGTCATCGCGATAATGGGAATTTGTGTATTCGTAATATTAAGCTCCCCTTTACGAATTAATTTAGTCGCTTCATAGCCATCCATTTCTGGCATTTGACAATCCATTAGAATGAGTTGATATGGTTGATTTTTACTGGCATTATTTAACGTATCTATGGCCTCGATACCATTGGCAGCAACGTCACATTGGTATCCAAAGTTTTTTAAAAGACCTATGGCAACTTGTTGGTTAATACGATTATCCTCAACGAGTAAAATTTTACTATGCTGAGTAGGTACTGTTGTTTGTAAACTTGATAGCTTGTGTTTGGTTATCTCCGGACGGGCATTTTTTAATACATCGTTATTATCGAGGGCTATTGCTAACGCATTATGTAGATTTGATATTGTAATGGGTTTTGACAAAAAAGCAGAAAACCCCATACTAGAAAAATATTTATCATCACAGTGCTGCCCAATAGAGGTGAGTGAAATTAACTCGGTTTTAGCAAAACGACTATCGCTTTTAATTTTTTTACTTAAATCAGTGTCTACCTCCTCTTGTAAGTCATTATCAATAATAGCGATATTAAAAGGGTTGTTAATATTGCGATGAAATGCGGTTATGGCAGATTTACTATCACTTACTGCTACGATATCTGCTCCCCATAATTGTAGTTGTTTAGATAACACATCTCTACTGATTTGGTTATTATCTACTATTAAAATTTTAGTGTTTTTTATGTTTACAACGGAAAGGTTTATTGGTGATTCTTTGCTAGATTGTAACTTTATTTGGAAATTAAATTGACTGCCTTGGTTGGGCGTACTATTAACGGATATATTGCCGCCCATTAATAAGCACAATTGTTTTGCAATAGTTAATCCTAAGCCAGTACCACCATATTTTCTCGTTGTTGAACTGTCTACTTGATTAAAAGATTCAAAAAGAGTCGCTAGTTTATTATCTGCGATGCCAATACCTGTATCGGAAATAGTGCAAGAAAACAGCAAACTGTTATTTTGTTGTTTCACTAAAGTCGCTTTAATTATAACGGTGCCATCATGGGTGAATTTAATTGCATTCCCAACGAGATTACTGAGAATTTGACGTAATCTGTTGGGGTCACCAACAACCATTGATTGTGTTACTTCGGTAAGATCAAGTATAACGTCTAAGCCATTCTCTTTTGCTTTTAGTGCCATTGCTTGGCTAAAATCACCTAAATGACTACATAAATCAAAATCGATAAATTCTAGGTCTAATTTTCCCGCTTCAATTTTTGAAAAATCAAGGATGTCGTTTATCAATAATAATAGGGTATCAGCACTACTAATGGCGAGCTGATTAAATTGTAGTTGTTGTGATGATAGCTCTGTTTGCGATAATAAATTGAGCATACCTAATACACCGTTCATTGGTGTTCTTATTTCATGACTCATATTGGCTAAAAATTCAGATTTTGCTCTATTGGCGGTCTCTGCTTTTATTCTTTCTTTTTGGTTTTCATTAGCAAGCTGTTGTAATATAAATTCTTTTTTTACGCTACTGTTCACATCATAAATTAGAATTTCACAAAGGCATTCACCTGCCTCATCGGTCATTTTTTTTATGTTTATTTGTTGTTGTAAGCGATATTTCTCATTAAATAAATGTTGTTTTTGATATAAAGGCAGTGGCGTTGGATTAAATGTATTAGAAAGTTTAGTGGGTAAACCCATATTAAGAGCTTCATCACATGCTCGACTTATACGAGAATCAGCAAAATCGCTAAATACATCTGTAATTTTCTTACCGATTGCAGTCGAGGGAAGAATGCCACTTCTTTCTCCTACCCATTGATTAAAAAAAGCGATTTGTAAATTACTATCAATAATAATCACACCAAGTGATAATTGATTGAGGGAGTTATATAAAAAGTTAGTAGTAAAATCTTTCATATCATTCATGTATTAGTGAGATTATGTACTAATTGAGATACTGATTTTTGGAATGTCACCAAAGATTTTATATCCATAAGAAACGATATATGTCCTTCAATATTTTCGTTAGGTAACGAAAACTTAACTCTTATATACAAAGACCATTCGTGTTCACCTACCTGCGTAAATATATCGTCAATAGAACCTTGAATAAATTCTGGCATTTCAATTTCAATCTTTGATTTTAGGAAGTTAATCACAGTACCAAAACAGGCATTTAGGATGACATTGCCAATTTCAACGAGTGAGTCCTCTTCTAAATCTGAAAGCACCTCAATAGGAATATCTCTGCCCAACAACATTCGTACTAAATTTAGGCCACTTTCTTGACCGAACATTAACAAGGCTTGACCATTAAAATCACCAACGAATTTTTGTTTTACTGCACTAATCTTAGCACTATCAGAAAAGTTGAGCTTAATTTTTGCTTCTTTATTAGGTAATATTTCAACCACAGGAATCGACAGTTCGATTGTCTTTGATACCATTTTATTGAGAGAATCTGCTGCTCTACCTACACCGATATTGAAAATTTCAGTTAGAGCATCAATTTCCAATTCAGACAGTTTAAATTCCATAGTTCTCTGTGAATTTATTGATTTAAAATGAAGTATAGCTAAACAGAACCATTCAGCAATTTATGTATTGATTTCTTTAAATATAAAAACAGAAAAAACATGTAACTTTTATAAGGTTAAATGAGCCTTATTATTTAGCGCCGCTTTTATTACTTATACATCATCCTCGTTTTTTTCGTTTTACAGGAAATATCAGTTAACCATTTTTATATCACTTTATCTCCACTTTTTTGTATACTCTATTTATCGTGATGCTTTAATAAGATCACACACTATAAGTGAGGCTTTTTTGAATATATTTTTAAAACTTTTTATCATTATTATCATATCTGCTTTTTCAGCTATTTCTGTTGCAGGTCAAAAAATTGCCCAAGTACTAAATGTACAAGGTTCAGGTGTCGTATTAGTCGATGTAAGCCGAGGTTTTGTTAAAATTAGAGGTTGGGATAAGGATCAAGTATCTTTAAAAGGGGAGCTTGATGATGCAGTAAAAGAATTCGTCTTTAAAAATAAAGACGATAAAACGTTAATCCAAATAGTGACCAAAGGCCGTCATCAGTGGGGAGATGCTAGTGTGATGCAGCTTCTAATCCCGAAAAATTCACGTTTGAAATTTAAAGGTATTGATACCACGTTTAAATTAGAAGAACTCTATAATGGTGTAGACGGTAAAACGATTAATGGTGACTTAATTATTGAGAATACTCATAAAAATATCGATGTATCGTCCATGAGTGGCAGTGTAAAAGTTATTAAATCGTCGGGACACGCTAGAATCGAAGTTGTTAATGGTTCAATTGATTTTTCTGGGAAATTTAATGATGTATTCTTAGAGTCAATGTCGGGAAATATTATTGCTGACGTACAAGAAATCGATAAATTAACGATAAAAAATATGTCTGGAATAACCACCATACGCGGTGAAATTAAAGATGAAGCCCGTGTTCATCTCAAGAGCGTAAATGGTGATATTTTTTACAAAAATGTTGGTGAACTAAATGCAGAATGTAAAATCTCCAGTCAGTTTGGCGGTAAAATAAAAAATATGTTAACCAAGGACCTTCCAGAAATATCAAGATTAAATCAAAGTAACCTCAGTTTTGTCTCAGGAGATGGTTCTGGACAACTTATTATCAATACGGTTACTGGCTCCATTAATATTGAAGGACTTGATGGATTAGATGAGCTAGAAGGACAAAAAAGGCTAGAAAGATTAAAGGTACTAAAAGCAATTGAAAAGGACATTAATGGCTAATGGCTGAAATTTTGGAACAACCAAATAATGGCTTCATAGATAAATTGAAGCAACGGCAAGTTTTTAAAGTGGCAACGATATATGCTGTTGCTGCTTGGCCGTTAATTCAAATAGCTGATCTTGCCGTGCCCGCGTTAGGTTTGCCAGATTCAGTGATGACATTGCTTTTAAAAATATTTATTACGGGTTTTCCAATAAGCCTTATTTTTGCTTGGCTATTTAATTTTACCTCTAAAGGTATTGTCAGGGCAAAAGACGACACTAAACAAGGTCACACCTCACAAGTTAATTTACAAACAACTATCGCTGTGGCAGGAACATTAGTTTTAGCTGTCATTATTACATTGACTAGTCAATTATGGCGAGAGGAATTGATACAAGACATACCGGCTAAGCCAGTTCGCGTTGACATAAATTCAATTAAAAAAATACTTGCAGTCAAAAAAGAGTCTATTGCAATTTTACCTTTTGTTCCTTTTAGTAATGACCCTGATGATGAATTTTTTGCAGATGGTATGGTTGAGGAACTATTAAACGTGCTGGCTAAAATTCCTGATTTACAAGTTGCTGCACGAACGTCTTCTTTTGCCTATAAAGGTGTTTCAAATAAGACGATTGCTGAAATAGGAAAAGAGCTAGGCGTGGCTACTATTTTAGAAGGTAGTATAAGAAAAAATGATGTTACCAATAAAATTCGCGTTACCGCGCAATTAATTAAAGTAAGCACTGGTGAGCACATGTGGTCGGAAACATATGATCGAGAATATCGAGATATATTTCAAATACAAGACGACATAGCTCGCGCTGTAGTTGATAAAATGAAAGTGACTTTGTTAGGCAGTCCTACGAGCACTTTTATTGCGGATACAAAAAATGTTGATGCTATGGTTGCTTTAGGAAAAGGACAAAATGAGCTGGCGCATCGTACCGCACCTTCAATCACTAAGGCATTGCAGCACTTTAAAGATGCAGTTGTTCTCGATGAAAACTATGCACGTGCTTATGTTGGTATTGCTGATGCAAGTATTCTACTTGCTTTATATAGTGATATGGACATTAAAGACATACATGCAACGGCTGAAACGGCTATAGATAAAGCGCTGAGTTTAAATCCTAATTTAGGCGCTGCTTATGCTTCAAAGGGGTTGTTGAACAGTTATACCGATCCTAAAATAGCAGAAAAGTATTTCAAAAAGGCCATTGAGTTAAGTCCAAACTATGCGATGACGTATATGTGGTATGCCAGTTTGTTAAGAGAAACGGGCAGTTTAATTAGGGCTCAAGCACTAAACGAAAAGGCTTTTGAATTAGACCCTAAATCACCTGTTGCGGCTTATAATGTGGCTTCCGCCTATTACGATAGAGGAAATGAAGGCAAAGCAATGGAGATATTTTCTCAAATCATTGCTAATGATCCTTATTATCCCGGAGCTTACAATTTGGTCGGTGATATTTTGACCCATACTGGGCGTTTAGATGAATCAGTCAACATGTATCAAAGGGCAATTGATATTGACCCGATTAATAAACATGCAGTAACTGGGCTAATTAAGGCCAACATTGATATGGGCAATAGCGATATAGTCAATCAATGGTTTACCTATAGTAATGAAAAAGGTGCCTTGCTATCTCAAAAACATATGAGTTATCTGAAAAGTCAATTTTATGCATCACTTGGTGAGCGAGAGAACTCGTTAAACGCTTTAAAATCTATTGAGTTTAGCGATAATAAAATGGGAGAGAAAAGCTTAATCACAGCTGAAATTGCTTACTATCAAGGTAAATATTCACAAGCAATAACTGCGTTTGAACAAATTAGAACATCCCCGCTGGTTAATGAAAAGTACTTTTATCGTCTGGAAGATGGTAGAGCTGCTTTACATTTAGCTTATTCATATTATCAAATAGAGCGTTTTGATGAGGGGAATGATGCTATTAATTCTTTTTTAAAAATTGTTGAAAATGATAAGCTTAAAGAAAATAATTCTTATGAATATTATTACACTATGGCGATGATAAAATCCATTGAAGAAAAAAATGATGAAGCATTCTATTACCTACAAGGTGCTATTGATGCAGGGTGGGTGAGAGTATGGGAAGCTGAAATAGAGCCTATTTACGCCCATTTATCTTCCCAGATACAATTTACTCAGATGATGGGAGGCGTAAAAGCTCGGCTTGCTACCATGAGAAATCGTATTGAAGACGAAGGTGATTTTTTACTTTCAGCGAACAATTAATACCTTTACTATCAGCAAATAACTAAATAGCATCTTCTGTTTTATTAATTTAAAGGGTCATAAATTTTTTCCGTGATTAATAGGAATAATAATTGCGTTTCACTCCTCAAAATATAAGATAAAAAAACGGTCTACATAATCAATTGATTACTTATTTGATATTCTTAAGGGCGCTTTACGGCTACTGTACATTGAAATAAAATGATATGGTGAGAGCAGTGTTGATTTTATAGAAAATGTTGTATGCGTGTTAATGTGTTACTATTTGTTTTAATTATATTTAGCTAGTTCTTTGGAAGGATAAGTCGTGTTTGATAAAGACACAAAAAATAGAGTTTTTAACCGATATTATATTGCGATTGGTGCCGTATTTTTACTTATTTTACTTTCAGCTTTATTTTTGGCAACTTATCGATATTTTATTGAATTATCTGAATATAAAGCAGAAAATTATAAGCAATTAGTTAATCAATCTAAAAATATCGAGAGTAGGTTAGAAAATAGCGTTAATGCGTTATTGAGTATGCAAGAGTTTGCAAATTATTATCTAGAATACCCTAATGAATTAGCGACAAAGCCTCCTAAATTCCTCCAAGACAACGAACTTTTTTATCTTGAAAAACCTTATCGTGACGTGATCGACCATCAGCAATATATTTCCAACAATATTACAGGATTAAGTGAAACACATATATTTGATCAAGTATTTCAGCAAGAGTTAGCTATGGCAAATGCACTAACGCCAGCGTTTATGACCGCCAAAAAAGCCAATGAAGAAACGACTTGGCTCTATTATGTTTCACTGAATCGCTTTATCAGTTTATATCCATGGCTGGGACATAAAAGTTGGCACTATAGCGATAGAATGATTAATAACCCCCATATGCAAAAAATTAAACTATCTACTGCGAATAGCCAACAACCTCTTTGGTCAATACCTTTTATTGACTCCGCTGGAACAGGTTTAACTACAGCGTTAAGTCTAGGTGTTCACCGTAAAAATAAGCTGGCAGGTGTTGTTACAATAGAGATTAGTTTAGTGAGTTTGCATAAAAACTTACCAAATTTCACTCAGCCAAATCAAGGTTTGTTATTGTTAAATAAAGACAATAATGTATTAGCACACCAAAATAATGAAAATGTAAGCATTAATAAAAGTGTCTTTTGGCAAAAAGTATTACCTGATGAGTTAGCTAACTTACCGGCATCGATATTCGCTGATATAGAGGGGAGTGCTGTTATAGGCTCTTGGTATATTCAAAAAAAGGTGTTAGATATTAATGGTTGGACAATCATTAAGTATCAACCGTATGAGCAATTTGTTGCGCCTTTGTATTACCAATTTTTATCGATGTTTATCGTATTGTTTCTTGGTTTATTAGGGTTACTCATCTTAATTTACTTTTTAACCCGTAGTACTTTTATTAATCCTACTAAACAGTTTATTCGTCATATTGAGCATTGTTCTCATGGCGACCCCGGCAAGATCAAACCAGCAAAGGGTTGGCATCACTGGTTTAAAGTAGTTGAAGATATTTTTGGGCAAAACAGAAGCTTATTACAGCGTTTAAAAGAACATAATACCTTGCTTGATATAAAGGTAAACGAAAAGACAAAGGAACTACAAAAATCTATTGAAAAACATCAACGTGATTACGCGCTGTTGCGTTCAGTGATGGATGCGATACCTGAATATATTATATTTAATGATTTAAGCGGGAGTTTGGTCGGTTGTAATAAAGCCTTTGAGCAGTATATTAATGTACCAGAGTACAGTGTTTTAGGTGGTCAAGCGCATGTTATTGTAAATAATCAATTAGGAAAAAGCCTAACTGAACTGGCAAGGTTAATTACTGTCAATGAGAGTGGACTACAACGAATTGTCGAAACAGATGAAAATACTTTCGACGTGTTTTGTACACATATTTATAATAATATTGGCGAAAATATTGGCACACTGAGTATTGTTCGTGATGTTACCAAACAATATTTAGTACAGGCTGCGCTGCAACAAGCTAAGAATCAAGCTGAGTATGCCAACAAGGCAAAAAGTCAATTTCTTGCCAATATGAGTCATGAAATAAGAACCCCTATTAATGCCATACAAGGCATGATTTCATTGCTTGATAGCTCGGTTTTATCTACGTATCAACAACAGCATATTGACAATGCTTATGATGCCTCTAAAACATTGCTTTACTTAGTTGATGAACTGCTAGATTTAGCCAAAATTGAAGCAGGAAAAATGTCGGTTATTAAAGCAAGTTGCCAGCTAGACTCTATTATTAACAATGCAGTTAAGCTCAATATTGGTGTGGCTAAAAGTAAAAAATTAAAATTGCTTGTTGATATTAGCCCTGACGTACCTGTAGCTATCTTTACTGATGAAATGCGGCTAGTACAAGTATTAACTAATTTATTAAATAATTCGGTGAAGTTTACACATCAAGGGGAAATAGCCCTCACTATTACGGTCAAGTCCAAAAAAGATAACCAAGCATGTATAACGTTTAGAATTAGCGATACAGGTATTGGTATCGCCAAAGATAAACAAAAGCATTTGTTTGAGGCCTTTCGACAAGCCGATGAGTCAATGACTCGTCAATATGGGGGGTCAGGTTTAGGTTTATCTATATGCCAACAAATTGTTAACCTCTTGGGGGGCGATATAACCTTGGTTAGCGAGCCGGGGCAAGGGTGTGTATTTAGTTTTACTTTACCGATTGAAATCGAAGAGAAAGTATTTCAACCGGCCGTAGCAGGTGTTCATGTATATTGTCTTGGTGATGATTTTCCCCAAAACTTGATTTGTTCGATAACTGAGATGGACTGGTATTTCACAAAATTGGATGCATTAAGGGATATTGAATCAGCTAAGAAGGAAAAGGTTGTATTAGTTGTGACTCAAAAATTACTGGTTGAAGATAAAGTTGATGAGCTCAGTGATAAAGTAGACTTGCTGGTTGTTTGTCAGTCACTGACAAGTTCGGCACTTTATCCTGAGGAAAAACTGAAAAAACTGACGGTGCCTTATATGTTTTGGCAACAAGGTTATTATCGCCAATTATTATTAGATATTGATAAAGTTATGCTTTCTTATCAAGAAAAATCCCTTGTAGCAGGAATAAAAAAACCAACAATACCTTTACCGCAAAATCTTGAAGGGGTTAATGTTCTACTTGTTGAAGACAATCTTGTTAATCAACTGGTTGCCAAAGAATTACTGAAAAATATGCAGGCAAAAGTAACGATAGCGGATAATGGTAAAATCGCATTAGAACTGTTAAAGGCGCAAGTATTCGATGTCGTTTTGATGGATATTCAAATGCCGGTGATGGATGGTTTAACCGCAACTAAATTAATACGTCAACAAAAACAGTATGCACATTTACCTATTATTGCGATGACAGCACATGCCCGTAAAGAAGACCGAGATAATAGTACGGCTGCGGGAATGAATATTCATATGGCCAAACCAGTACAAGCAGATATTCTATTAAAAACAATTCTTATGTTAGTTTCAAGTAAATGACTTTGATTAGGTAATAATACTAAGTTGTTGATTATGCTATTGCCTCTTAAACATTTATTACATAGCTTCGATAGTATATTGCCCTTGTAATATTGCTTGTTGTGATGCTTCAGATATTGTACCTAAAGCTAATAACGCGGGGCCGGTCGGCTCAGCAAGTAAATAGGTAATGCCATCGTGTTCTATTGTCATTTCTGTACTGCCAATTTCTGCTGCGATATTGACACCAATTAAGGCATGATTATCAATAAAAACGAGTGCGATATTAATCCTCGGCATGACTGACCTCAGTAAAGCTGCGGTTAAGGTTACTTTACTGTCACAGTCCCCTTGGTTTTCCCAAAGAAGCTTTAAAGGAGGATTAAAGCCACTACCAGCCGAGGTAATACGTGATTCAAGCGTTGAATAAGGAATACTTTGTACAAAACCAAGAGCGAAATCAGTAACGTCTCGTATATTTTTAATAGAAACGTTGTCTAAAATAACCGGCTTGATTGGTTTTAAGTTTTTAGCGGATAAACTAGCGAATCTTTTATGATCTGGCTTAATAGCATTAACTTGGTTGTGTGTAATAAAGCGGTGGTAGAAATTGTCTTTAAGGTATTGCTCTGAAATCTCTAGCTTCATATCATTAATTGCTGTGTACGCCTGATTTATGCTTAGCTGGCTTTTTCCACTGATATTTATACTATTGTCTTGATTATGGAAATTTATTGTGACATCAGCTAAAGGTTTTTTTCTTAATCTACGTTTAATTTTTTTATTAATAAATTGTTGCGCTAAGTCTGCCTTATAAGTCTTGAAATTTCTAAATTGATCAAAGAGAATATTCTTAGTTAAAGAAAATGTGATTGATCGTTTTTTAGCATTTATATCTTGCCATTGGTAATTAAATTGGTAGTGATTAGGGTGTTCTACTTTTGAAAAATGTTGTTGATCGGCTATAGCAGAACAGCAAAAAAATAGTAGGGTGTAACAGAATTTTTTGAAATAAATCACATTTCCGCCTTTGGTAGAGTTTTTACTATCCCTTTCATTTTATACCTTTAGAGAAAATTTGAAAGTATTGTGTTTATTGCTAATGGTAGATCTTCTCTCTGAATTGTGTATTTTTTAAATTAAAACCAGCAAAGCTACCAAGGTAAACAAAGCAACTAGCCTTTAAGTTTTTTCTTTTTCGTAAAACAGCTATATTTAATCAATTGAGTTTTCACATATAACCTTTACATTTTTTATTTTTACGCTATATTCAAACGCATGTTTTAATTGTTTGTTTAAATGGCTGCGTTGAATTGGCCGTTATCTATAGAGGTATTTATGGCCGATTATCAAGTTCCCTTAAAAGATATGAGTTTTATTTTATATGATGTACTAAAGGCTGAGCAATTATGGCAGCAACTGCCAGAACTTACTGAGCACGTTGACCGTGAAACGGCTGATGCAATATTACAAGAATGTGCAAAAATAGCAGAACAAGTAATCGCTCCATTATCACGTCAGGGCGATGAAATCGGCGTAAGCTTTGATCAGGGACAAGTCACTACAGCTCCAGGATATAAAGCCGCATTTACGACCTATGCACAAGGTGGCTGGACTGCTTTAGGTGGAGATATAGCCTACGGTGGTATGGGCATGCCTAAAGTCATTACGGGTTTACATGAAGAAATGCTTTGTTCTGGTGATATATCATTTGCACTTTACCCAGGATTAACGGCAGGGGCAGCATTGTCGCTGGCTAAGCATGGTAGTGAAGCATTAAAACAACGTTATTTAACCCGATTATACGCAGGTGATTGGACCGCTAGCATGTGTCTTACAGAGGCACATGCTGGTACTGACTTAGGCATGATAAGAACTAAGGCGATACCGAATAATGAAGGTAGTTACAATATCACCGGCAATAAAATATTTATTACCGCAGGTGAACATGATTTAACTGAAAATATCATCCACCTTGTACTCGCAAAATTACCTGATGCGCCTGAGGGCCCTAAAGGTATTTCTTTATTTCTTGTACCCAAATATAAAGTTAACGATGATGAAAGTTTAGGCGCCGCTAATCAAGTAAGCTGTGGCTCAATCGAACATAAAATGGGTATTCATGCCTCCGCAACTTGTGTCATAAACTTTGATGGTTCAGAGGGTTACCTTGTTGGTGAAGTAAACCGTGGGCTTGCATGCATGTTCACCATGATGAATTTTGAACGAATTGGGGTTGGTATCCAAGGTATTGGCGCTGGCGAACGTTCGTATCAAAATGCCGTAGAATATGCCAAAGATCGTTTACAAGGTAGAGCGTTAAGTGGGGTTAAATCTCCCGAAAAAACAGCAGATTCAATAATGGTACATGGTGATGTTCGTCGCATGTTGCTAAACATGAAGGCGTTAAACGAAGGTTCTAGAGCACTTTCAACCTATATTTCAATGCAACTTGATAGTGCAACCTATGGTGAAGGTGAACAAAAACTACATGGTGAAAGTTTAGTGGCATTAATGACCCCTTTAGCCAAAGCATTTTTTACTGATATGGGTTTTGATAGTACCGTTGCCGGTCAACAAGTTTTTGGTGGGCATGGTTTTATTCGTGAATGGGGCCAAGAACAATTGGTCAGAGATGTACGCATTGCGCAAATTTATGAAGGAACCAATGGCATACAAGCTATGGATCTATTAGTGCGTAAAGTAGCAGGTAGTAAAGGGCATTTGATGCAAGTTTTTTTGAATGAAGTTAAAGACTATATTTCGGAAACTTCATCATCAGATATGGTTGAATTTATTGAGCCACTTACGCAAGCGGTAACCGATCTAGGTGATTTAACAGCGTACTTATTAAGTGCGGCGGAAGAAAATGTTGAAGAGTTAGGTGCTGCTGCTAATGATTATTTACATGTATTTGGTTATACCGCTATGGCTTATATATGGGCGAAGATGGCCGAAGCCGCATTAATAAAACAGTCGTCAGGAGATGACTTTTATCGTAGTAAGATACATACTGCCCGTTATTATTTTACACGCCTTTTACCTCGTCGCTTATCACTCATTGCTGCTGCAAAATCAGGTTGTGATTGTTTATTTAATATCGACGAAGACTTATTTTAGTCGCCCGGAAAAATAAAGTATTTTTATTAGAAGGTGAAGTAAACTATTATTTCATCTTCTAATACTATTTCGGTTGTTTTGTAATGCAATTACTTGGTTCTACTGCATCTCCTTTTGTGCGTCGTATAAGACTTTATTTACTTGAAAAAAACTATGAATTTGTCGAACTTGATATATTTTCAAGCGCAGGTCGTGAAATATTAACGAAAAATAACCCTGTTCAAAAAATTCCTGTATTGATCGATGACGATGGCGTTTGTATTTACGATTCAAGGGTGATTTATCGTTATCTTGCCAATAAATATAATGATGATGCATTAACCTGGCCACAAGAAAACCAATTAACCTTAATTGATGCAGCCAATGATGCATTGATTAATTTATTGCTGTTAAGTCGCTCTCAATTAGATTCTTCTGAAGATAGATTATTTTATAATTTGCAGCATGAACGTATTGAACAAGTATTAAATGCGCTTGATCAAAAGGTTGAAGATGGTGAGTTTGAACAATGGTCTTATCCTGCTATCTGCTTATTTTGTTTACTCGATTGGATCGATTTTCGAGCGCTTTATAACGTGAAAAATTACGTTCATCTCGTGGCATTTAAACAGGTAGTGTTAAACAAAAAAGGCACTAAAGAAACTGCACCGTATTAGGTATTGGATATTAGAAAAAGCAAATAGAAAATATTGATCATTTAAAATGAATATGTCGTGCCAATTAAGGCCATATTATATTTTTTATGTTCAACCAATGGACTATCTGCGATGTCGTCAGCCAAAGCTGTAGATGTTAGTGAGCCAATTATGGTCCATTTAGGGCTTAGTTCATATGTACCTACTAATCCTAAAGTGGCATTAGTATTTGTATCAGAAATATGTAAGTTGGGGCTTATCACACCATAATAATGTTGTACTCGTTCAGTATCCAAAGCTTCAATTTTTGCGGTAACCGTTAAATTAAATTTGTAATTAGTAAATACCACATAGGAGCTTTGTACAAAAAATTTAGCGGCTTCATTATTCTCGGTTAAATATCCAGTATTTGCACTAAATCGTCCGTTAATATAGGCAGCATTGACCTGCTCTGTATTTTCATCTGTTGTTTGTGTGGTGTCAGAGTATAAGTATTGTTCTTTTTGAAAATCAGCGCCGATGTTTTTTATTTGTAAGTTTTGATTATTTTGCTCCCAAAACCACGTATTAAGCTTACTATCAGTAAAAATAGCTAAACCATTGCTACTACGCGTAAATGAATCGCTGTTAACATCATCCTGTTCAGTATCATTTGATGATTTTCCGAAGTCATTACCTGCAACCTTTGCCCCGTTAATATTGCTATGCACGGGATTAGACTTTGCAGCCACTTGAAGACTTAATGTAAGCAATGAAAGTATGATTAACTTTCTCATACTGCTTTCCTTAGTTGTTCGTTTAGTAAGAGGGCATTTAATGTTTTTTATTATGAGCCACTGAATATTTTTAATTTTATCGCTGCAAACTTAACTATAGCCAATACTTTTATTAACGCAGATGTTTTTAAGAAAATATAGGTTAATATCGACCACAAAATCGGCATTATTAAAGCAATTAACTGAACTTATTATATTTATTATTTTTAAAAATAATTTTATTTTAGTGTCATTCACTATTCACTGTATTTAAATGTATAATTGCTGCCTTGTTATTTATTAGGAAGTTCTGTTGTTAGCTGTTATTCGAATATTATTAGTAACAATTGCGTTTGTTATTGTGTGTGTATTTGCCTCACTTTATAGTTTGTTACGTCCTTTTCATAAAAATAACGTGTATTTTGCATCTAAATATTTAGGAAAAATAACAAAACTTTTGGGCCTTGAAATTGAAATTAGAATGCCTGATAGCGTTAAAAATATTGGTTCAGTTGTTTATGTTTGTAATCATCAAAATAGTTGGGATATTTTTACGCTAGCAAACGCTGTACAGCCCAATACGGTAAGTTTAGGGAAGAAAAGTTTAAAATGGATCCCTGTCTTTGGACAAATGTACTGGCTGACCGGTAATATTTTAATCGATCGTGCTAATACGAACAAAGCAATGAATACGATTGCATTGACGGCTAAAAAAATTAAGGAAAAAGAGTTATCTGTGTGGTTATTTCCTGAAGGAACTCGCAGTAAAGGCAGAGGTATTTTACCCTTTAAAACGGGGGCATTTCGAACGGCATTGCAAGCAGGTGTACCTATTGTACCTATTTGTGCAAGTAACTATCACGACATCATTAAGATGAATCGATGGAATAATGGTAAAATAATTATTGAATTTTTAGAGCCAGTTTATTTTTCTGGTGATAATACCGATAATATTAGAGCAGTAACCAATGGTACTCGAAAAATGATGTGTGAGAAATTTGAATTATTAAATCAAGAATTAGCATCTGAAATTTCAGATGAAGTCAAAGGAGTAAACTAATGGCAAACGACGAATTAAATCTTTGGCTCGAGCATACTAAAAATCTTATTGCTGACCTTATCGCTGATGGAACAGATGAGGAGGTTCATCACACGATTGAACATCATTTCTCGAGTGTAAGCTTTGAAATATTAGAAGCAGCAGCGGTAACCGCTTTTAAAATGGGCCTAGAAGTTGAAGAACCAGAAGAAGCTGAACTAGAAAGCGGTGAGAAGGTATTTGCTTTTGATATCGTAACTGAACAAGCGCTAGAGTTTGAAACCATATGGGCAGAAACTCAAGCTATGATTGAACTAGCGAAGAAATGTAAAGTTGAATATGATGGTTGGGGCACATACTTTGAAGGCGACGACGATGACGATGACGGCGACGAATAAAAATAATAAGTAAGGATAAATTTTATGGATTGGTTAAAAGATTTATTACAACCTGAAACATTAGTACTGTTAATACCACTTGTGGCGATTGTTGGTGGTTTTGGTATTGCCGCTTTTAAAGCTCACCATCGACATGTTGAGCGTATAGAAAAAATTAAGCAGGGCATGGACCCTGATCATTCGTCGTAGTGATATTTTTTCGATTAACGAGGCTACTATTTACTTTTCGCTGTAAGTTGACCTGTTGAATCTCTAATAACTAATTTCGGTGTATATTGTGTTGTAATGCTGGAAATTGCTTGTTTACGGGATTTTGCAATAAGTAAATTAGCAGCATTTTCAGCTATTATTAAGTTAGGTTGATCGGCCGTCGTAAGCTTTGGCCATGTCTGTCGAGAGAATGGACTGTTTTCAAAGCCTGTAATCGCTAAATCGCCAGGGATAGAAAGCCCCATTAAACGTGCCGCAAATAATGCACCAGCGGCAATTTCATCATTGCATGAAACAATCGCTGTTGGTGGTATATCTTCTGACATCAATTGTTTTGCGCCAAATACCCCTGAATCAAATGAATATTGACCATCAATAATTAAGCTTTCGTTCGTAGGGATACCGTTGTCAGAAAGTGCCTTTTTATAGCCTTTTAATCGCTCAACAGTTGACTTATGGCTAGCATCACCCGCAATAAATCCGATGTTTTTATGTCCCAAATCGATAAGATGCTGGGTGATATTTATTGATGCTTCCAAATCATTAACCATAATACAAGGTGCGAGATTATCAGGTGCAACATTACCTGAAATAATCCTAACAACATCAACATCTAAACTTAGAATATGTTCAACAAAATCAGGCATTTCTGAGAAAGGAGGCGTTAATACTAAACCTGCTATTCTTGAATGCATTATCATGTTTGTTATTTCATCTAAGATGTTGTCAGCCTTTGAATTACATGGGTGAATTAATAATTCAAAGCCTTGTCGTTTGCAAGCTGAAAGAATACCATTTTGCATGTCGATGATATAATATGCGTTCGGATTGTCGTAAATAAAGGCGATACTATAAGATTTTGTGCCAGCTAAGTTACGTGCAGCAAGGTTGGGTTTATATTTTAATTCTGATACAGCAGTCATAACCTTATCACGAGTAGGTTGTCTAACCGAAGGTTCATTATTCATTACACGTGAGACTGTCTTTATCGAGACACCTGCTTGTTTAGCAACATCATTAATTGTAGCTTTCATCGAACTGTACTGCCTTTATTTAATTATTTTTCTTAAAACAAATTCAAGGAATTGGTAGCGTCCATAGAGTATTGTTTATACGCTTATCTCGCAAGCGCTTATAACCCAATATGCTAACATATTTCAGTTAGATCTATTTATAGTGTTAAAATATAGCAATTGACAGCGCTGTCATTATTGCCTATTGTAAGCCCATAATGATTAGATTAATGCACTATAGGAATAGTTATGTCAAGTCGTCAGACATTAAATAGTTGGAAAAAACTTACTCAACTTGCAGAAAAGAACAAGTCTCGGCACATGAATAGTCTCTTTGCTGAAGATCCAAAACGTTTTGATAAATTCTCTATAGAGCTACCGCGTTTGTTATTGGATTATTCTAAAAATGTCATAGACAGTGAAGTTATGTCAACGTTACTTGAACTTGCCAATGAAACTAAAGTCATTGATTGGCGTGAAAAAATGTTTTCAGGTAAAAAGATCAATAAAACGGAAGAACGAGCGGTATTGCATACGGCTTTACGTCGACAAAGTGATGAACCGTTAATTGTCGACGGTGAAAACATTACTGAACATGTGAAATATCAACTTGAAAAAATGGAAGGTTTTGTTGATAAAGTTCGACAAGGCCATTGGTTAGGGTATTCAGGTAAGCGCATTACCGATATTGTTAATATTGGTGTTGGTGGTTCAAATCTGGGACCACAAATGGTGACCGAAGCATTAACGCACTATAGTGATAATAGTGTTAACGTTCATTACGTTTCTAATGTTGATGGCACACAAATTGCTGAAATATTACGGCCTTTAGAACCTGAAAAAGTATTGTTTATCGTTTCTTCAAAAACATTTACTACCACAGAAACCATGACCAATGCGCGTACCGCAATTCAATGGCTAACAGCGTCTTCATTTGATGAGAACTCAGTTGCCAAACATTTTGTTGCTGTAACGGCGAATAAAGAAAATGCGATGAGCTTCGGCATTGGCGCCGATAATATTTTTGATCTGTGGGACTGGGTTGGTGGCCGCTTTTCATTATGGTCAGCCATAGGCTTAGCGGTAGCATTAGACCTTGGCTTTGACAAATTTAAAGAATTACTTGCTGGTGCCCATGAAATGGATCAGCATTTTTTAACGGCGCCTCTTGATAAAAATATGCCAACAATTATGGCATTGTTAAGTGTGTGGAATACCACTTTTCTTGGTGCCCGATCGCAAGCTATTTTACCTTACGATCAAACATTGCATATGTTAGCGGCTTATTTACAACAAGCAGAAATGGAAAGTAATGGTAAGTCCGTAAGTTGGAATGGCGACGAAGTTGATTACGCAACGGTTCCTTCAATCTGGGGTGAACTTGGTATTAATGGTCAACACGCATTTTATCAGTATTTACATCAAAGTAATAACATCGTACCAGCCGATTTTATTGGTTCTGTGGAAAGTGTGACGCCCATTAAGGGGCATCATGCGACATTAATGTCTAACTTTTTTGCACAAACACAGGCATTAATGACAGGTGTTAATGAAGAGCAAGTTCGGGCTGATTTGAAAGCAAAAGGTCGTAATAAAGGATACATTGATAAAGTTGCCCCACACAAAGTGCACAAAGGTAACCGACCAACGAATACGATTTTATTAAAAAGAATCGATCCTACGACCCTTGGAAGTTTAATCGCGCTGTACGAGCATAAAATATTTGTACAAGGTATTATCCTACAAATTTGTTCATTCGATCAATGGGGAGTTGAATTGGGGAAAGGACTTGCCGCGACCATACAAGAAGAATTAGAAAGTGATATTATTTCAAAAAACCATGATTGCTCAACTGAAAATTTAATTAAATATTATAAAAAATCGAAGAAAAGTTAGTTTATTATTTAAAGCACATCTAATTTACAAACACCTAAGCACCTCAAATGGCTTAGGTGTTATACCGACAAAGGGAAGTCATATTTATGTCTTCCCTTTTTTGTTTTTATTTGAGCCTAATTAAGCGTTATTTATCGTTGGAATATTATTGGAACTGGTTGTGGGTTAATTTATAAAAAAACGATTATTCTTTATAAAAATGAGTGTTTTTATCTGGAAAATACTTAATATTCGGTTACAGATGACTGTTTTCTAGTAATTAAAAGTTCTTTTTATACATTAAGCTAATTTTTTTGTAGATTAAATTATGTTCAGGTATAGCCAGAAGTAACATTTTTGTGTATTGTTTTGGGTAGTCCATGACAACGCTGTCATAATTAAAAAAAAGACAGCGCTGTCCTAAGTTTTGTTATGAACTGAAAAAAACTTAGTTTAGGGGGCTTTTGTCAGAACTGAAAAAGACAAAATTAGCCGCCTGATGGATTAACAAGATAACTAATTATATTTATAAAAAACGTGTGTAAGGGAAAGTCTATGTCATCTAATAAATTTAAAAAAGGCGTTCTAGCGAGTAGTATCGCTATGATCCTTGCTGGTGGTGCAACACCATTTGCAATGGCTGCAGAAGAAGCCAAAAAAGATAAAGAAATAGAAGTAATTCAAGTTACGGGTATCCGTGGCTCTTTAAAAGCAGCATTAAATCAAAAACGATTTTCTGATGCTGTGGTTGACTCAATTTCAGCTGAAGATATTGGTAAATTTCCGGACAGAAACATTGCCGAGTCTTTACAAAGAATTTCAGGTGTAACTATTGCAAGAAACTTTGCTGGTGAAGGTGGTAATGTTTCAATTCGTGGCACTAACCCTGAATTAACTCTAGTTACGATGAATGGTAATTACCTTGCATCAACGGGCTGGTTTTCACAAACATCGGCTAGTCGTTCATTTGATATGGACTTATTACCTGCAGAATTAGTTGCCGGTGTTGATGTGTACAAATCACCTATGGCAAGATTAGATGAAGGTGGCGTAGGTGGTACCGTTTCTGTACGTACTAGAACACCTTTACAAATGGATAAAAATACGTTGTTTTTATCTGCAGAGATACAAAATAACAGCATCTCTGATGGCAATGGCAATGGAGCTACCGCGCTTTATAGCTGGAAGAATGATGAAGAAACGATAGGTTTTTTAGGAACTTTTTCAACGCTAAAAACTGTTGGTCGTGCTCATAAAGCAGAAAACTATATGGATGACGGTTGGGCTGGCGCAGGTATCGCTGAGTTTAACCAAGAGCGAAAACGTGATGCGTATGACTTTACGTTAGAATATGCGCCGACTGATGAATTATCAATGAACTTGCATTTTTTACAAGTTGACTTGAATGCAGCGAATACTAACCAAAACTATTTAATTGTCGCAGGTACTGATCCTGAAGCATTTAATGCTCGAGTTACAGGCGCTACTAAATTTGGCCCTGTAAATGGTAATGCTTTAAATGGTACTTATGCAGGCGATCCGTTAGATGAGTCGAACTCCCGTAATGCAGAAACAGATACGGGTGTTATTGCTTATGAAATCAATTACGAAGGTGATAGTTATACTGTTAATGCTAAAATAGGTAATACCAACGCAACAGGTGGCGATGGTGGTAACTATCAAGTACCTTGGACCTCAACTAATGCTAACCAAAGCATTGAGTTTGATATGTCAGGACATAATGAGATGTTATTAAGTCCAAACAATACCGATCCTAGTAACCATGCTGAGTATGCTATGGGAGCAGGAACAAATGTTATTGCCGGTTACCGTGAAGATGATGAGACTTTTGGCCAAGTCGATCTAGACTTTGATGTTGACTTAGGACCACTTACTAGCATTAAAACAGGCGTTAAATTAAGAGCACATGAATTTACTAACTATAGAGATAATTGGCAGTTTGCTGAAGGTTTCTACCTTGGTAAAACCAAAGCCGATTTCGCCGATGGTACTTTTGGTCACTCTGGTGTCGGTCTAACAGGCAATAGCCCAACAAATATTGCCCGTATTGATGGCGCACAAATCATCTCTTTTCTGAACGCAGCGAAAACAGGTGAAACCTTACGTAAGAATGAATATGGTGTTATCAAAGAAGATATCTTTGCTACTTATGTTCAAGGTGATTTTAGTGGCGATAATTGGCGTGGTAATTTAGGTGTTCGTTATGTTAAAACTGATACTTCTGCCGACTATTATCTTGGTGATACACTCACTACAGAAGAAAGTGATTACGCTGATTGGTTACCTAGCTTTAACCTTTCAATGAACTTAGCCGATGATTTGATTTTACGTATGTCGGCAGCAAAAGTTATTAGTCGTCCTAATTATTCATTCTTAAATCCTGCAGCAACTGTTACTGAAACCACTAGAACTATTATTCGAGGCAGCGTAAATCTAGACCCATATCGCGCAACACAGTTTGATATTGGTTTAGAGTGGTACTTCAATGAAGAGTCATTAGTTTCGGCTACTTTCTTTAGTAAAGATATTCGTTCATTCATTATTGCGAATGCTAATCAAACTGAAATAGTTTATCAAAGTAACGATTATACCCTGATTGAACCAGGACAAGGCTTAGGTGGTCAACTTGAAGGTCTTGAAATTCAATATCAGCAACAAATAGGTGAATTTGGTTGGTCTGCTAACTTTACCTATACTGATGGTTATGGTTTACAAAAAAGTGGTGATGCCATTGTAGAAACACAATTACCAGGTATGTCTAAGTTTAGCTACAATTTAGGCGGCTTCTATGAGACTGATATGTTCGCAGCTCGTATAGGTTATACTTATCGTGACGAATTTATTGCGCCGTCAACAGGCATCGGTGGTAATACTGGTTGGGATGCACATGGTTTCTTAGATGCAAACATCACTTGGCATGCAACAGAAAACTTTGATGTAACGCTTGAAGCCGCTAACATTTTGGAAGAAACAACAACACAGCGTTTTACTTCTGAATTTGATGCAATGCGTTTAGCCGCAGACAATGGTCGTAATGTTTATCTTAAAGTTTCTTATCGCCTATAATCGATAGTTAACTTAAAGTAAGTATAAAAAGGAAAGTTTTACTTTCCTTTTTTTGTTTAGGAACGGGTAATCATATTGGTTCCTAAGCAATCACTTTCTAATTTCCTCTTTTTTGTTTATGCTAAAAAATTTTTACTTTCTTAACAGGAGATCACGATGGCAACAGACAATAATCACATCCTTATTATTGGTGGTGGTACTGCGGGTTGGTTGAGTGCGGCGATCTTAGCTAAAAACTTGAATAGTAAGCAGCCCTCTGGTGTCAAAGTAACATTGATTGAATCTCCAGATATTCCTATTTTGGGTGTAGGCGAAGGGACTTGGCCTAACTTAAGAGCCACTTTACATAAAATAGGGATCAGTGAAACCGATTTTATTCGTGAGTGTGATGCAACCTTTAAACAAGGTGCAGAATTTATTAACTGGTCGAAAACACCGGATCCCGAACAACCTCATAGTTATTATCATCCGCTTAGCACCGTAAGCCATTCTTCTTATGACTTTAATTTGGCACCTTATTGGTTACAACAAGATAAAAATACACGTTTACCTTATGATCGAGCTGTTGCTTCACAAGCAAGGTTATGTGATGAGGGACTTGCACCAAAACAAATTGTAATGCCTGAATACAGTGCCGCGCAGGAGTATGCTTATCATTTGAATGCCAATAAGCTCGCTGAATTTTTAAAGCGTCACTGCATTGAAAGACTGGGAGTAAACTTTGTTAGCGCTAATGTAACTAGCATTGAGCTTGACGAAAATGAGTTTATTACCCATGTCGAAACTGATCATGACAACATTAAGCAAATAACAGCGGACTTTTTTATCGACTGTAGTGGTGCTAAAGGCTTAATAATCAAAGAAACTTATGACATAGCATGGCAAAGCATTAATGATGTTATTTTTAATGACACCGCATTAGCGATACAAGTTCCTTATAAAGATGAAAACCAAGCCATTAATACGCATACGTTAGCAACAGCGCAAGACGCGGGTTGGATTTGGGATATAGGCTTGCAAACACGTCGCGGGGTTGGTCATGTTTACAGTAGTAAATATACAACGGAACAAATCGCCAAACAGCAATTAATTGACTACTTGGGTGACGACTATAGTGAAGAGTTAGTTATTCGTAAAATTACATTAAATCACGGTTACCATAAAAAATTCTGGCATAAAAACAGTGTCGCTATAGGTATGTCAGCAGGCTTTGTTGAGCCATTAGAAGCATCAGCGATATTCTTATTTGATGCGGCAGCCAATATGGTTGCAGCACAATTCCCACGTGATAAAGCGCAAATGCATTATGCCGAGCAGAAATTTAATCAGCATTTAACTATGCGCATGCAGCGAACAGTAGAATTTATTAAATTGCACTATTGTATCTCACAGCGCAGAGACAGCCAGTACTGGATAGACAATTGCGACCCTGCCAGCATTCCGGAAAACCTCCAGCAACGATTAGACTTCTGGAAAAGTCAGTTACCTACTAAATATGACTTTGAAAATGCATGGGAACCCTTTAATTTAGATAGTTATTTATATGTACTTTATGGCATGGGCTTTGACACTGATGTTGCTAATCTTGCAGCCAAGTATAACGAACATGCCAAAGCTGAGCTCTTGTTTAAAAATATAGATAAAGCGAGCGCCGTATTAATAGATAAATTGCCTAAGCAAAGAGAATTAATTGAAAAAGTCATTAAATATGGCTTTAGTCAAGTATAGGTTGTAGTCGTAATGAAAAATGAAAATATTAAACACGTAATTGTTGTTGGCGGTGGCACTGCTGGTTGGTTAACGGCAGCAAATTTAGCTAAAAAATTTAATAGTGTTGATGCACAGGCAATCCAAGTCACCTTGATTGAGTCACCTGATATACCAACGGTTGGTGTGGGTGAAGGAACTTGGCCGACGATGAGAAAAACGTTAGCAAAGCTTGGTATTAGCGAAGCAACGTTTTTAACCAGATGTAATGCGTCTTTTAAACAAGCCACCAAGTTTGTTAATTGGCAACAAGCAGCAAAAAATGGCATAGACAATTCTTATTATCATTTATTTACTTCAATTAATGATCCGTTAGAGTTTAATTTAGCACCTTACTGGAAGTTAGGTGCTATTGGTGAAAACAAAAGCTATGCAGATACTATTAGTATGCAGGCAGCTATTTGTGAACTAGGGTTAGCGCCTAAATTAATTACCAATAAAGAATTTGAAGGTCTGCAAAATTATGCCTATCATTTGGATGCTGGGTTATTTACCGATTTATTGCGTGAACACAGTACTCAAAAACTGGGTGTTAAGCATATTTCGGCGAATGTTACAGATGTAAATTTAGATGACGATGGTTTTATTGATTCCATAAATACTGATACCGCAGGTATTATTTCAGGCGGATTTTTTGTTGATTGTACAGGCTTTAAAAGCTTGTTAATTGGCGACGCGTTAAAAGTGCCTTTTAAAAGTATCAGTGACACCTTGCTTTCTGATCATGCTGTTACCATTCAAGTACCGTATGAATCTGCAGAAGCAATGATCTCAAGTTCTACTATTTCGACCGCGCAAGAAGCAGGTTGGACATGGGACATAGGTTTATCTAATCGAAGAGGCACAGGTTACGTATATTCTTCTGCCTATTCGAGCCACGAACGTGCCGAACAAGTATTACGTCAGTATATTGGCCCACAAGCAGATCAACTTGAAGCACGTTTAATTAAAATGAATGTCGGTTACCGAGAAAAATTCTGGCATAAAAACTGTTTTGCAATTGGCTTGTCCGCAGCTTTTGTAGAGCCTTTAGAAGCATCAGCTATTTTTCTCATTGAAGCCTCTGCTAATATGTTATCAGAATTGTTCCCACGTGATCGTCAGGGAATGCTTGCGGTTGAAAAAAAGGTCAATAAGTCATTTAAATTTCGCTGGGATAAAACGATAGATTTTATTAAGATGCATTATTTTTTATCTAAAAGAACCGAACCCTTTTGGCAGGCAAATAAAGAACTAAGTACAGTGCCTAACAGCCTAATAGAGTCATTAGAACGCTGGCAACATCAATTGTTGACCAGTTATGACTTTGATAATGTGTATGAACCTTTTCCTTTAGATAGTTACCAATATGTACTTTATGGAATGGGTTTTGAACAGGATTTAACGTTTAATAAAAGTGCGTATACCATGGTAGAACTGGCGAAACAGCACTACGAACGGGTGCAAATGTTAACCCCAAAAATACAAAATGAATTGTCTGAAAACAGAGCGCTATTGAAAAAAATAGCTCAATATGGTTTAGCGAAGATATAAACAATCAATAACTAAAACAATAACTAAAACAATATTTAAAGTGGTAGATAAATAATGACATCAATTAAAGCGATTAACAGTGCTTCTCATAGTAAAGTTAAAATTATGAGCAACCCCAATTTCATACAAAGTAAAAATAAACATTTTGTCCCTGTTTTAGTACACGAGTTTATGAGTGCCAGCCAAGAATTTCCCATTGTATTTGTTAAAGACGTAGATACGGGACAATTTAATGCGATAGCTTTACTTGGCCTTAAGCCGAAAGAAAATTTATTTTTTGATGAAAAGTCGTGGCAAGCTAGCTATGTACCACAAGCTTTGACACTGTATCCTTTTGTGATCCATCAAGAAGATGGCAAGGATAAAGCACTCTTATGTTTTGATGAAGACTCACCGTTAGTCAATGAAGCTAAAGGGCAAACTCTGTTCGATAAAAATGGGACTCAAGAAAAATGGCTGGCAGAAAAAGGTGAAGCGGTTGTCGATTATGTCGAAAAGACTGAAATTACTAAACATTTTATTAAATTATTGCTAAGTAAGGAATTACTTGCTCCACAAACCTTAAATTTGAAAATTGAAGGTGAGGAAGAGTACACCCTCGCTGGGTTGTATGTTATCGATGAGCAGAAGCTTAATGCGTTGTCAGATAAAGATTTTACAGAGTTAAGAAAAACAGGTGCGATACCGGCTATCTATGCTTCACTATTATCTATGCAACGTATTCATCAGCTAGTGCGTAGGCAGTCGACTAAATAATTAAAATTTAAGTAGCGCATAAACCGATAACCCAGTTATCGGTTTATTTAAAACAGTTTCATTCTCATTTTTCTACAACGTATTCATGAACTTTATCAAAAATAACCTGATAATATCGTTTTGATTTTAACGCTATTGCCGTTATTGACCCTATCCCCAATGAATTAAAGTAGTGATCTATTATAAGCGAGAGTAAATGTTCAAGAGCAAGGCGCTTGAGTGAGTAATAGCGTGCTATTGGGATTGAAAGCAACGCAGATATTGGATATTTAGACCGTCTTAGAATG
>JBLHNB010000053.1:0-38285 GCA_047621305.1 Alteromonadaceae bacterium | reverse complement strand
TGATCTAAAAGACTGACAATTTTTAAGTCTTCAATAACACCCGAAACAATACCATGATGATCTAACCGTTTGATTTTTAAATTCATATCCACCTCAATGTTGAGGTGTTATTTTATCAAACCGTTATGTAATTAGCGCTTAAATTAAATAGAAATTTTTGAATTTGCTCTGATCAATGTCTGTTTGAAGTATTTGATGCTATTGTTGAAAAATGCCAAATTAACGGTCAAAAAAGTACTCATAAAGCTCAACAAATATACCCAAAAATAAATAGTCCACTGATTATGTTCTACATTTTAATGATAAATTTGCTGAGCTAAAATCATTGCAAACATCCAGTATTTTTGACCAGTCTTTGTCGGTATTTAGAAAGCATTTAGAGCAAAGATTTCACTTTGAAGATCAGCTAATTGCTAACTTGTATGATGATAGTAGTTAAGCCGTAATTTCCAAAGTAAATATTTAGCGTTCCTCTGAACATCGTCACTCTTTCACATCGACGTGCATGGATGCACTAATGCCGCGAAGGCATGGATGCCTAGGAGCGACCATGTGATCGTGACATACCGTTCTTCCTGAACATCGCCACTCTTTCACATCCATGTGATCGTGACATACCGTTCTTCCTGAACATAAAAAGCGAGTTTTCACTCGCTTTTTATGTTTTAAATAAATTTAAGCTAAATATATTTATTTATCGCCTACTTTAGCCGGAGCAGCTGGCTTTTGAATTTCTAACAATTCAATTTCAAATTCTAATACAGAATTACCCGGGATACGTGGCGGGCTGCCTGCAGGTCCATAAGCTAAATCAGATGGAATCGTAAATTTATACTTAGCACCAACAGACATCAATTGTACACCTTCAGTCCAGCCACGAATAACACGGTTTAATGGGAATACTGCTGGTTCACCACGTTCGACTGAGCTATCAAAAGTTTCACCATTTAGGAAAGTACCTGTGTAATGAACTTTAACCGTATCCGTTGCTACTGGTTTTTCACCTTCAGCAGCAGTCATAACTATATATTGAATGCCTGATTCGGTAATTTTTATGCCTTCTTTCTTAGCGTTTTCTTCTAAGAATTTTTGCCCTTCTGCTAAACTATCTGTTGCCGTTTTTTCAGCAAGCTCTTTCTGTTTAGCTTTCATGCTCTCATCTAACTTCATTAGTAAGGCTTGAACTTCTTCTTTTTCTATTTGAGATTTACCTTCTAAACTATCAGTAAAGCCTTTTACAATAATATTTTGCTCAAGCGTCACACCCATTTTATTTTGTTCTTCAAGGTTACGCTGCATATACATACCAATTGATGCACCTAGGCTATAAGCTTGTTTTTGAACTTCTGTTTCTAATACTAACGCTTTTTCTTCTTGTACAGCAGGTTGTTGACAGCCAACAACAGCAACAAGTGCCATGGCAACCAAGGTAGGTTTAAAAAACTTCATTACTATCTCCATTATTATTATCAGTAGGAGAATTTTCTCAAACTGCGGTTAAATTTATGTATTGTTAATCAATGCGGCTTATACTAACGATAAATGGCGTCAGAGAAAAGTATTAATATTGTGTTAAAACCTAACCTTTTGTATATCGCGATTACCTTGCTTTGTATGCTGACGTCTTGTCAGCCATCCGGAGGTAAAGCTATTGAGCGCTGGCAGCACTCTATCGAGGGCGCTTATGCTGCCAATATTTCTAATGATGCAAAGCTCAGTGTTGTTTCATCCATTCATCACGGCATTAGTTTATGGGATCTGGAAAAAAACGCCCTAAAATATAACTGGTCACAACAACAAGACAGTGCTGATAACTTAGTATTAGCCGCTGACATTTCAGACAATAATAGTCATGTGCTTACCGCCAGTAGAGAAAACTTTGCGTTGTGGAATACGGCAACAGGACAATCAGAAGGATATTGGCAAGTCAGAAATTCCAATATTAGAGATATAGCAGTCTCCAATAACGGCAATCATGCATTAATTGGAAAAAGCAACGGTACCGTAGTTCACGTTACTATTGATAGCGGTCGACGTTTAGAGTTTTTAGGACATCAAGAGAAAATAAACGCCGTTGATATGCTACCTAATGGTCGGGTCGCTATTTCAGGTTCAAATGATTTTGTTGCTTATGTATGGGATACACAAACAGGCCAAGTAATTTATCGTTTTAATCACCCTAGCAGGGTGACTATGGTTGCCTTAGACGCCAAAGGCCGTTATGCATTTACTGCTGATAGTAAAAAGTCGGCTAATATTTGGGATTTAAAAACAGGAAAGTTAGTCAATTCATTGAAGTACTTTAATCGTCAGGAAGTCTTTAGCTCGATTCAGTTTTCTGAAGATGGTAAATTTTTATTAACCGGAGCACCATCACGAAAAGTCAGTTTATGGGATATAGCCACCGGAGAACGAAAGAAAAGTTGGCGAGTAACGCCACGAGAAGATGTTCGTCCCGCTGGAGCAGTTGTATATAGTGTCGCTTTTCGAGATAATAACCACATAATTACCGAAAGCTCATCAGGATATGCCGAATTATGGCAAATAGATAAATTATGACCTCTCTTGCAGAACTAGAACAAAGTATTGAGGCTTTGGAGTCTCGAAATGCCTTTCAAGATGATGTTATTGACCAGTTGAATAGCGAACTCACTATTCATCAAGCACAGATATCAGAAATAAAAGCTCAATTACAATTAATTTCCAGCAGAATAAAAGATGCCGGTCCACAACAAGATAATCAGTTATCTGTTGAGCCACCGCCACCACACTACTAATATATCACTTTACTATTCTTGTTTAAATATCCCAATGACTTGTTCTTGGGGTCTTATCTCTTTGGAGACGTGATCTTCTGGTTGTTTCATTTGATCTCCACAGCTAACACACGTCACGGTTTCAATGCCAAGCTCTTTTGTTAATGCGAGAGTATCCATAGCATTACACTTTGGACATATTGCGCCAGCGATAAATCTTTTTTTCACAGTTGCTATTCTTATGATGATTTCAATGAATACATTTTACCTTGAATAAGCCCTATGCGACAATAGCCGCCTTATAGCAAATTGCTTTTATAGAAGGAATAATTCATTGATCACAGCCAGTAACTTAAGCTTAGATAGAGGTGCCAAAAACCTTATCGCATCATCAAGCTTTACTATCCACCCTTTTCATAAAGTCGGTTTAGTGGGTGCAAATGGCTGTGGTAAGTCTTCTTTATTTGCCGCTCTTCTAGGAGAGTTGCAGCCTGACATGGGTGATTTATCCATGCCTTCAAGCTGGGCTATCGCAACAGTGAAGCAAGATACACCGGCACTTGAACAATCGGCACTAGATTATGTTATGGATGGCGATAAAGAATTTCGTCAATTAGAACAAAAATTAGAACAAGCTAGAGCTAACGATAATGGTAATTTAGAAGCGACTATTATCAACCAAATAGATTCGATTCATGGATACAGCTTACCCGCTCGTGCCGGTGAACTTTTACATGGTTTAGGATTTTTACAGCATCAGCTTGTAAATGCCGTTAAAGATTTTTCTGGTGGTTGGCGCATGCGCCTCAATTTAGCACAAGCTTTGATCAGTCGTGCTGATTTATTATTGCTCGATGAGCCTACTAACCATTTAGACCTTGATGCCGTTATTTGGTTACAACGTTGGTTAAAACGCTTTGACGGTACACTCGTTTTAATATCTCATGACCGCGATTTTCTTGATGATGTCATTGAGCAGATTCTACATATCGAGCATCAACAAGCTAAGCTCTATTCCGGCAACTATTCGGCATTTGAAAGACAACGTGCTGAGCATTTAGCGCAACAAGATGCCCAATATCAAAAGCAACAAAAAGAAGTTGCCCACCTAACATCGTTTGTTGATCGCTTTCGTGCCAAAGCCAGTAAAGCTAAGCAAGCACAAAGTCGTTTAAAGCGGTTACAGAAACTCCCAGATCTCGCACCAGCGCATGTTGATAGTCAATTCACCTTTAGTTTTGAAACACCTGAAACCTTACCATATCCATTATTAGCACTTAAAGAAAGTGATTGTGGCTATGATGAAAATACCATTATTCTCAAACAAGTTGCCTTAACACTTGTCCCAGGCAGTCGCATTGGTTTACTCGGGCGCAACGGTGCCGGTAAATCAACATTAATTAAATCCCTTGCTGGTGAATTAGCCCTAATGAGCGGTGAACGTTATTGCGCTCAAGATTTAAAAGTAGGTTATTTTTCTCAACATCAATTAGAACAGCTGCATATGAAAAGCAGTGCTATTGATCATATTATTAGAGCAAAACCAGAAACAACCTTATTACATGCACGTTCCTTTCTTGGCCGTTTTGGTTTTAGTGGTGATCAAGCGCTTGATCCTGTGGGCAGTATGTCTGGCGGTGAAAAAGCGCGTTTAGTCTTAGCTCTGATTGTTTTAGAAAAGCCGCAGTTATTGTTACTCGATGAACCGACTAACCATCTAGATTTAGAAATGCGTCAAGCACTCGTTTTTGCTTTACAAGATTTTGAAGGAGCAATCATCTTAATTGCCCATGACAGATTTCTACTCGAATCCTGCGTCGATGAGTTTTATTTGGTTGCCAATGGTCAGGTCAGTGATTTTTCTGGAGATATCGATGATTATCAACAATGGCTCAATGAAGAAAAAAAATTAACCTTAAAAAGTACCAAAACAAATACTGAAAGTAGTGTCGATAAAAAACAACAACGTCGTGAACAAGCTGAACTTCGAAAAAAAGCAGCACCGTTAAGAAAACAAGCGGACAAATTTGAAGCCAAAATTCAAAAATGGCAAACCGAGCTCGACGAAGTAGAAAATGTATTAGCTGATAGTGATATTTATCAGGCAGAACATAAAGTTCGCCTATCTGAACTGCTCAAGCAGCAAGGTACTTTAAAAGGTCAAATAGAAGAAAATGAAATGTTATGGCTGGATTTAGAAGAACAAATTGAAGAAGTTATGTCATTAAATAATTAATTTACTACCCGATTTTACACCATTCATAATTACAGCCTTGAATAATTCGCAAGATTTGTCGTTAACACTAAGTTATACCAAACGGACTAATTTATTAGTCCGTTTGGTATTCTATTGCTACACTAAAGTAAAAGGTTTGATAACTCACTAACGTCTTTATTTAAAAGGAATATTCAACATGAAAACAATCACATGCTTAAGTGTATTATTAAGTATATTACTTAGTTTTTCGGCATCTAGCTTCGATGCCGACTTAGAGTTAGGGATTTTTAAGTTAAATAAAGGAGAGTTTAAAGCGGCTATAGAAAAATTTGAACCGCTAGTACTTGAAGGATATTCTCCCGCACAATATCAGATGGCATTGATATATCAAAATGGCTACGGCGTTCAAAAGGATCAACAAAAGGCCTTTGAATTGTTTTCACTTGCCGCCTCACAAAATTATCCTGATGCATTATTTAATCTCGCGGTGATGTATTCAGAAGGGAAAGTCGTTGATAAAAACTTAACAACAGCATTCGTGCTATATGAGAAAGCAGCGAATAAAGGTCTTGCTAGTGCACAGTTTAATATTGGCGTCGCTTATTATAATGGTGAAGGTGTTCAGAAAGATTACCTAAAGGCTTCCCGTTGGTATAGAAAAGCTGCTGAGCAAAACTATGCTTTAGCACAATTCAATTTAGCATTAATGTATTTTGAAGGGCAAGGCGTACCTAAAAGCACAGAGAATTCATATATTTGGAACATTATTTCCTCTTACAATGGTTATGTTCCAGCTGATAAAAGCCGTATTATAGATGAAAGTAAACTTAATGGTGACCAAATACAACAAGCCAGAGATGAAGCAAATAGAATTTACAAAAATATACTTGCTCAAGAAGAAATAAAAAACAAGGAAGCCAATAAAAAATTCTACTAATGAATTTACTTTGATCTAAATCAGGCATTAATAAGAGGTTCCCAATTAAAATAAAAGCATAAATTATTTATTTCTAATTGAGGTACCTCCTATGAATATTATTGAGATGTTACTTAATGATCCTATTGTTATGTATTCGTTTATCGGTTTAGCCGTTTTATTAGGTATTGGTGGTTACTATATTTATTATTTTCTCACCAAAATTAACAATAATCTTTAGATAATACGACAAAATGAATTAATCCTTCATAAGTTACTGATAGAATATCTATAATCACGAGTCATTTTAATGAGTAAATATGATCATTCCTGTTAAGGAACTAAGTACCGAAATACTTGAAAGTATTATTAAGGAATTTGTTTTACGTGAAGGTACTGAATACGGGGATCATGATATTGAATTATCAGATAAGATAACCCAAGTAAAGGTGCAGCTTAATGAAGGTAGTGCGGTATTGGTCTATTCAGAGTTACATGAAACAGTGAATATTTTACCGATTGAGCAATTTAACCAACAACAAAGTGAGCTGTAAAACTCACTTTGCTGATTATCTCAATTACCGTTCATATGCTAGTTAGCGTTTACTCTGTACCGCTTACTGCTTAAATGTCACTACAAAACTCACCGGCACAGCCTGACTAATACTGGGTAAACCCGCTAATTCTTGTAGCTTGTTAATACCTGCAACTAACTTGAAGGCTTCAGCTTTAATCATAAAAGGATTTAGGGTTGACGCTATAACTGTATCTTCATTTAAGCGTATAATAAGAGTATTCACAGTGATCTCTTGCTTTTGTCCGTGTAAATCAACCGCTCCGGTTAGCTCCATTTGCTGTGCTGCACCTACTGATAATTTCTGAAATGCAGCTAAATTAAGCTGTGTAGAAAATGTAGCCTTTGGGAAAAGTGATGTTTCAAATAAATGTTCTTTCATCCGATCATCACGAATGCCAATATGCGTATTAACGCTTCCTAAATCAATAGTAATACTTACTAAACCTTGATCATTGATAACACCTGAAAGCTGAGTAAAGCTGTGAGCTTCAGCCACACTGTTCTTTTTAATCGAAACAAAGCTCAATGTGGAGTTTTTATTATCTAATTGCCAAGCACTTAAGGCCGGAAAAGTAATTAAGCTAACAATTAATACAAGTAAAATACGCATAAAAAAATCCTTTAAGTAATTAACGTTCGGCTTTATGGGCATTAATCACTTGTTGCCAAGGAATGTCTGCGGAGCCGATTGAAATGAAATCTGGGTTAAGTAAACTTTCGCGCTTATTATAGCTGAGTGCTTTAAATTCACTACTGATAATTGCACCACCTGCTTCTTCTAAAATACAATGACTTGCTCCTGTATCCCACTCACCTGTAGGACCTATTCTCAAATAACAATCGGCACCACCTTCAGCAATTAAGCCATTCTTTAATGAGCAACTACCTAAAGATACATAATCAAATTCAAAATCATGACTTAAATACTGCCCCATTAGTTCTCGTTTTTGCCGACGACTGACTGCGACTTTAATGGCTTGTCCTGGTAAATAAGGAGCGACATGAATTTTTCTAACGCCACTTTTATCTTCTTTAAATGCCCCAGCACCTGATTGGGCATAATAAGTTACCTGCTTATCAGGAGCATGAATAACACCAATACTCGGCCAACCATTTTCAATTAAAGCAATATTTACCGCAAAATCACCACTTGCAAGGATAAACTCACCCGTGCCGTCAATAGGATCAAGTAACCAATAACGTTGCCAGCCGATACGATCCTTTAACTCAACCGCGCCAACTTCCTCTGAAATAATAGGAATGTCAGGGGTTAATAAGGCCAACTCCCGCATCAATACATCGTTAGCAGCAATATCAGCACTGGTTACAGGGCTATTATCGTCTTTAATCTCAGCAATATATTCACCACTTTGATAATACTTTAAAGCTTCAGTACCCGCTTTTTTCGCGCAATCAATGGCAATGGTTAATAAATTATCTTTATTCATACATTTTCACCTAACTGCTCTTTTATCAACAGCAAGGCCGCTATACTTCGCGCTTCATTAAAGTCAGGTTGCGCCAATAAAGATTTAAATTCTGATAACTTCCAAGGCACAACATCTAACGGTTCGGGTTCATCGCCTGTTAACCATTCTTGATATAGGTTTTGTGCTAAAAAAATATCCATTGTCGCTGAAAAAAAGGCAGGTGCCATGGCAACTTGATGTATATGAACTAAATTGTCACTACCGTAGCCAATTTCTTCCTTCAATTCTCGATTAGCCGCTTGTTCTGCAAGTTCGCCTTTATCGATCAACCCTTTGGGGAAGCCCAACTCATAAGTATGAGTGCCAGCACAGTATTCACGAACGAGTAAAATGGTGTCTTTGTTTAATAAAGGCACTATCATCACAGCACCTCGACCAGTACCCTGCATACGTTCGTATTCACGTTGTACACCATTACTAAAGGTAAGGTCAATTTGTTCAATGGCAAACAATTTACTTCGTGCAACTTCTTCGCGTTTGGTAATAATAGGAAGTTGTTTGTTGCTTTTCATAACAGCCTGATACTCATTTACGAATACTTTTAGAATAGCACGATAATATTAGATATAATTCAATAAAACACGCCTTAATAAGAAATAATTTCATGTTAAATTGGTCAAATATCTCAACAGTTTTACTCGATATGGACGGAACCATACTCGATTTACATTATGATAATCATTTTTGGTTAGAACATTTACCCTTACGCTATAGTGAAACAGCAGGTATTAGCCTACAGCAAGCAAAAAAGAATCTAACAGATCATTACGAAGAAGTGGTCGGAACAATAAATTGGTACTGCTTAGATTACTGGGGAAAACAAACTAACTTACCGATTGCGTCGTTAAAAAAGGAGATCCAACATCTGATAAAATTACGCCATGATGCGCATGATTTTTTGATTACGTTAAAAGCTACCGGTAGAGAGATTGTCTTGGTTACCAACGCGCATCCTGATAGTTTGTCCCTAAAAATTGAACGTACTCAATTAGATAAGTATTTTGATACCTTATATTCTACTCATGAATTTGGCGTAACTAAAGAGTCGCAATTATTGTGGGAAAAATTGCAGAATAAACATGGCTTTGATTTAAAAAATACGCTTTTTGTTGACGACAGCTTACCGATATTACAATCTGCAGAGAAATATGGCTTTAAACATCTATTAGCTATTGCTAACCCTGATAGTAAACAGCCCGCAAAAACGATTAGTCAATACCCAGCTATTACCGACTACAGCGTTTTACTCGCGGATATTAAACGTTACCCAATAGCCTAGTGGCTTAGTACAAACATGAATATTGCTATAAAATACGGTCAAAAATTATTTTAAAATGCTAAACGGTAACGCCCTTTGCTGTCTTTATCACCAAGGAATGGCAGCAATCCTGTTAATTGTTCAGGGAATTTATCAGCTGGCTTTAAAAAGCCATTGCCTGAGACTTGTGAGTTCTGCCTTACATAGGCAGTAAAAGATAAACCCATATCATTAAGTGGATCGATTGTTAATGCTAAAGCGCCCTCTTCACAACTTAAACTTGCTTTTAAAGCACCTAACTTAACCTTTTCATCAAGGGCACTCACCGACGCTTTTTGCCAAGAAATAAGCCCCTCAAGGCTTTGGCATATTGGCTTACCAACAACAAAAGAAGCCACATTAATTTTTATATAATCATGCGCCTCTATCGGCATAGGTAGCGTTAGTTGCTGAGCAATATCATTGGCGGCAAGTAAGATATCTACATTTTTTAGAGTCAGTGAATCGGTTAAACCACTGATAGTTAGCGAGCCTTCTGGCCCTTTAGCTAAAGCGTAACCAAAGGTAACATCTGCACTCGGGTTTAGTAACAATACAGATAAACTGTTTAGACTCACATTAACATTGTTAATAGTATAAGGCCTTTGATTAGGCGCTATGTAAGTCAGCTGAGTTATCGTACTACTCCATATTGAACCATTAATACTTTCAATAACTAAGCCTTTCGGTAACTTTATTTGACCAATAACCCAATGAGCAGGAATAGTTGCAATAACAAAGCTGAGATAAACACCGACAAACATTGCCCCATAAATAAACCATTTTTTCATTAATTTGTTCCTAACTGCAAACGTCTGACCCGAACAACACCCGGTTTTCCGGCATCACTTAGATCAATGTTGGTAACCTGTAAACCTTCTTGGCTTGATAATTGTTCAAGCCATTGTAGTAATTGATTAAAAGCTATTTCATCAATCCACACTTGAATGTTATCGCCTTGTGGTTGCATACGCGTAATGGTGATTTTATTACTACCTGCTGTGCGATTAACAATACTCGACAAACTACCACTTACTTGGTTGCCTACATTTGATTTAGCCTGTTGGAAACGCTGAGTATTTTCTGCAACCCAAGATAACAACTGTTGTTGCCGAGCAATTTTCTTTTCTGTTTTAGCGATATTGTCATTTAGCGGTTGCCAAATAAAGCTATAGAGAATAAAAATGACGACCAAAGATGTCATCGCTACAACAAGTTTTTTCTCTCTGAGGTTAAGTTGCTGCCACCAAATTTTCATGACTGTTTCCCTCGACTTGAAATACTAAATGAACCCGAAATTTTATCTCCCTGACTATTTTGGCTACCTTGTGATACTTTTAACTTAGCCTTTTCGAGGTGGCTGCGAAAATTATCAAAGGTTTGATAATCACTCGCAATGGCTTGCAGCCGTATTTCATTGCGTTTACCGTCATATTTGATGGTTTCAGCTTGTAACTGTTCAACAGCACTAAATGCTGGCTGAATTTCATTCATCATCGCTAAAAACCCATGGTTAGCACTGCTTGTACCAATACCTTCCATTTTCTGCGTTAACTGTGATTTAATTGTCGCTATACGTACACGTTTCGTTTCTGGAAATGTCTTTTTATATAAGCTGATAATTTGTTCTTCAACCTGCTGCTGTTGTACATTAAGCTGTATTAATTGCGCGCCTTTAATACCCACATTCATCAATAAGGCACATCCGGCAATTCCTGCTACCCATAACCAAGGAATTAAAGCAGGAGAACGCTGTGCCTTAACTTGGAATTCACCTTGTAATAGGTTGATTAACGACAAATCTACATGCTGCGCTAACAAGGCTAAAGGTAATTCTTCAGGCATAGCCGTAACATTAAATTGCGCATTACTAAGTTGTTCGCTACTAGGATTTTCATTGTCGGTGTTTTCATTGTTAATTTTTTCGACATCAGGTAATGCTGAATAACAATTAATTTGCGCAAGGTTGTTCTCTTTGTTTTGATTAGATTGAAAGAGTTTCGCCGCGATGAGTTGCCAAGTACTTACATCAACAACCATACCTTGCCATTGTGATTGGCGTAACAATATTTGCTCACCTAATACCACTGCACTATACTGACCTTCATCAAAAGGCATCGCCAGTACATCCGGTATCATTACCTTACACTTAATCTCAGCGTCACTTAACCAAGACTTCCAATTCAATATTTGTTCACGAGCAACAACTGCAATAAAGCAGTTATCGCCCTGATCATTTTTTTTCAGCACGCTATAAGCAAAAAATAGTGATTCAACGTCTTGTGCTAAATCATCTTCTAACATGTAAGGGGCGGCTAAACGTAAAGCTCTTACTGAATTTCCTGGCACCTTTAAACTTTTAATCGCAGCATCACAGCCGGGTATAAAGCTTATTACCTCGCGTTGTTGAGACTTTTCCGTCAGTTCTGACAATTGACTGGCATTGTTGAGTTCACCACTTGCGATAATTTCTTGCTGCGCACTAGCCCAGATCAGCCAATGAATGGGATCTTGAGCATGACTGCCAAGGCGAATATAAAGAGTTTCTAACATTAGTCACGTCCTATGGTGCGGCTAATTACATTAACTTGATTATTTTCAGCTACTTTCATAATACTGCTTAATGAAAAATAACTATTATTAAAGCTCGCTGTTGTCTTTAGTTTAAAGTATTCACTATCAACAACAAACTGCTCTTTTTGTTGATCTGTAATTTTATATTGAGTGAGTACCTGTAACTTAAAGAGCTCATCCGTTGTTGCAAAACCTTTACCTTCTCGTGCAGACAAAACTTGTTCAGCCACATCACGCGGAATGGTCAGTAGCGCCATTAAGAGTTCAACATGTTCAGTGCTCAAAGTATTGATATTGATTTTATGTAAATTAGTATGAGGTAATACACAGACATATTCTTTAATCGCATTAATGGTTTTTATTGAAAAATGCTCAATAATCCGTAGTTCTTTTAAACTCGCCAAATAATGATTAGCAGGTAAATAAGCAAATTCTTTTGCTGAATAATCATTGTCTTCTGCGCCACCAGCACTAGCAATCGCACTATCTTCATCTAACCAGTCAATGAGAGCATATGCCATATATTCTGCTTCAAATGGGCTGACATTTTCAAGGTCAATAGCTAGTAAAAGCTCCATAAAAGCTTTTTTTTCTAAAGATTCTTTAGGAGGGTTTTGTCCTTGAGGAGCCTTTTCAATACGTAATGCGTTCAAATTAAAGCAAGCTTGCAAATCGGTTATCTCACCTGTTATCTCCCCAAATTCAACGGGGTAGGTATTTTCACCTTGCGCCCACGGCTGTTCAAGGTTGGTCACCTTAGATTCTTTTTCAAATGATGTGATTAACACTCTTTTGGCAAAAGCCTCTGCCGACATGGCATACCAATAGGCTTGTTGGTTGGAACTAATATTATCCGCTCTTTGCATTTGTAATAGCAAGCGCGCGGTCATTTGTGTTGCCAATATGGAAGATAAAGCGACAATTAACATCACAGAAATAAGTGCTACGCCTTTAACAGCAACTAAGCGTTTCACTAGTTACCTCCTGAAAGCGAATTGTTTGACGATGCCGATACATTGCCAGCAACTAAAAACTGTCGACGGATAACACCATAGTCTTCGGTATCAATTTCTATCGCAATAGCGAGCGGTAATTCGTTATTCTTATTTTCTTTTTGCCATTCTTTACCATCAAAGTATTCGAATCTTAACGCGCTAACGCCACTGATCAACTTTCTAACTTTTGGTTCTTCACCTTGTACGGGGTCAACAAAATTAAAGTGTAAACGCTCAACAGTGGTATCATTTAATTGATAAGCCACTGATTGCATATCACTGCGTGGTAATAAAAGTCCGGGATTCGTCCAACCTTGACGTACAAAACCTAAATATTGGCTACTCGATGAGACGTTATTTTCGGTATGAAGAAATCCCTCAAGAGGTGCTTCACCATTTAAACGAATGGTTCTTTTGCTGATTTGCAATAAGTCACGTTCAATAATTAGAAACGCTCGTTGTAATTCATTCATGCGCGTAGTGTGAGTTTGTGACGACTGATCACTTTTAATCACGGTATTAAAAATACTAAAACTTGTTAAGCTGATCAGTGCAAAAATAACGATAGCAATCAATACTTCAAGTAAAGTGAACCCCATATTTTTATACAGGTAACAATGACGATGAGGTATTTTCATACGCTTCAAGAATCACTCTTAGCTAGATAAGTCATTAAGCTTGATGTCGCCATTTTTTGCTGTTCAGTAGCACGCACTTCAATCACCACAGCGCGCATATTTTTATCCAAGGTTTTTGTCACCTTTTGTAACCAAAACCACTCTTTACCTGCAAGTTCTACTTTGCCTTTTTTATTATTTTTAGGTGGCCATGTTTTATCTAACGTCGCTTCAACTAATTGATTTGAAGCAATCCAATTCGTCAACATTTTTGACTCTAAATGGCTCATATTTCTAAAATGATTATCTGCTGTGGTTAATAACGCCACGCCCGCAATAGCAAATACGGCCATCGCTAACATTACTTCTATTAAAGTAAAACCAGTTGGTACTTTTTTGATACGACAAAACCAAGTTACTCGCTTTAAATCAACCATCGGTAAAAACACCTTCCAATGGGCCTTCGATTAAAAGCGGTATTGAATATAGGCCTGTTACTTGATAGTGGATTTGCTGTTCTTCATAATCAGCATGCTTAAAATAAAAAGTCACACGAAAAGGCGTAATATCACCACCAGATAATATATACACTTGCGGGATAACCTCTTTTTCATCTTCATCTTTTGATAAATACAAATCGTTTTCTTCAGGCCTTAGTGATGAAGCATCCAAGAGTTGCGGTTCATCAATGGGTAGGTCTTCTAGGGTAACATCAATAACGATGCCTTCAGGTAAGGTATAAGGCGCTAATATTTTATTATCGGCGATAGGGCTCCATTTCTCGCCATCAAACCCTAAAAATTGATAGCTTTCTTTGTCGATAACAACTCCCAGCTCAATATTATTGAGCATCGAATATTCGGCAGCAATATTAAAAACACCAGCAAAGCGTCCACTACTTGTTTTAAGCATTTCGTCAGGCTTATTAATACCCATATTAAGTTGTAGCACAGATGCCATTAGACCTATTAAAACGATCACCATCATAATTTCTATTAAAGTGAAAGCTTTGATTCTGCTTTGTCTGTATCTGCTATCCATAATTAACGTCTATCATTAAGTAGAAAGTAGGTAAGCATTTACTTACCTAAACCTTTATTGAAAATCACCTAGATTCCAATTACCAATATCGTCTTCTGTGCCCGCTTCACCATCGGGTCCCATAGAAAACACGTCCATTTTACTCTGCTCTCCTGGATTTAATAATTGATACGCGTTACCCCAAGGATCATTAGGCAAACGCTTTACATAACCATCTTCAGGAAAACGTCGTGGTAAGGGATCGATATCCGTTTCGGTAACCAAAGACTCAAGCCCTTGTTCTGACGTAGGGTAATTATAATTATCCATTTTATACATGCTTAAAGAGGTTTCTAAGGTGGTGATATCTGATACCGCTTTTTGCACATTAGCGCGGTCGGTACTCCCCATTAAATTTGGCACGATCATACTGGCTAAAATACCCAAAATAACAATAACAACCATCAGTTCAAGTAATGAAAAACCTTGAGTGTTTTTTGGGGACTTTCTTTTATAACGTTCTTTGTGATTCATAATTAACTTCCTATTAAGGTATTTAGCTGAAGAAGGGGCTGCATTATAGCCATAACAATAAATAATACGATGGCGGCCATAGCCACCATAAGTGCTGGTTCGAACGCTTTTAAGGCAATGCTAACCAGTGATTCAAATTCTCGATCTTGGTTGTCTGCGGCTCGGCTTAGCATATGCTCAAGCTGACCACTTTTTTCACCACTGGCGATCATATGTAACATCATAGGTGGAAATAGTTTTGTTTGTTCTAACGCCACCCGTAAGCTGGTTCCTTCACGTACTTTGTCACCTGACTCTTTCACTTTTTGTTTGATATGTAAGTTATCGAGTACTTCACCAGCGATGGTCATACTTTCCAACAAAGGCACAGCACTTGCCGTTAAAATACTCAAGGTACGGGCAAAACGGGCAGTATTTAAACCACGTGACACTTTACCAATGCCAGGCATAGATATCAGCCGGCGATGAAAGGCTAGTTTAAATAATGGTTTTTTCATTAACTGCGCGAAAGATAACATCATTCCGACGAAAAATAAGAGTAGTAATAAGCCATAATTTTGCAGAAATTCACTGCTGGCAATTAAAAACTTAGTACTACCCGGGAGATTAGCCCCCATGTGTTCAAATTGATCCACTATTTGCGGTACTACAAACGTTAATAAAATAGCAATGACACCAACAGCAACCACTGTCATGATCACCGGATATACCATAGCTTGGACCATTTGCGACTGTAATTGCTGACGCTGCTCAGTATAATCGGCCAAACGATTAAGTACGGTGTCTAAATGTCCGGACTTTTCACCTGCGGCCACCATTGCACGATACAAATGGTTAAATACTTGTGGATATTCCGACATACTTTCGGCTAATCCATAACCTTCAGTGACTTTAGTACGTACCGCCATTATCATGCTTTTTAAGGCGTTTTTGTCACACTGTTCGGCAACAGCAAGTAAAGATTCTTCTAAAGGTAAACCGGACTCAACTAAGGTGGCTAATTGCCGCGTAATTAATGCCAGCTCAGTTGCGGATATTTTTTTACTACCACCAAAACGTGATTTGTTGCCAGCCTGCTTTGCTTTTTGTAAACTTGCGGTAACTTCGGTTGGCATTAAACCTTGTTCACGCAATAAACTACGCGCATGCCTTGGGGTATCACCTTCGATAACACCTTTTTTAGTTTTACCTTTATTGTCAACCGCTTGGTAATCAAATGCTGCCATAACTAAACTCTAAGTAAACGCTGGGTAAATGCTTATTAATCTTCACGGGTCACACGTAACACTTCTTCTAAGGTGGTAGTGCCCAGCATAACCTTATCAAAACCGTCGCGGCGAATATTACGGGTGAACTTACGAATATATTTCTCTATCGCTTGTTCGCCTTTACCGTTGTGAATGAGCTCACGAACTTTATCATCTACCGGTAATAATTCGTGAATACCGGTTCGCCCTCGATAACCTTTATGGTTACATGCACTACAACCAACCGCTCTATATATTGGCAACTGATTGTCTGCAGGCAACGCTAATAACTTAAGTTCTTCTTCATCCGGTAAATGACTTTCACGACAATGAGGGCATAATGTTCTAACTAAACGCTGCGCTAAAACACCTAAGAGGCTCGATGAAAGTAAAAACGGCTCTACGCCCATATCTTCCATACGGGTGATTGCGCCCGACGCTGAGTTAGTATGCAAGGTTGATAAAACCAAGTGTCCGGTTAAACTTGCTTGCACAGCGATTTGTGCTGTTTCTAAATCTCGAATTTCACCAACCATTACCACATCAGGATCTTGTCTTAAAATGGCACGTAAACCACGCGCAAAGGTCATATCAACTTTGGTATTTACTTGCGTTTGACCAATACCTTCAATGGCATACTCAATGGGGTCTTCAACGGTAAGGATGTTGCGTTCTTTATGATCGATTTGACTTAAGCCCGCATACAAAGTGGTACTTTTACCCGAACCGGTAGGTCCGGTTACCAAAATAATACCATGGGGTTTTTCAATTAACTGCGAAAACTTTTCGCGGCTATCTTCGGTCATGCCTAAATCTTTTAAGTCGAGTCGAGCTGAGTTTTTATCTAAAAGACGTAATACCACGCGTTCGCCATGACCTGTTGGCATCGTTGATACGCGTACATCAACAGCGCGACCACCAATTTTAAGTGAAATACGTCCATCTTGTGGAATGCGCTTTTCAGCAATATCGAGTTTCGCCATAACTTTAATACGCGAAACCAACAATGACGCTAACTTTCGATTAGGTTTAAGTACTTCTCGTAACACCCCATCAACTCGAAAACGGATCTGTAAGGTATTTTCAAACGTTTCAATATGAATATCTGAAGCATTCTCTTTAATGGCTTCACTTAACATAGCATTGATAAGCTTAATGATCGGCGCATCATCTTCGTTTTCAAGTAAGTCTTCACTTTGCACCATTTCATCAGCTAATGAGTATAGGTCTACTTCATTACCAATGTCTTCCATCATTTGTTGTGCTTGTGAAGAGTCAATTTGATAGGTGACGGTGAGTGTTTTTTCAAACGCTTCAAGATTTTGTATTACGATGCGAAATGGTGTGCGTAATATCCGTCTAATTTCATTAATCACATCCACATCAACGGTGGCTAAGCAGTGTAAAACATAACCATTTTCATCTTGATTTATCAAAACATTATGGCGTTTTGCAAAACCAAACGGCAATCGACAATGGGTCAATTGAGCGATATCTGTATCGCCCTCATGAGCAACTATCTCTTGGTTTATTGGCGAAGAAGAAGGCGCTAATGCCTCAACAACGCTATTGTTCTCTTTCAAATTGTTTTTCATCAGTTCTTTTTCATAGCAGATGCATTATCTGACTCTTTATTCTGAATATATTTATCAAATGATGGCGGTAAAGTAAGTGCATCATTCCACTCAGGTAACAATGGCAACTTTTCAGTACTCATTAATTCTAAGCCGGCTTCTTGTTTTCTGATTTCCTCAGCGCGAATAAAGTTATATTTCTCTCGGCTAATATCATTCATGGTCTTGCCATCACGAATGATAGTTGGGCGTATGAATACCATAAGATTAGTTTTACTTTTTTTATTTTTGGTTGATTTAAATAAATGTCCTAAAATCGGTATATCACCAAGCAGTGGTACTTTCTGTACACTCTCAGTCACATCCTCTCTAATCAAACCACCTAAAACAATAGTGGCACCGCTGTCAGCCATCACCGTAGTTTTAATTTCACGTTTGCTAATCGAAATATCGACACCACCTATCGCACCAAGTACTGATGATACTTCTTGCTCAATAGTTAACTGCACACCACTGCCTTCATTTACCTGAGGGGTGATTTTTAATATAATACCTACTTCTTTTCGCTCGATAGTTTGAAAAGGGTTAGAATTACCGCTACCCGTTGCTGAACCGGTAATAACAGGTACTTCCTCACCCACTATAAATGACGCTTCTTCATTGTCTAAAGTGGTAATACTCGGTGTTGCTAAAATATTAGAGTTACTATCAGTACTCACCGCTTGCAGAATTGCGCCCCAATCATTTTGTACTATACCCGTGACCATGCCACTGACCGAGCCTAATGCTTTACCAAGGAGTGAGTAGTCACCTTTGATGTCATTTTTAGTATATTCTGCTTGAATTATTTGATTATCAGAATTTAATAGAGCAGGAACTTTATCACCTTTAGTTATTTTTGCAGCTTCAATACCTGCAGCAACTGAACCAATAGTCGCTGGACCGTTAGTAAATTGTGTTGCGCCGATACCTTTGCCAAACCATTGCACACCTAAATTAATACCGTCACCTTCTTTCATTTCAACAATGATAGCTTCAACTAATACCTGTGCACGACGCACGTCTAATTGTCGAATTACAGAACTCAACGAACGTAACATGTCAGGTTGAGCGGTGATCACTAAGCTATTAGTATCATCATGGGCATCTATACTTACATTGCGGGTTTTACTTTTGCTACGACCCGTTGTTTTACTACCATTTTCTTCTGCTTCAATTGATTCACTAACACCTTTTAATACTTTAACTAAGTCTTCTGCTTTTGAATATTTAAGGTAATACACTTTGGTATTGCCATTTGATGCCAGTTCACTGTCTAGTCGAGAAATTAGCTTAGAGATACGAGCACGTGCCTGTGATTCGCCACTGACAATAACACTGTTGGTTCGATCATCAGCCACAATTTTAGGGATAAGAAAAGTGGGTGTACCGGATTTTCCTTGTGAACTTTTATTCATTGCTTCAATAATACGAACAATTTCACCTGCAGAGGCATGTTCTAAAGATATAATTTGTACGTCTTGGTCACCGGCTCTGTCAACACGCTCAATAATTTTTACTAAACGATTAACCACTGCAGCGGTACCTGTTAACATAATAACGTTGGCAGGATCATAATTAACCACATTACCGCCACCTGCTTGGTCAGACAGTTGGCGTAATAACGGCACAAGTTCACGTACTGTTACGTTTTTAACTTCAACAACACGGGTAACCATTTCATCACCAAAGTGAGAATTTTCATCACCTACAACAGGAATAGATGAGGTCTTTGCATCTTTATTACGGATAATTTTAACCACATTATTATCCATTTCAACCGCTGAAAAACTGTAGACTTCCAGTACATTCAAAAAGAATTGATAATATTGCTCTTCTGTTAATAAATCATAACTACGTACGTTAACTTTGCCACGCACGTTGGGATCAACAATCATGGTTTTATTAAGGTTTTTACCGACAATATTAATAAACTGGGTAATTTCAGTATCTTTAAAATTAGGCGAATAATTTGTCGCGTTAACCTGTCCACACCATAAAATAGCATTAAGACATAATGCAGCAGAAAAACTGCTCAGGAACTTTTTATACCAAGGTCTATTGGAAATTTTGCCCATGGTTGTATTTTTATTGATCATTTTTATATTCCGTAATGCGGTATCGTTAAATTTATTCATCGATACTGAAAAGTATTTCAGTTAGCTCACCGTTACGATTCAGTAACAGTGATACTTCTTTTTGTTGTTTTAAGGCTTGTAATGCTTGTGCTGCTTCACTTGGTATACTCAAGTCATAACCATTCATTTGGGTAGCCACATCACCAGATTTTAAACCTGAGGTTTCAAAGAATTCAGGCTTTTTTCCTGGCATCAGTTGATAGCCAATAACTTTTCCCGCTTGGCGCTTAGGCACAATACGCAAATAATCGGTGATTTTACCAGGGTCTTCATTAATGTCCGCTTTGAGACTTGTTGCTTGACGAGTTAGTTCCCGGTTATTGCGTTGATCTAAAGTATGCGTTAATGACGGATTTTGATTTTCTCTTCTAGGTGGACGTTTGGGCCTAATATTACTTGCCGTACTATTAGTTTTAGCTTTTTCATATTTAAAACCATCTAACATTAAGGTTTCAAGACGACCTGATTGTTTTATTAAAACACGGTCACTAGAAACGCCTTCAAGTATTGCTCGAGTTCCTGTAATGGTATCACCTATACCGTATGTTTCTTGTTTACCATTATTCTCTATTACGGCGGCAGCAACCTTGCTGTCATCACTAGCGACAACCCCCGATAACGTTAATCTTAATTGTGTTTCAGGAGCATCTTGAACGGCTATTTCTTCTTGGCTATCAACTTCCTCGTTAAAATCGCCAAAAAGGTTGAGTGCATATAATTTATCGAGTTCAACACCTTGGTTTTTTTCATTTTTTGTTGCTGCAGAAAATTGAGTACCTGTTGATGATTGGCTGGCATTTGGAGATAACAGTAACCACGTGAGCTGCGCGGCCAAGTAGGCAACATAAACAATGAGTAGTATACTCAGCGCTCTTGCAATTTTTTGCTGTGGTAGTCTTGCCAATACTTCGATGAAGGGAGTCAAGTTGTTGGGTAGTTGCATGTTTACCGTTATATTTTTTTATTAAATAGTTATATATTACAATGATGATACTTGAGCGACGCGTCCGCAACAAGAAATTGACAACGAATTTCATTAATATTTACAAAGTAATCATTCCGTAATATAAAAGACTGAATTGTACACTCGAAAAACATATACAGTTTTATAGCGTAAAACTGTGGTCTATGTTACCTTCGCGCAATATCAGCTAGTAATATAAGTAATCGTAACACACGATGGCAACAGAAAAAGAAGTTAACCGTAACAATACCTCAATACGCTTAGATAAGTGGTTATGGGCTGCTCGTTTTTATAAAACAAGAGCAATCGCCAAACAAATGATTGATGGTGGTAAAGTCTTTTATAATGGCCAACGCAGTAAATCAGGAAAATCGGTGACTCTTGGTGACCGAATTAAAATTCGCCAAGGTTTCGAAGAAAAAGAAATCATCGTTATTGCCTTAGCAGATAGTCGCCGAGATGCTGCCTTTGCACAAACCTTATACCAAGAAACCCTTGTTAGTTGTGAGACTAGAGAAAAAAATGCTCTGGCTAGAAAACAAGGCATCTTATTAAGCCCTGCCAGTGACAGTAAACCAGACAAAAAACAACGACGTAAACTTAGAGAATTTAAAGAAAGGATATAAACCATGACCATGAAAAATGATGTATTAAACCGTTATTTATTTGATGACTTACATGTTCGTGGTGAACTTGTGCAATTACAACAAACCTATAAAGACATTGTGAGCTTACACGATTATCCACCTGCGGTGAGTCAACTGCTTGGCGAACTCGTTGCTGCCACCTGTTTATTAACAGCCACGTTAAAATTTGAAGGTGAAATAGCAGTACAGTTACAAGGTGATGGCCCCATTGGTTATTTAGCCGTCAATGGTAATCATCAACAAGAAATGCGTGGCATCGTGCGTTTATCACAAGAGACAGAAGAAACAACTCTACAAGGACTTATTGGTAAAGGTACTATGGTTATTACCATTCGCCCAAGCCAAGGAGAACCTTATCAGGGAGTTGTAGCTTTAGAAAAAGAAACGTTAGCCGACTGTTTAGCCCATTATTTTGAAGTTTCAGAGCAAATACCTACCAAAATCTGGCTCTTTAGCGATCATGAAAAACAACAGGCGGCGGGATCTTTGGTGCAATTATTACCTGATGGTGATAGTAAAGAAAAACAGCTGCTCGATTTTGAGCACTTGTGTCAAATGACCAATACCATTAAAAGTGATGAAATTTTCACTTTAGATGCCCAAACATTACTTTATCGTTTATATCATCAAGAAAAAGTCCAACTATTTGAACCGCAACAAGTGAGCTACCAATGTAGTTGCTCTGAAGCAAAGTGCTTAACAACAATTGCACAGATTGAACCCAGCGAGCTTAAAAGTATCATTAAAGAGCAAGGCAGTGTCAGTATGACCTGTGATTACTGTATGACCACTTATGCCTTTGATGAACTGAAACTACAACCCTACTTAAGCGACACTAAGCACTAGCGTAGTAACAAGTAAATAAAAGACTTAAATATAATGTCTATACCTAAGCCGTTTCAACGTTGAAGCGGCACAAAAACAATTAAATTAGTATTCAGCTGTTGTTTTTATTGGGCTATAGTCAATTTCCATTTCAACCACACTGAAACGTTTACTCGTAATAAGATCTTTATAAAAAGATATTAACTCAACTGTTTTTTCAGGGGTTAAACGAAAAGTATTTTTAGCGATTTTTACCACTTTAGTCATAGGACTTCTCAGCTCATCAACATGCATTGGCTGGGTACTAACAACAACTATGCTACCTTTTACTAAACCATATTCTCTCATCTGAATATTGTACACTTTGGAGCCTTGGTTAAAACTAGCAGCGTGTAATGTAAACTTTTCACCGTTAAGTATCATTGAACGCTTATGACTGTGCTCTTTTGATAATTCAGCACGCTTATTACTTCTATCTTCCGTTAACCTTAGCCGTTCTAACGTTTCTATGTCGGGATTATTAGCAGAAACCTTTTCCGGAGACAGTGTATTTTCAACCTTGCTAACTGCAATTGGATTTTCATTACGTTCTGTTTTAGGTTGACCATTACTACAGCCTAAAAATAGCAATAAAAAACTCATCATAAATAGTATTGTTTTACTCATATACCAACCTTAATTTTTTACTCATATACAAACGTTAAAATAATGTTTTACTGGGTTTAACTTGGTTTTACTTGGTTTAACTATACAGTGTCGTACATTAACATTACCTGAATGAATGTAGGTACTGAGTTTTATCTGGCGCTAAAAGTTGTCCACTCAATAATGAGCATAAAAAAAGCTGGTTGAGTATCAACCAGCTTTTTTATTTTACGTTATGACTTTATTTATCGCATTATTTACGGCGACGGAATAACGCTAATGGTAATAATAACAAAGCAAATAACCCGGTAGAACCCCCAGATTTAGATACCTTTTTCTCAACTTCTGGAGTACGATCCGCTTTAACCGTAAGAGATACTTTTTCACTTACCGTACCCGTACCATCACTAACAACTACATTAAACTCTAATACAGAAATGCCTAAGTCAAGATTTGGCGTTGTAATAGTCGGGTTTGCTGTATCCCCGCCAGTTATAACGGCAGTAGCACCAGCTGTTTGTGTCCACGTATAAGTAAACGTATCAGCACTGTTTGGATCAGTCACATCTACAGAAAGGATAGCTGAATCGCCCTCATTCACCGTTTGGTTAGCACTAACAGTTAATGTTGGTAAGCGGTTATCACAAGCATAAGTATCACCAGGGATTACATCTGAGAAGATACTATTACTGATATTAGTAAATGTCATATCATCAATATACCAGCCTGACGCGAAACTACCGAAAGCAGGTTCAGGCACAAAACCTGAATCCGTTGCAACGCGGAACCTAAATTGTACTTGATTGCCATTTAACACTTCACCGAAATTAATTGTTTCAACACCATTATTAGCACCAGAAAAGGTTTCACGACCTGCAATTGCAGCTTCGGTGTCATCTTTCGCAGTATCAGTATAACCGTCACCTTCAAAAGTGCCGCCCATAGCCGTTACATCTGCCCAAGCGCCACCATTAACGCTAATTTCTACGACTGCACCATCAAACCCTTCTTCAAAGTTATATAAGTGCCAGAAGCTCACCGTATAATCGCCATCAAAGCCAACCGTCATAGTACGAGTTTCATAGGCGACATCAGCAGTAAAAGCATGACCTGTTGCTGAAATCATACCATCAGTAGCGCTCCATTGATTTAAACCAAAAGTTCCCTTAGCTAAATCACCACCGACCATCACTGACTCGGTATAATCATTTAATCGAGATAATGTATTAAAATCGTCTGTTTGAGCCGTTTGCCCTTCTGTTAGTACACGTGTTTTAAAATCAACGTTTGTCGTTGTAGAAACCATGTATTCTTGAGGGGCTTCACTACCTTCGGCTAAGTCAGGAAATGTTAATTTTAATTCTAATGTATCACCCGTTCCCGCTTCATTTAACGTGAATTCAATTGGAGCAATTGTGGCAGAACCAAACATAGCAACATCACCAATAGACACCATACCGCCATCAGCAAAAGTAACATTATGACCACTAATAACTTCTACTTTCCCCATGACGCCAGTCAAAGCAGAATTACCCGTGTTTGTTACAGTAAAGCCTACTGTCCCAGTCTCACCTTTATCCAGAATATTGTCTTTTGAACAATAACCAGACATTAAACCTTCATAATTTGTATTTAAAACATGAGACCCTACCGTAAATGTTGCTAAATCAGTTCTGTATGACTCAACTACACCTGCATGGTCCATAGATAAACGACTTGGCGATAAAGCACCTAAGCCCATACCACGACGTGCAAAAGAAGCTAATATTGATTTGTAGTCTTCAATATCGTTTGCATATGCCGCAGATAAAATTGCATCTCTAGCTTCGGTAAATGTTGGTGCCATTGGCATCATCTTATAGCCAGCGACAAGATAATCTTTCATTAAGCTCTTCGCTTGTGCAAACGTATGACGTTCATCGTTGATCATATCAACGTATGAATCCCATAACATTGCGGCCCATACAGAGCCTGAAGCATGCACTTGCGGATTTTCTTCAACATCAGCAAAAGTCGATGGATTAAGCGCCATATTAGTGGAATATGGGTAACGGCGAATACCTGTTGCAAAGCTTCGTACATAAGGAGAGTCAGAATAACCTAAACCAAACTTGTCATTTCCAGCTAATAATACATCATCGGCTTCAGACATAAGCATTAATGCATGGAAGTCACCAAAGCCTTCGCCCATAGAGCCAGCCTGGTTACTACTCAAACCTGCAGCATTACCCACTAAACGGTTACTGATGTAATGCCCCCACTCATGAGCAATAACACCATTATCCCAAGAACTGTCTTTAAATGAACGTGATACATCCTTTTTAAACATATTAACAGAGACTTCACTAGCTTCCATTGCATTGTACAAAGTGGCGCCATCATTATAAGAAACCATCATGTTTGGAATAACGATATCTTCAAAATCGGCACCGCCCATAGAAAGTACATTATCACCAGTACCATCTTGATCATTGTTGGCCACAATCACTGCAATTGCACCAGCTGTTTGCGCATTTCTCACTTTTAATACAAACGCACAAGCACCACGATCAATAACCGCAATATTACCAGCTAAGTCGGCAGCATTAACAGCGTCTGTACAACCATCATTGATAGAAGGAGTATCATCTTCAATACGTACTAATTTTCCAGCAACATCTTCAAAGAGATTTGGTCCAAAAGTAGAACCAACAGTTGAAGCTAACAAGCCAATATCTGCGTCCGATGTAACGGTAATTCCCCAATCAACACCATTAGCCGCGAATTTTTTATCCCATAAAAACATTTGCATACGAGGAGAACGACCATCTGCCGGCGTTCCCATATTAGCATTGTTAAATCCTGAATTATCTTGTACTTCAACATTCAGTGCATCACCTTCAACACCACCGCGACCATAGTTTGAAACTTGCGCGTTACCTGAAGCTTCATCAAAACCATGGCCATAGTAATCATCATGTAGATAATTGTTTATTAAAAACATATTAACAATTGCACCTTTGCGATTGTTCATTGAATATTCAGGTTCTGCTACATTATATTTATAATCAAATGTATTACTGCTGGTAGTTTCAGCCGTATAATCTCCATTTGTAAAACCTTGTGGCGCTATTGCATCAATATATGCAAATACGTTATTACCACTGGTCGTCGTTGCATCATCAGCTAACCAAGCATCTTTAGTACTAATTGGGCCATGTTTTAACGTTACTAGAGGTGCATCCAAATACGGTGCAGTGATCCAAGCATCAGGATCATCTCCTTCTAATGTAGGGATAACATTACCGTGTGGCCCATCCCATGGACGACCATCTTGGTCAGCATAAGCTCGGTAAGTAAAATTAGCATGACTGACTAGGTTTTTCTTGAATAATACTTCACCTGATTTAGCAGCAATAACATAACTAAAATAATCAGAATCGACACTATCTACTGAACTAGTTTCGATTTCAACGTAATGTGCTGCAACCAGTTTATTTTTGTGTTCAAAAAACACTTTTTTAGCGCGTGGCTGACCCACGAGTTGCTTTCCAGCAGATAAATTTGAAACACTAAAATTATCAAATTTATCTGCTGGTGCTTTCGCTGTTAACTGCAAAGATGAACTGTCACCACCCATTACAGAAAATGCGACATTGATAGCATCTGCAGAATCGCCAAATGCTGATGTCATATTTTTAATTGCAGGCAAGTATTTTGTCGCGTTTTTACCAGTAAAATACCCTGAAGATGCAACTAAATTATATTCACGATCCATCATGATGTTGTACTCACGATTGAAAATTTCAACACCTGCAACTTCTTGTTTGTATTTAGCAATTTTTGCCCCACGACCGATGTCATGCATATTGGCAAGTTTAGCTTCTGTTAATTTAGATTTATTCGCAGAAAAGCCGGTTAATTTTGACAAATAAAAGTCGGCGGCAAATTCATTTTTATATTCAGCAGAAATTGCTCCTAAATTAGGAATAGAGCTATTCTTGGCTGCCCATTGAAACGTAGTTTTTGCTAACGTAACGTCAAATTGATTATGCATACCACTCACTGTTTCAACATTCGCTTTTTGTTTTCCCGCGAGTACATTTTTAGCTGATTGGAACGATGAAATATTATTATAATCGACGGCTGTTGCACTTAGGGCAATAGTTGATAGAGCAGCACCAACAAAAGTGGCGATCGCTGTTTTTTTGAAAGTCATGTTATTCCTTTATTATTATATGTATTTATTTTAAGTTTTATTTTTTGCTCAACTATCGTTAAGCAGTACTATAATTTATTACATTTATAGAACAAAAAATCAAGAGATTACTTCACAAAACATTAACAAAAGTTCAACACGTAAATCATCTGTTCAAATAACAAACGTCAATCGCTAGTAAAAGACTATTCTGAATTTAATCGGTATATTTTTTGTCAACCTTAAGTAATCGTATTTTTAAATTATTTTAGGTGTTGATGTATAAAAAACAACGAATCATCAACTACATAGTCACGCGGCACATCAGCGTATAATGTAAGTCGACACGAGTAAAACGAGGCTCGACAAAGACATGCTTATTAACAAATTTGTCGAGGTAAATCATCGAACCACGATGCCTCTGAACATCGTCACTCTTTCACATCGACGTGCATGGAAGCACTAATGCAGTGCAGACATGGATGTCTAGGAACTGCCATGTGATCGTGACATTGCCTGCATGGACGCAGGTACTTAGCTTTTGTCTGGAACTAAAAAGCTGACCGTTCATCCTGAACATAAAAAGGCATTGATGTTAGTCAATGCCTTTAAGAAATCTATTTTACTGTTAGCGCTAGTCTTAAAAAGCACTAGCTTTAAAAATGCACAATAGCCCCTGCAAAGACGCCATTAAAATCTATATTGGATGATAAATTATCTAGGTCATCAAGTTCCATATTTATCGTGCGATAGCCTAAGGTTAAATTAATATCGATAGCTAAGTTATCAACCAATTCATAACTGACCCCTGCTTGGTAGTCATGAAAAGAGTTGTCACCAACAGATAGAAAATTACCTTCTGCAAAGACATTGAAGCCAGTAAAAGGTAAACCTACATTCACAGCAACGTATAACATCGGTGTAATACCCGCTGCCGATATATCACTAGTAAGAGCCGTCGCGGTTGAGTTAACTTTAACATCAGCACTAATGTCACGTGCCGTTAAACCAAAATCAAAGGTTAATAAGTCATTATCGAAAACTTCATAATAGAAGGTGTAATCAACATAACTCACGTCAAATACAGCGTTAACATCATCCCCTACTTTATAAGTGACCTTATTAAAAACAAACTCACTAGTAAGAGCTGATTTCCCTTGAGTGTCCAAAGTAGTTGAAGATATTTTAACGTTAGGGATCAACGGTAAAGGGTGTTCGATAGCGATATAAAAACTACCTTGTTGCTCGTTATCTAAATTGAAATCAATTTGCTTGTTGGCATCACCAAAGACACCGTCTGATTGGTTAGCCCAAACCTGACCGCCTAAATATAGACCTAATAAGGTGTCCGCTTGCACACTTGCAGAAAGCACCGTAGCTAAACTCGCTGCGAGTAATAATTTTTTCATTTATTGTTATCCTTGACTTAATAAGTCATTTAAATCGATAAGTGCTGCATTAGCACGAGAAATATAATTTGCCATCACCAAAGAGTGATTAGCCAGTAAACCAAAACCACTGCCATTCAATATCATTGGGCTCCATACAGCCTCTTGACTCGCTTCTAATTCCCGAATAATTTGTTGAACGCTGACCTTTGCATTTTTCTTTTCAAGCACATCGTTGAAGTCAATTTCAACTGCTTTTAAGAAATGTAACAATGCCCAACATGCTCCTCTGGCTTCATAAAATTCATCATCATTTTTCCACCAACTGGTTTTCAACTCTACACTTGATGCCGTATTCGTTGATTGTTGGGCAGCATCGTCGCCAGCTAAATCAATGTTAATTTGATCTCGGCCAACGCTAGCACTTAGTCGCTGGGAATAACTTCCTAAACGTTTAGTTACTTCACCGATCCAATCTCGTAAGTTATCTGACCTTGCATAGAATTGTGCGCCTTGAGTATTTACATCACTCAAGGCGGCTCGATAAGCATATAATTCTTTAATAGCCTTGCCGTACTCCCCTTCAGCACTCGGCATTGCCCAACTGGTATGGTCAATATTTAATTGTGGCTGCGCAATTTTTAGATGGTCATTTTCAATAGATTGCGATTGAGAGCGGCTGAATTCTTGACGCATGACCAATGCCATATCGCGCACCATTTCAAGCGCGCCTAACTCCCACGCGGGAATATTGTCTAAAAATAATGATGGCGGCAGGGCGTCATTTGATAAATAGCCACCTGGTTTATTTAGTAAGGTTTCGGTCACCCTAATTAATGCCGTGGTGGTGCTATAACCCACAACAGGAACAACATTAGCAGCGCTAGCATCTTGAGTAGCTTCACTACGAATATCAATTTGATTTGGCTCAAAACTCCAATAAATACCTAAAAAATATAAAGCGAAGAAAAATCCAATACATACAGATAATATTGTTTTGGTTGAAAATTTTGCTGTCATGATCAGCTCCTAATGCCAGTAATGAGTATGATGTTGAATGTTACTTTGATGAATCTATGTGTCTTCTTGATATTAATAACATCGTCCTTGAGTTTATAAGCTATACATTTCTCTACAGAAATACTATGTTTGCTCATGTGTATTGTAACTAAGCTAGAGTAAAATGGATAACTTAATTATTTCTGAAGAAAACCAAGGGGTTTTCACGATAACGTTAAATCGAATAACTAAAAAAAATGCCTTAAATTCGGCGATGTACCGACAACTGGGTGAGCTCTTTATTTATGCGAGTAAATCATCAAGTATTAAGTGTGTATTAATACGTGGTGACCAAAACTGTTTCTGTGCAGGTAATGACCTACAAGACTTTATCGAAAGTGCAAAAACTAACGATCTAGCCGCTCTTGGCTTTATTAAAATACTTGCCGCTTTTGACAAACCTATAGTAGCTGCTGTTGCTGGCCCTGTAGTAGGTATTGGCACAACACTACTACTGCATTGTGACATGGTCGTTGCCGCCAATAATAGTAGATTTAAACTACCCTTTACGCAGCTAGGTTTATGTCCTGAAGCAGGTTCAAGCTTATTGCTACCAATGCGCATCGGACAAAACCGCGCTTTTGAATTACTCGTTTTAGGTAAAACCTTCAACGCCGAACAGGCCTATCAATATGGGTTAGTCAACGAGGTTTGTTTACCTGAAGAGTTAATATCAACAGCTCAGGCCATAGCTGACAAGATTGCAGCCTTACCGCAAGATGCACTCATGACCACTCGACGATTGCTTAAAGAAGCTACCGCTCAAATGTTACCAACCGTTATGGCTAACGAAGCGAAAGAGTTTGTGCGCTTAATGAAATCCGATGACTGTAAATCGATACTCGCTAAATTTTTTGAACCAAAATAAATATCACATCAGTCACTGTAGGGTGAAATATACAGTGACTACATTTACTTCCACTATACTGAGCTATCATAAACTCGCTAACTGAAAGACAAGCCCTGCAGCTTTATTTCTAAAGATTCATTGACCACTTGTTGTGATGCTATTGCAGGTAAAGTGAGTACGATACTTACAATGATGCTTGATACTATTTTGTACATGATACGTCCTGTATGTTTTTATTATTAATATTCATTTTGGTTGACTACATCCGTTAGTGTTTATTCAGGCTTTAAGCGGTGCGCTTGTTGTCTCGTGTAAGCAACCAAATCACTACCGCGATAAAAAAAATTGGCCAAAAAATACCAATCATCACCATAGCCAGTCCCCCGAAGATCAGTAGACTTACAAATATAATTGAGCCAAAGACACTTAATACAATCGCTAGAGCCACTAAAACTAAACTAACTATAACCAATGCTGAGATACTGATTGCCTGCAATGGTTCAATTAACTTTTCCCCCATATAAACATCAATATCTAAAAGCTCAATAAAACTAACACCTAATACATACGTTAAAAATAATGTCGCGATAATAGCCAATAAGAAAGATTTAAAAAATGACATAACGCCTCCTTTTTAAAAGTTAATCGTTATTTTCAAAAGGTATTATTTAACTTGAACTCTGGATAATGAGTACTTAATGTTTAAGTAAAATCAATCACTTACATTGTCAAGCAAAAACGACAACACGCTTGAAGTAACGACATGCTCTCTCAATGTTTCATTTTATGCCTTTATCAAGGCAAAACGTTTATGAATAGCGAGCTATTTATCGACGTTTTAACGCTGAGATGGGATAAAAGGGAATGTTGAGCAAGTGCTGCTGATCCAAAGATCAGATTATTTAATATTTACTTGGCATTAATACTGATGCCACCACATAGGCAACACCTGTTGCTATGGGAAAAGTAATTAATGCAAAAATAGCTGCTATTCTTACCACCAAACGAGGCAGTTCATAATGTTTAGCGATGCCTGCACATACCCCTGATAATTTTTTATTTAAGGTATCTTTGCTTAAAGTTTTATTTACTGAATAATTACGTTCGACATTCATTATTAACTCCTCGATATTACTTGATGTTTGTTTTTTATAACAAAATTATTAATCCTGCTCAGAGCAATCTCATCATCACAGGTATTAACAAGTTCTAATAAAAGCTGCACACAACTAACCAAAATTTACATTAACATTTCGATTAATCGATCCAACAACTTATCCATTAGCCACTTTTTTCTTCAATTCGGCAAACTCTTGCTCCAATTGTTCATCGGCTTCTAATGAGCGAAATTGACTTCCAAGATCTTTATTTTGTGTCATATCGTAAGCTTCAATTTCAGCTTCAACACGATCAATTTTTTGTTGATAACGTTCAAACTTACTCATGGCTTCATCAATATTATAAATAGCGGCTTTTTCTCGTACTTTTAAACGCACTTCTGCAGATTTTTGACGTAATACATAAGCTTCTTGACGACGTTTAGCATCCGATAGTTTGTCTTGTAAACGTTGACTATCTCCTTGAATATTTACTAGAAACTCATCTGTTTGAATTAAGTCTTTTTGCATATCAGCCAATTGTGCACTACATTTATGTTTTTCAGTCAGTGCCATTTTAGCTAAATCTTCACGACCTTTTTCTAAAGCAAGTTCTGCTTTTTTCTGCCAGTTTTCAATATTTGACTCAAGTGCGTTCACTTGACGTTGCGCTGTTTTTTTCTCTGCAATGTGTTTTGCCGCGGTAGACCGGACTTCGACCAGCGTTTCTTCCATTTCTTGTATGATCAATCGGATCATTTTTTCTGGGTCTTCGGCCTTATCTAACATACTGTTTAAGTTAGCATTGATAATATCTGTAAAACGTGAAAATAAACCCATGATGTAATCCCCTACTCGTTTTTTAATGTATGTTGTTTTTGATAATTACTTATTACAAGTCACGTGCCAATAATACAAAACAACCTAAGTGATTGATTTTTAATAATTATACTTAAACTTTAAGATAAGAGGTAAATACACGACATATTATGTCTAACGATAAACTGGTCAATTAAACTATTAGGTTAGCTAAATTGACTAATTTTAGTGATTGGAGTTTAGAAGAATACATCAGAGCAACTTCTACCTGAAGTCTCTAACAATCGTATTAAAGGCAAATTCAATACGTTAGGCATAAGGCTTTCACCTGGTTCTGCACATGTCCTGAAAATCGTTGTGCTGCTCTCGCACCAGTACTTTGTGGTTAGTATCTTGTAAAAAATGCTAACGTCATATGATCACAAATAAATGATGATTGATAATTTGCGATAGAATCCCTCGCCTCCAATCAACCACGGCTTGAGGAAGTGTATTATTTAACTATATAAGAGCTTGATCTTACTTAGCCATCAAGGCCTCATTATGCAGAGTTGAGGTTATTTAGAGCAGAAAAGTCTTTATTGAGATCAAATCAACGTGCATTTACAATGGTTGTTGTTGGTCATAGATGATCAGGTGCTTTTACACCACTGACAGGGGAATACTTACATCTAAGCTAATTAGATCGTCATTATCAGAAAAATGAGAAAGTGGCTCACAACTAATGACATAAGAATAGGCTGCTTGAGAGATTTTTGCATGATTTTCGCCATTAGTTTTTATAAATCTAATGAAACTATACCGATATATGCAGCTTGTCTTCGTAAATTTTAAAGCTTGGATATTAAGGTTATTTAATACCAAATGAATTAACTAATTACTAACGTAAATCGATTAGTTAATCCAATTGGTTTAGGAGTTTAACGCCCGCTCGGGTGTGCCTAGATTGTCATTATGCTGTTCAAATAAACTAACAATCATCGATGTAGCCAACATACAAACGCTAGGCAAAAGCATTACAGCAAAAAGTATAGGTAAACTTAACATGAATATATCCTTATTCGTCTTCAGACTTTTGAGGAGTATTTTTCTTTAGGTTTACATCTCGCCTAGCAGTCAATACTGATGCTTCAATATATTCTGTCATACGAACTTTACTAATTGATTGTTTAATTTCATTTATTAACTGATTATTCAGTTGCTTTTCCAGTTGTGCTGTATTGTATTGAATAGATACTTCTGCGTTATTTTTGATGCTGACTTGCTCGGCTGCATTTACTGACAATGACATGATGAAGCCCGTTACGAGTATAGTGCATTTGATATTTTTCATAAGATGACCCTCTCTATTTTTGATTGATGATATTAATTAAGTTGCAATAGCTATTACAATAGTTGTGCCAAAAAACAATAAAAACCTTAACCATATGATTTAAATTGAATTTTATGTTTAAAGTGATTTCTTACAATTTTGAGTTGACTAGAAACAAAGTATGCTACTGGCTAAAAAAACCAACTATTAGTTAGAAGTGATAAGTAATGCGAATATTGTTAACAAAGGGTTGTTTTGCAGATTCCCAGATTAGGGATAGAAGATCCCGAAATCGAGACGTATAGAAGTAACTTGTCTCAATTTCGTATCATGCTATGTGAAAAATTTTGAGGGTGAGAAATTATAACAACTGAAATTTAGCAAAAGCTTCAAATAAAAGTTTACTATTAGCTCCTTCCTGACTCGACTCTTCACTTAGATAACGTCTAAACCCTCGAGCTCCAGGTAAACCATTACATAAGCCAAGCATATGTCGCAATACATGCCATGCTCGTCCTCCACTGGCGATATGATGATCAATATAGATTGCCATTTGCTCAATGACCTCTAATCGAGTTAATACTTCGCTATTTTGCTGATAAATAGCATTATCAGCTTGCGTTAACATATACGGGTTTTGGTATATTTCACGACCTATCATCACCCCATCGATATGCTTGAGGTGTTCGTTACTTTCAGCAAAGGTTTTTATACCTCCGTTGATAGAAATTTCAAGTTGGGGGAAATCTTTTTTGATTTGATATACCCGATCATAATCAAGCGGTGGCACTTCCCTGTTTTGTTTAGGGCTTAAACCACTTAACCATGCTTTACGGGCATGAATAATAAAATGCTTACAGTCAGCCTGAGCAACGACTTCAATAAATTTATGCAAAAACTCATAACTATCAAGGTCATCAATACCAATTCGGGATTTTACCGTAACAGGAATATTGGTGGCTGATTGCATTTCGTTAACACAGTCTGCAACTAGTTGGGGTTCAGCCATTAAACAAGCACCAAAGCGGCCGTTTTGCACACGATCAGATGGGCAACCTACATTAATGTTGATTTCATCATAACCGTATTGTTCGGCCATTTTTGCACATTCGGTCAACGCTTTAGAATCACTACCACCTAATTGCAGAACAAGCGGATGTTCAGCATCGTTATAAGAAAGATAATCACCTTTGCCAAACAAAATAGCACCCGTAGTGATCATTTCAGTATAAAGTACAGTCTGTTTTGACATCACGCGATAAAAATAACGACAGTGACGGTCAGTCCAATCGAGCATGGGCGCAATACTGAGACGGTGATCTATTGATTTTATTGAATTTGCTGGTTTTACTGAGCTAGACACGAACAACACCTTTATTTATTACTGTATAAATTACCACTAAAAGCCTTTAATCTCCGCCAATTTCGATGTATGGTACACCATATGTACACCATGAACGGGTTGGATTTAAGATGGCTTCATTTACTATCATCAAACGATTGAAAGCTAATGGTGACTACAGTTACCGCTGTCAAGTCGTCGTTAAAAAAGACAACAAGATTATACACCGTGAATCAAAAACATTCCGCAAAAAAGAAATAGCGCGTACTTACGGTAAAAACAGACTTAACGAAATCGAAAATGAAGAAATAGGCGTTGGAAAAACTATTCCTCTCAGTGCCCTTCTCGATCTGTACATTGAAGATAAACACCTATGGGAGTCAGCAGGTAGAACAAAACGCTATGTCATTCAAATGCTCAGAGACTCTGACATTAGTAATATCACAAGTAATAAACTAAAGACGAGTGATTTAATAGCTCATTGTAAGACAAGAAGCAGGAGCCCAACCCTCTACTGTTTATCATGATGTGTGCTATTTGCGTGCAGTAATGAAAAAGGCACAGCCTGTTTTCGATATTGAAGCGAATTACTCAATATTTGATGAAGCTTTGCCTACCTTAATTGACATGGGGTTAATTGGTAAAAGTAATAAACGAACTAGACGACCTACCGCTGACGAACTTGAAATGCTTCGAGAAGGACTAAAACTAAGACAAAATCAAAAGGCTAATGGAAATGTAAGGATCCCTTATTTGGATATATTGAATTTCAGTATATTAACCTGCATGCGCATTGGTGAAGTTTGTAAATTAAGATGGGAAGATTTAAACCGAGTTCATAAAACTATACTAGTTCGTGACCGAAAAGATCCACGTAAAAAAACAGGTAATCATATGATTGCTCCTCTACTTGGAGGCTCTTTTGATATAGCGGTTAAACAACCAAATAATAGCGAACTAATTTTCCCTTATAATCCAAAAAGCGTTAGTGCTGGTTTTCAACGGGTACGCAATGATTTAGGCATTAGTGATTTACGCTATCATGACTTAAGACGAGAAGGCACAAGTAGATTGTTTGAACAGGGCTACACAATTGAAGAAGTAGCCCAAGTTACAGGTCACAGAAATCTAAATATTTTATGGCAAGTGTATACGCAACTATTTCCACATAAACTGCATGATAAGTTCAATAATTAAAAAGTAATTTAATTGCATCTACGCTTTAAAGTGATGTGACTTTTTTTGACACTCAATAAGTACAATATAGACTATACAATAGGTTAAATAGTGAAATTAAGTAGCAAGTAGATTATATAATACAATGATATAAAACAGTCTTTGGAGGCTTTAGATTATGAATACTAAAGCGGTTCGTTTTTGGCAATTTCAGAAACAATAATTAAAGATAAAAATAAAAGAAATTAATCAGTTTTTTGCAAAAAATGACCATAAATAACAATAAAAAAGCACCAACCTAATTCGCTGATGCATATTGATTTATAAAAACGATTTAGATTGTGAAACTAAGTTAGTTTTTCTTGAATCGACGTGATGCAAAACCCATCACACCTAATGCAAATATAGCAAGTGTTGAAGGTTCTGGAACAGGTAATACACTAACATATGTCAAACCTAGTGTAGACTTTCGAATAAAAGTGTCTCTATACCAAAACTCTATTTCACTTGATTCAACTATACCAGTTATAGTACTAATTTTAATGTGATGCGTATACTCATCGTTAACTACGGAAAAATGTTTTATGTCATCATGATTTGTCTCATATGCCCATGAACGACTACTACTCTCGCGATTGTAAAAATGACCACCATCGCGAACCATTGATCCGCTGTCGAATAATGAATCGTATCCTGACGATATGAAATCAGAAGCATGATTAAGAGAATTAAAGCTAGAAGTACAGCCAATTTCACCGTATACGGCTGCCCCACACCATGTATCCGTTAATCCACTATCAGATACTAGATGCATTTTATGTGAAGTATCATCATAGGTAAACTAAGTGACACTATGTCTCCAACATTATTTGCTAAATATTGACCAGTACCGGTTATGCTATCCACTTTAAAATTGTATGTTTCTGTTATTAAGCTCGCATTTGCATTGTTTACAAAGATCCAAGCGAACACTAACAAACTCGTTAATCTTCCTTTCAATATTTTAATTGTCATCAACTTCCCTTATATTATTTACATTATTTTTACCTACCATACAAGCAAATATTATGCTAATAATATAATACAGTTTGTTTTCAATAGATTAACACGAATATTGTTTTTTATTTAGAAACAGTAATGATATGTAAAAAAATCTGATACTGAATAACCAACAAACCATTGAATTTATTAAATAAAATAAATAACCACTTATTAATATAATGTTAACAAGGACCACGATGTTTATATAGCCATCATAAGTTTATACATATACCAATAAAAAAATCATCAAAAACCATTTAGTTATAAAAAAACACTTTTATAAGATCACTCTGTACTCGATGTCCTCATAGCAGTGAGAGAATACTTTACCCCCGTATTACTATACGGGTATCATTTAAAATCAATAACTTACTAACGCACTTCGTTTGTTCAATGACGATTTTTAACGATAAAAACACATCGTTAAAACTGCGACATTCACGCTTTTAGTTTAATAGGCATAAAAAAAGACAAGCTAAGCTTGTCTTTAATCAGGTGAAAAGTGCACGTAAAACTATAAATTATCAATATCAATTTCACCTCCTGACTGCCGTTCACGTTCTTCAGCAATCTTAGCCAATTCATAACCCTCTATGGCAAAACTTAACTCATCACAAGCATCACAGAAGCCAGAATCCCATAACCTCTTTCTACGCTCTAATGCTTTCTCATAGTCATTCTCATTTTCTATACGCATAAAATCGCCAAGCACACTGTGATAAAAAATAGATTATGCCTTTTTAACACTACAAACCGAAGAGCTTCGATAATTAGATCATTCATATGACACCACTTACCAAAGTGGTTAAGAAGAAGCCTGTTCGAAAAAACTTCCTTCCGATTTACCACGCGAAACTGTTATTCATGATATTGACGATAAAAACTGTACGTGTTGTGGTAATGAATTACATCAAATGGGTGATGAGCGCAGTGAAAAGCTTGAATTTATTC